>CAIMUZ010000235.1 GCA_903844775.1 uncultured Burkholderiales bacterium | reverse complement strand
GAATCATCATCATCACGGCTTGGCTGATGGGGTAACCGGCCATGGTGAGCAACTCTAAACAGTTGTCAAAAGTGGCCGTGTCGGATTGGCCAGCAAAGCTGATGGGATAGAGTTTTTGCAAGTCTTGGCCAAGCACAGGGGAAGACATCACGCCTTCACGCGCCTTCATCCAGTTGTAGTTGCCTTTGACGGTGTTGATCTCACCGTTGTGCGCGACATACCTGTAGGGGTGCGCCAAGGGCCACTCTGGAAAAGTATTGGTAGAGAAACGTTGGTGCACCAAGCCCAGTGCAGAGACACAGCGCTCGTCTTGCAGGTCTAGGTAGTAGGTGCCCACTTGATCGGCCAACAGCAAGCCTTTGTAAACCACGGTGCGGCTTGACATGCTGGGGATGTAGTACTCGTTGCTGTGTTTCAGCTTCAAGTTTTGAATGGCAGCACTGGCTGTTTTGCGAATGACGTAAAGCTTGCGCTCCAATGCGTCTTGCACAATCACATCGGCACCACGGCCAATGAAGATCTGCTTGAGCACAGGCTCTTTTTCACGCACGGTGGGCGACATGGGCATGTCGCGGTTGACCGGCACATCGCGCCAGCCAATCAGCACTTGGCCTTCGGCTTTGACAGCGCGCTCAAGTTCTTGTTCGCAAGCCATGCGTGACGCATGTTCTTTAGGCAAGAACACCATGCCCACACCGTACTCGCCTTGCGCAGGCAAATTCACGCCTTGCTTGGCCATCTCTTCTCTATAAAGTGCATCTGGCAACTGAATCAAGATGCCAGCACCATCGCCCATCAACTTGTCGGCACCTACTGCACCCCGGTGGTCCAAGTTTTCAAGAATCTTCAAAGCCTGCGTCACGATGGCATGCGTTTTGGCGCCTTTGATATGGGCCACAAAGCCCACACCACAAGCGTCGTGTTCTTGAGAAGGGTCGTATAGACCCGTTTGTTGCAAAGCTAATTTTTCGGCAGCCGAAGTCATGGCGCACTCCTAGAGATATTTCGCGGGAATGAGAGCATATTGCATCGCACCAAAAATGCCAAGAAAATTAATTGGGGTCAGATCAACATTAATTTTGAATATTTTTAAAAGTCAATTAATTGGGGACAGATCAAATTTAATACAAAAGTAATTATTTAAAGCCTCATTTAGGCTGAATTCAAGCTTTTGGGGGCTTATTAAAAGGTCTGCCGGCTTTTTGCGGCAGGATTTGACGTTGCGTGGTCTTTTGCAAAGACTTTAGAAATTCAGGGCGGCCCACAACCCGCCCCTTCAAGGCTGACTCCGTCAAATCTTTTTCAATCGCGGCAGACAAACCGCCCGCAACAAACTCCGCATAGGCGGCCTCTCGTGCAAAGGGCGTGTTACCCAGAGCCCAATAAAGGGCGTGCGGCGTCACCAACTTATCGATTTTTTGACCAATCAGGTGCTTGTAGCTTGACCAGTTAAAAGCCTCCGCCGAATCGGAAACTCCTGCTCTCACTGGGTTCAAGTCAATGTAAGCCATGCATGTCAGCAGATAGGCTTCAGAATCAACCAGCGAAGATTTGTAGCGCCCCTCCCAGAGCGTGCCGCTTCTGTGGTGGCGATTGTTGAAGTAACGCACATAGGTCCTCCCCACGGACTGCATCATCAATGACATCGCCTCCTCGCTGGGGGGCGTGAGCAACATGTGAAAGTGGTTGTCTAGCAACACGTAAGCATTCACGGCCACTTTGTGCCGCTGCGACTCTTCTAGCCACAGGCTGTAAAGCATCTTACGATCGCTCTCGTCCTGCACGATGGGCTGGCGGTTATTCCCCCGCTGAATCACATGGTGCGGGTAACCTGGAAGGGCTAAACGGGGATGACGGGCCATGTCTGAATGCTAACCCGAAAGAAATTAATGTTGATCTGACCCCAATTAAGGGTAACGCGATGCAAGGGATTCGGTGAGGCCGAATTCGGTCAGGAGGGCTTGGAGGTGGTCGGCGGCATTGGCTTTGGGACGGCCTGTGTAGCGGGCCAGGATGAGTTCGTTTTTCATGCTGTGTTCCCAGCCGACCAGCTCGGTGACTGTCACGGCGTAGCCTTTGGATTCGAGGTAGAGGCAGCGCAATACGTTGGTGAGTTGGCTGCCAATTTCTCGGGTGTGCAGCGGGTGTCGCCAGAGTTCGGCCAGTGGGGTGCGCGACAAGTTGAGCGCCTTGTTGTGGCGCAACTTGGCAGCCACCTCAGCTTGGCAACAAGGCACCAAGACCATGGCGCGGGCCTTTTTCTGAAGTCCAAAGGCAATGGCGTCATCGGTGGCGGTGTCGCAAGCGTGCAGCGCTGTAACCACATCGATTTGCGATGGCATGAGATCAGACAGGGAAGACTCTGCCACCGAGGTGTTCAAAAAAGTCATGCGCAAAAAATCCAAACGCTTTGCCAACGCGCGTGAAGCCTCGACCAATTCCGAACGTGTTTCAATGCCGTAAATATGGCCTTCTGCCAAACCTTTGAAGAACAAGTCGTAAACGATGAATCCGAGATAAGACTTGCCAGCACCATGATCGGCCAAACTGAGCCCTTGCGAGGTCATGCCAGCACTCTTCTCAACTTCCGTCGTTTCCCTTGAAGACTTTGCCGCATCTTCTTCAGACAGTTCTTTCAGTAATTTTTCAATGAATTGAAACAAGTGCAGCACCTGTTTCAATTTCCGACGAGAGTCTTGATTCAGTTTGCCCTCACGCGTGAGGATGTGCAGTTCTTTGAGCAACTCAAGCGATTGCCCAGGTCGCAGGTCCAAATCGGGTGGCTGGGTGTCTGTGGGTTTTGACTTAACTGGATTTTTTTTCATCTGCATCATTCTGCGGCAAAGAAGCCTCCACCCCCAAAGCTTGCCAACCCTCTAAGCCCAATTGTTGGAGAGTTGCCATGTTGACTTCAAAAATAGCCTCCGCATCAGGAAAGGCAGCCACCGCACGGTCAATGCTGGCCTCCCTTATCAAATGCAAAGTGGGATAAGGCGATCGATTGGTGTAATTGGTGATGTCGTTTTCATCGGTACCGGCGAACCGATACTGCGGATGAAAACTGGCAATTTGAATTTCACCCTCTAAATCCAAATCGCACAAACAAGCATCGGCCACATTCAGAAAATCGTTGTAGTCGTCAAAACTTTGCAATAAGTTTTGAATCACCAGCAAGGTGGTGTCACGCACCGAAGCTTCCAGTGCCACCAGCTCTTTCAACTCTTTGAGTAAATCTTCTCTCAACTCGTTCAAGTTCTGAGCGGCACTCACCACACAATGAACCTGTCCTTTGACATGAACAGCTTTGGCAAACGGGCACAAGTTCAAACCAATCACTGCGCGCTCAAGCCAACCCACGGTGTCCTGCACCATGACACGCACCGCTTCAGACTCTGCGGCGGCGGAAGCGGCGGAAGCGGCTAAGGCCCCTGTATTGATCGGCGGAAATGGCGAGGACATGGGTGTCATGCGGCAGAAGTTTGTCGGTTCAAATTTTGTGCAATCATCATAGACAACACGCCACCCAATGCGCAACACAAGCCGGTTGCCATCCATGTCCACTGCCAGCCGCCCACCCACGTGGCCAACAAAGCCACCATGGGGGGACCCGCAAATTGTCCTGCTGCCGAGCCTTGTTGCATCCAGCCGACCGTGGTTGAAACGTTTCTTTCGTGAGGTGTCAAACGCACTGCCAAATAAAACAAGGTACCGGGAATCAGACCCCCGCAACTAGAAAACAACAACATCCCCATGTACCGCAACCAAGGGAGTGCCACCGTGAATTCTGCAAATGCCAAGAATGCACCCAAGCTCATGGCCGCGAATCCAAAAATCAGCAGCAGACTGGGATGAACACCTTTTTGCAACAACCGGCCCGACATCATGTTGCCAACCATATTGACGGCTGCCACAAACGCAGTCAAAGCACCCAAGGTACCGCCCGATAGGCCCACTTGGGTATAAATCGATGGCAGAAAACCCACGACAGCAAGCCATTGCCCAGAATACATGCCAAAGCAAAGTGTCACCAACCAGGGGCCAGGCGCTGTGAGCGTTTCACGCAGTCTCTGCTGCCAAGTCGTCTGATCTGTATTCGCAACAGGCTCGACATTGTGCGCAGCGGCGGCATCGTTCAATGAATGCGAAGCAAATTCAGACGGCACCACACGCCATAAAATGATCGCCATGGCCCAAGACAAAACTGCAAACAAAATCCACCATGAACGCCACCCCCATTGAGGCAACCACAAAGGGCCGAGCAACAAAGTAAGTGCTGTACCGGCAGGCATGTAAGCCCCCCAATAGCCCAGCAACTGACGCAAGTTTTGAGGGTGAACATGCCGTCGCAGCAGAGCGGGTGCGGGCAACACGACCCACAAGAATCCAAAGCCTTCGACGATGCGCCAAAACATCAAGCCCGTTGCACTGTCAGACATCGCTCCCATGGCACTGGCAATTCCCAGCAGCACCAACCCAAAGCACATGCTTCGCTTGAGGCCAAACCCATCCGCCGACAGTCCAATTGCCAAGGCCAGTGTCATTCCGGCCAATTGAATGAACGACAACAAAAAGCCTGCTTGTGTCAGGGTTAAATTCAACGCGAGGCTCAGAGAAGGCAATGCGGGAGGTAATTTGCCAATTTGCAAGGCAGCGACAACACCAGAAAAAATCAGCGCATAAGGCGCCCAAAGAGACGCCGCTGAATTTATCGATTTGTCAGTACTCATGCAAACAATCGGCGACCTGTTAAGCGCTCGTGCTCACGCGCTGCATAGCGATCGGTCATGCCCGCAATGTAATCCGCCACAGCGCGCGGAGTCTCTTCACGAGCCGCAAAGTCTGAAGACATTTCCTGCGGCCTGGCCAGGTACGCATGAAACAATTCACGCACCACTGTTTGTGCGTTGTCAGTGGTTTCCATGACCTGCGGGTGGCGGTAGAGATGTTTGAACAAAAAAGATTTCATCTCTTGGACGCTGGCCGCCATGGCATTGCTAAATGCCACCAAAGCGCCGGCCTTGCGCGCTTCATCTGCACTTCGAGGCCGATGCTGGTTCAAGTTAGACCGCGTCACATCGATCACATCATAGACCTGATCACTCAGCATGCGGCGAATGGTTTCATACAACAAGCGTCGGGATTTTGAAGCCTCTGACAACGCGGGATGCAAGCTCAATGTGATGGATTTGTAGTGAACAAACAGCGGCACCTCCTCCAATTGAGCAAGCGTCAACAAACCCGATCGAACACCATCATCAATGTCGTGTGCGTTGTAAGCAATCGCATCTGCCAGGTTGCACAACTGTGCTTCCAAACTGGGTTGTGTGCCATTCAAAAATCGATTGGCAACGCCACCTGGTTCTTGCGCTTCTATGATCAGTGCATTTCGTTGTGCGCAGTGTTTCAAAATGCCTTCGCGTGTTTCGAAAGTTAAATTCAAACCATCAAAATTTGGATAGCGCTCTTCCAACTGGTCAACCACACGCAAACTTTGTAAATTATGTTCGAAGCCACCCAATTCTTTCATGCATTCATTGAGGGCATCTTGGCCAGCATGGCCAAACGGGGTGTGCCCCAAATCGTGCGCCAATGCGACGGCTTCAACCAAGTCCTCATTCAACCCCAAGGAACGGGCAATGGATCGCGCCAACTGCGCAACCTCTAAGGAGTGCGTTAACCGCGTGCGAAATAAATCGCCTTCGTGATTCAAAAAAACTTGTGTTTTATAAACCAAGCGACGAAATGCTGTCGAGTGAACAATGCGATCGCGGTCGCGCTGAAAATCGTTGCGCGTAGGTGCGGGTGCTTCTGCATGCCGACGGCCACGAGAATTTTCAGGATGACATGCGTAGACTTCAAGCACAGCAGCGATCGATCACGGCGCGCACCGTGGCCTCAGGCGCGACACTCACGCGCGCCCTGCCTGGGCCTTCAATCAGTACAAACTTGATGTCGCCCGCCACCGATTTTTTGTCATGCAACATGAGCGCTAAGTATTTGCCAGCGTTGTCGGTCGCATTGAGCAAAGGCCCCTTCACGGGCAGCCCTGCACGTTCAATCAGACCTGTTAATCGCTTGACAAATGCGGCGTCAATGAAGCCCAGTGCCTCAGACAGGTGGGCCGCCATGACCATGCCACAGCCAACCGCCTCCCCATGCAGCCATTCACCATAACCCAAGCCGGCCTCGATGGCATGGCCAAACGTGTGGCCGAAATTCAAAATAGCGCGCAAACCTGCTTCACGCTCATCTTGTCCCACCACGTGGGCCTTAATTTCACAACTTTTACGCACGGCATAGGCCAGGGCTTGGGGTTCACAAGCCATCAGCGCGTCAATGTTGGTTTCAATCCAGTCGAAAAATGCCATGTCGGCAATGGGCCCGTATTTGATGATCTCAGCCAACCCTGCACTGACTTCTCGAGGCGGTAAAGTTTTCAACACAGAGAGATCACACACCACCCGCTGCGGTTGATAGAAAGCCCCAATCATGTTTTTACCCATGGGGTGATTGATGGCAGTTTTACCACCCACTGAGGAGTCGACCTGCGCCAACAAAGTGGTGGGCACCTGCACAAATGGGACACCGCGCATAAAGCTAGCGGCTGCAAAGCCCGCCATGTCGCCCACCACACCGCCGCCCAAAGCAAAGAGCATTGTTTGACGATCACATGCATGCGCCAGCAGTGTGTCAAAGACTGAATTGAGCGTCACCCAATCTTTATGTGCTTCACCATCTGGCAAATGCACGGTATGAATCACTTTAAAGTGTTCGGACAACGCTTGTTTCAGTGCCGCTTCATACAAGGGCGCCACGGTGGTGTTGCTCACAATCAGCGCCGCTGAAGCCTTGGGCAAATGAAGGTAGCTGCTAGCTTGTCCGAGTAAATTTTCGCCAATGACGATGTCATAGCTACGATCACCCAAGTCAATGCGAACGATCTCTGAAATGGTATTTGCGATTGTCATGGCCTGTTGGGTGGATGGTGGGGAACATGCGAGTCGAAGCCGTCAAGTTCAAGCGCTGCAATGATGGCATTGAGCAACTTGTTGATACTGGGACGGCCCGTGTCAAACACATAATGGGCAACCTCTCTGTACAGAGGGTCGCGAGAATTAAAAAGATTTTCCAAGCGCTCCAAGGGGTCACTCACTTGAAGCAATGGCCTTTGCATGTCGTGCTTCAGCCGCCGAAAAACTTCTTCGGGTGATGAACGTAGATAAACCACCTTGCCTCGCGCATGCAAATGCTGACGATTGGCCTCACGCAAAACAGATCCACCACCCGTTGACAAAACGCCATGGTGATATTTACTCAGGTCGTCTAAAACGTTTTGCTCAATATCGCGAAAACGCTCTTCTCCTTCGCGATCAAAGAATTCACGAATGGAACAACCCAAGCGCTGCTCAATGACGCTGTCTGAATCTAAGAAAGGCAGGCCAAGGCGACGCCCCATCTGTCTGCCGATGGTCGTTTTGCCAGATCCTGGAAGGCCAACAAAAATAATGAGCAAAAGAAGAAATTTAAGGAACGAATGAGTCTCTAAGTGTATTCGAGGCAGCCATCGGCATCGTGTCCGCCAGCACTCTAGGGGTTACAAAAATCAACATTTCGGTTTTTCTTTGGGTGAATTGTTGACTTTTAAACAACCACCCCAGCCCAGGCAACTGGCCCAACCAAGGCACTTGTGACACATCCTCTTTGTCAGCTGCCTCCAAAATTCCACCAATGACCACGGTGCCGCCGTTGTCCACCAGCACTTGCGTTTTAACGTGTTTGGTGTTGATGGCATAGCCCGCCGTGGTGATTTGTCCGACGCTGTCTTTGGCGATGTCTAGCTCCAGCACCACCGCGCCTTCTGGGGTAATTTGAGGCGTCACTTCCAACTTTAAATTGGCTTTTCGAAAGGAAATCGAAGCTGCCCCATTGCCATTGCTAACTTGGTAAGGTAATTCGGTGCCCTGCTCAATCAAGGCTTTGGTTTGATCGGCCGTGACCCACGGGGGCTGGCCACCACCTTGCCTTTGCCATCCGCCTCGAGCGCTGATATTTCAAGGTTTAGAAATTGATTCGCGGCCGCATTGAAGAGAGACACCGCAAAACTGGGTGGCGCGTAAAGGTTCTGCCCCGCAGCGCCTGCAGGCAAATTCAACATAAAGCCGGGTTGGACGCCAGCGCTGGTTGCCAAGCCCTGAGCTCCCAAGCCCCAGTTGACCGGGCCAGATTGTGATGAAAAAGGCGCTGCAAAGGTCGATGCAAACGCCCCGCCAAGGCGAACCCCCAATGACTTTCCAAATTGCTCCTCGGCTTCCACAATTTTCGCTTCAATCATGACTTGCCTGACGGGAACATCCAGTCGTTGAATCACATCAAGCAGTTGTTTGAGAAATACAGGCGTGTCCAATAAAAACAACTGATTGGTTCGAGGCTCGGCCATGACCAAGCCTCGCGGACTCATCCAGCGCGGTGCGCCGGCGCTGCCAGCAGAGGCCGCCTGAAGTCGCTGCGCAACATCCGCCGCTTTGGCGTATTTCAAGGCAACGGCAACGGTTTGTAAATTTTCTGCCGCGACATTGCGCGACGTGATCCACAAAACACCCTCCTTAGGCGTCACGACCAAGCCCCTTGAAGTGACAACAACCTCTAGTGCTTCTCGCCAAGTCATGTCATTCAGGTGCAGACTGACTTGTCCTGCAACACCATCGGCGACGATTAAGTTTTGCTTGCCAATTTCAGCCAAGGATTGAAGCAAGGCTTTCACTTCGATGTTTTGAAAGTTCCACTTCATTTTTTCTGCAGGCTCGGTTGCCCATGCGTTGGTTGAACAATTCAGCACCCCCATGCACACCATGAAAAAAAAGAGTCTTTGAATGAAGGTCATGGTTTTGGCGCTTCCCATATCACGAGGGTTTGCGGATGATCACTTTGAGTGGCCAACCAAAGTCCCTGTGCATCGACCCGTTGAACCCTCAATTTTTCAATGCCAACAAGTTGCCCTGTCTGCACTGGTAATACTTGATGGCCCGATTTCACAAGCGCCCAAACCTTGGGAATGTTGGACGGCTTGTCCGTGTCAAATTTTGCGAATCCAACCATCCGCATTTGCGCATGACTCTGATTTGGAAATACGTGATGCATGGGCAGGCTCTCACCAACCTCAGGAGACGCTGTGACATTGGGCGCGTGCGTCAATGCATCGTTCCATCGCACGGCGACCCCCGTATCGGTGTAGGCATCTTGCGAATCCCACCACAAATTCAATTGCGCCTCGAAAGAGAAAAGTCCGTCGGGGCCCAGCTCCCATGACAATCTTTTCCAACTGCCATTTGAAAAAACATGATTCAGAGTTTGCCAGTAGCCGTAGGTCGCCAACGCCGTGCCCTTGAGATGAAATCGAACGGCAGAACTTTCAAAACCCATTTCATCTGGCAATGACGAAGCTTGTATTTTCACCAGCTGTAAATCTCGCTGAACAGCCAGTCCTTGGAGCTGACTTAGCAAGGGCATTCTGAGTGCAGAGTTTGGCCAATGGACAAGCAAATCGCCAGATTTTTCCTCCAATTCACGCAAGACCGATTGATTTTTTTGAAGCACAGCCTGTCGGCTGGCTTGTTCAGATTGCAACAACACGGCTTGACGCCTTAATGCCTCAAGGTCTTGCGCTAACTCACTGCGCCTGTTGTCTTGACTGATGTAAGCGCCTGTCAAAGTTAACAGGCTGGCAGCTGCAATCACGCCAATGGCGGCCAATCCCGTTAAGGCCATGCTGGCACAAGCCCTTGTCCAAAGCGGCTCAAAGAAAATACCATTGCGCCACTGCAAAGCCAAGACGGGAAACCACTTCAACAATTTAACCCGAAGCGGCGCCAACAAGACATCAACAAAAACCAGCTCACTCATGGCAATTTCCGAAGCAGAGACGAGGGCTTTGGCATGGGCGCAGGATTAGGCTTAGGCAAGAGCAAGGGCATGGGCATGGGCAAAACATCAGATTCAAGCCGCCCCTCCAATTTGAATGCGACATACGGTTGGGTTGGCAGCCCAGCGCTGACGGGCTTGTTTAGAATTTGCACCACCGTGGGCAAGGTTTGCCATCGTGGGAAGTGAGACACCTCTTGCAGCAGACCCTGCAGCACCAGAGGCTCCAAGGAAACACCCTCCCATTCAAAATTACCTTCTTGCCATCGCAAGCTCTGTAATTTCACTGGCGATGATCGGCCTTGGTATGTTTTGGCAAACAACAAGGCTTGAACTTCCGTCAAATCATTTCGCAGTGTCTGATTTTTTTCCAATGCGGCAATTCGCAATTTTTCCTGATCGATACTGAAAAGCAAGCCCTCCACTTGTGAGGCGCTGACAGAGGGTATGAGAATTTGTTGTTGCCATGCTGTTTTTTGAATTTTCAATGCACTGATTTTTTCACTTGCACCTTGTTCTTGCAAAGCCATCCATAGCAAGCTCATCACGATGCCCAGTCCGATGGCAATACCCCCCTCCAACCTGATGTGCCGAGGCGATCTTGAAGAACGAAGGACGTTTAACATGTTGAAATCTCAAGCAGGGCAAATTCAAAGTCCTGCATGAGCAGGACGCCGCGATTGGTTTGAAATCACATCAATGTTCAAGCCGATGCTACTGAAAAGTAAAACTGAACGCCGAACCACATCCAACTGACACACCAAAACTTCGGCCATCAACTGCTGGCCTTCAGCGATTCGCACTTCATAGTCCATGGCCAGTTGAGACACGGGGCATTCCAATCGGGAACTGGCTTCCAGCCAACATTCAGCTTCAATGTCTTTGGCGTTCCATGCGGCCATACAGGGCACCCGAAATGTATTGAATCCTTCATCTGGCAAGTACAAGCTTGTGTGAATACCTTTCAATTTTTTTCGCGACGGTACGCTCATTTCATGCCAAGCCATGAACCGTGGCGACATTGAAAAACCAATGATTTCAGACAATTCCTCGCCTTTTTGATCACTTTGCCATTCCGCCTCAGATGCCATCACCCGCCAAGTCACGGCCGAAGCTGTTTCAGGCAATTGCCAAACTGCCAACTCAAGCTGGGGCTTTAAAAATAGCTTGTTTAATGGCGAATGCCATGACTTCTTCAAGGAGCTCAAGGGTGAACTTTCACTAGGGGCCAAGGAAGTCCTCATTGAACCTCTCCTATCGCATTGAAAAGACTACAATTCCTGACAATCCAGTTGCTTTGCGCAACCTACAAATTCCGCCATTTGCCCAGCAGTTTTTATAATGCGGTCAGCGGGTTTTCCCGCTTCATCCATGTCAAAAAAGAAATCGTCCTCGCCGTTTGAACAACGTGAATTAGAAGAAGCACCTCGACTGCACTGGGCTTTGCGTGTGTGCTTTTGGGCCGCTGGCTTGGTCGCGGCAGGATTACTTTCGATCTTGATGGTGGTGGGCGTGGCCATGGTCATGGCCTACCCCCAACTGCCGGACACTTCAGACTTGGCGGATTACAGACCTAAATTGCCATTGCGCATCTACACCGTCGATGGCGCACTCATTGGTGAATTTGGCGAAGAGCGACGTAACCTCACCCCCATCAAAGAAATTCCGCAAGTCATGAAAGATGCTGTGTTGTCCATTGAGGATGCACGCTTTTACCAGCATGGCGGTTTGGATTATTTGGGCCTGGTTCGCGCGGGCATCGCCAACTTAGGGAAACGCAAAAGTCAAGGCGCCTCCACCATCACCATGCAGGTGGCGCGCAATGTTTATTTGTCTACTGAGAAAACCTACACCCGCAAAATTTATGAAATTTTGCTGACCTTCAAACTCGAGCACCTGCTCTCCAAAGATCAGATTCTTGAAATTTACATGAATCAAATTTTCTTAGGCAACCGCGCCTATGGCTTTGCTTCCGCTTCTGAAACTTATTTTGGCAAACCGCTTCAAGACATCTCCATTGCTGAAGCCGCCATGCTGGCGGGTTTGCCCAAAGCGCCTTCCGCTTACAACCCCATCAGCAATCCGAAGCGTGCTCGTTCGCGGCAGCTCTACATCATTGAGCGCATGGAAGAAAATGGCTTCATTACCGCCAAACAAGCTCTGGAAGCCAAAGCAGAGCCTTTGAAAATTCGTCAGAACAACGACAAGAGCCGAATCCATGCGGAGTACGTGGCAGAAACTGTTCGCCAACTCATGTTTGCGCAATATGGCCAAGAGACCTACACACGTGGTCTCAATGTTTACACCACATTGCAGTCTTCAGAGCAAATCGCGGCCTATCAAGCTTTGCGCCAGGGCATCATGGACTTCGAACGTCGGCAGGTCTATCGCGGGCCGGAGAAGTTCATCACATTGTCGGCAAATAGCAAAGAGATGGAAGAAGCGATCGACGAAGTCTTAGACGACCATCCCGACAATGGCGACGTCATGTCTGCGGTGGTATTAGAAGCCAGCCCCAAGAAAATTGTGGCTGTTCGTCAAAACGCCGAGCAAATTGAAATCACCGGCGATGGCTTGAAGCCCGCGCAATCAGGCCTTTCCGATAAAGCGGGTCCCAACATCAAAATCAAACGGGGCGCAGTGATTCGAATCGTGCAAACTCCCAAAGGCACTTGGGAAATTACACAACTGCCCGAAGTTGAAGGTGCCTTCGTGGCCATCAACCCGCAAGATGGTTCTGTCAAAGCATTGGTCGGGGGCTTTGATTTTGCTAAAAACAAATTCAATCATGTGATTCAAGCGTGGCGCCAGCCTGGCTCCAGTTTCAAGCCCTTCATTTATTCAGCTGCTCTGGAAAAAGGTTTCACACCCGCCACCGTGATCAACGATTCGCCTTTGTTCTTTGATGCCAGCGTCACAGGGGGGCAGCCCTGGGAACCCAAAAACTATGACGGAACTTTTGAGGGTCCGATGACCCTGCGCAAGGGCCTGGCGAAATCCAAAAACATGATTTCCATTCGCATCTTGCAGGCCGTGGGCACTCGCAATGCACAGGAATGGGTCAGCAAATTTGGATTTGATGAAGACAAGCATCCCGCCTATCTCACCATGGCCTTGGGCGCCGGTTCGGTCACCCCCATGCAAATGGTGACGGGTTACTCGGTATTTGCCAACGGCGGCATTCGCGTTCAGCCTCACATGATCACCAGGGTCACCGATCACAAAGGCAAAATTTTGGTGGACTCACCCGCCGCACCCATGGACGAAGTCAATCGTGCCATCACGCCTCGCAATGCTTTTGTAATGACCAGTTTGTTGCAAGAAGTGACACGCTCAGGCACGGCTGCCAAGGCCCGTGTTGCTTTAAAGCGCGATGACATTTACGGCAAAACAGGAACCACCAACGACTCCATGGACGCTTGGTTTGCCGGTTATCACCGCAACTTAGCGGCAGTGGTTTGGATTGGTTATGACGCGCCCCGCAAGTTGGGCGATCGTGAAACAGGCGGTGGGCTGAGCCTTCCCGTATGGATCAGTTTCATGGAAACCGCCCTCAAAAATATGCCCATCATGGACGCCATCGCGCCTGAAGGTGTCTTGTATGCCAATGGGGAATGGTACTTTGATGAATACGCCAAAGGCGGTGGTGTGACCAGCTTGGGCTTGGGCAGCGACAAAGCTGGCGCACTCCCTGAAGTCGAGGAGCGGAAAAAAATTATGGATTTTTTCCGCAATTAAAGACGCCAAGGTCTTCAAAAGTCCAGGTTCAATCCTGACTGCGCCGACCCAAAGCGCGACAGGTTTGCAAAGAACTCTCCCTCACCCTTGGTGTCCAGCCACTGCCCGTCTTTGTACTTGAAGTGGTAGCCGCCTGACTTGGCCGCCATCCATACTTCATGCAAAGGCTTTTGCAAATTGACAATGATTTGCGACCGGTTGGCAAAGGTCACGGTGATCATGCCGCCCACCCGCTGATTATCAATGTCGGCATCGGTTTCGTCATTGATGCGATCGCAACTGGCCTCAATGCGAGACAAAAGGTGCTCGGCGGTGTCCAGAAATTCAAGGTCGGTCATTACAATCCGTAACATGTACAAAGTTTCTCGAATTTTAGTCCTTGCGCATATCCTTGGGATTTGTGCGGTGGCTTTGTCTGCTTGCGGTCAAAAAGGGCCCTTGGTTCACCCCCAAGACCCGCTGGCAGCAGATCGCGCTACTTTGCTTCAAACTTTGACGCCCCGCATTCAAAGCGAACGCGAAGTCAAGCCTTCGACAAAGCCAGCGGCCAAGCCTGAAGCGGCCACACCTCAGACGTCACCTGCCAAAACACCATGACAGACAACACACTCCCTGGACACCCCCACATTGCCTATCAAGGCAATACTTTGTGCATGGAGGGCGCTCGCCTGTCTGACATTGCAGCAAAATTTGGCACCCCTGTTTTTGCCTACTCAAAAGCGTCCATGTTGGCGGCATTGGCAGCGTATCAGCGCGGGTTTGCCGGTCGCAAAGTTCAAATTTGCTACGCCATGAAGGCCAACTCTAATTTGGCGGTCTTACAGGTTTTTGCCCAAGCCGGTTGCGGTTTTGACATTGTTTCAGCGGGTGAGTTGGCGCGCGTTTTAGCAGCGGGGGGAAAGCCCGAAAAAATTATTTTTTCAGGCGTTGGCAAAACACGTGCAGAAATGAAACAAGCACTCGAGTTAGGCATTGGTTGTTTCAATGTGGAAAGTGAAGCTGAGCTTGAGATCTTGAATGAAGTTGCTTTGTCGCTTCAGAAAAAAGCGCCCGTGAGTTTGCGTGTGAATCCCAACGTCGATCCGAAAACGCACCCCTACATTTCGACAGGCCTGAAGGGCAATAAATTTGGCGTGGCTCACGAAAATGCGCTCCAAACCTACCGGCGTGCAGCCTCTCTGCCAGGTTTGGCGGTGGTGGGCATTGATTGTCACATCGGCTCTCAAATTACAGAAGCCACGCCGTACTTAGATGCCATGGACCGGGTCCTTGACTTGGTGGCCGAAGTTGAAGCCGCTGGCATTCCCATTCACCACATTGACTTTGGCGGCGGTCTGGGCATCAACTACAACGGTGACACACCGCCTGCAGCCGATCAACTTTGGCAGCAACTTTTCACCAAACTCGATGCGCGGGGTTATGGTCAGCGCCAATTCATGATCGAACCCGGTCGATCTTTGGTTGGCAACGCAGGCGTCTGTCTGTCGGAGGTGGTCTTCATGAAGCCTGGTGAGCAAAAGAATTTTTGCATCATCGACGCCGCTATGAACGACTTGCCACGCCCTGCCATGTACCAAGCCTTCCATCAAATTTTGCCTGTGACACCTCGGGCGGGTACCACCACCTTGGTGGACGTGGTCGGCCCTGTGTGCGAAAGCGGTGACTGGATTGGTCGCGATCGCCAACTCAATGTGCAAGCGGGTGACACCTTGGCAGTGTTGTCAGCAGGCGCTTATTGCATGAGCATGTCAAGCAACTACAACACGCGAGGCCGCTCTGCCGAAGTGTTGGTGGATGGCACGCAAGTTCACCTCGTTCGCGAACGTGAGACAGCAGCAGACACCTTCAAAGGCGAACACCTGGTGGGCTCTGATTAACTCGCCAAGCATGCCAGATGCGCCAGGCCATCAGCAAGGCCAAAATGGCGCCATAAAGCACGACCTCAGAAAAATTCTGTTTGGCTGAGCGCATCCAATAAAAGTGCAACACGGCCAGTGCGGCAATGACGTAAACCGTTTGGTGTAGCCTGCGCCAACGCTGCGCGCCTAAAGCCCTCACAGCCGCATTGAATGAAGTTGAAGCCAGCAAACTCAAGAGCACCAAACTGGTCAATCCCACCGCAATGAAGGGTCGCTTCACAACATCTGCAACGATCTCAGGCCAATCCCATCCCATGTCGATGAGGCTGTAGCACAGCGCATGCATGCTGGCGTAGAAAAAAGTCATCAGCCCTAAACTGCGTCGAAATCTGAGCCACTCTGGCCAGCCTGAAATAACTCGCAAAGGTGTCACTGCCAAGGTGATGCACAAAAACCGCAGCGTCCAAGTACCTGTTGAACGAATCAAATACTCAGCGGGATTAGGGCCCAAGCGATCTGAAAAAATACCAACGCAAAGCCAAGCAAATGGCGCGAAAGCAAGGGTCACCAATGCTATTTTGGCAACCGGCTTTCGGATGAACTCACGCAGCTTCAAAAGTTTTTCGCCAAGTCCATGCCTGCATAAAGCGAGGCCACTTGCGCCTCATAACCATTGAACATGAGCGTCTTGCGCTTTTTATCAAGCAGGCCCCCTTCGCCGATACGCCGCTCAGTGGCCTGGCTCCAACGCGGATGATCGACGCTGGGATTCACATTGGAATAAAACCCATATTCTTGCGGGGCTGCTTTGGCCCAAGAGATCAAAGGTTGCTTTTCAACAAAGCGAATTTTGACAAGGCTTTTGCCACTCTTGAAGCCGTACTTCCATGGCACCACCAAGCGCACAGGTGCGCCATTCTGCTTGGGCAAAACTTCGCCATACATGCCAAACGTCAGAAGCGTTAAGGGGTGCATGGCTTCGTCCATGCGCAGTCCTTCGGTGTAGGGCCAATCGATATAACCCCCCTTCACACCAGGCATGGTTTGAGGATCGACTTGGGTTATAAATTCAACATACTTGGCATTGGGCAAAGGCTCTACACGCTTGATCAAGTCAGACATTGAATAGCCCACCCAAGGGATCACCATGGACCAACCTTCGACGCAGCGCATACGATAAATGCGCTCTTGCATGGCGCCCCACTTGATGATGTCTTCCAAGTTGAAGCGCGTGGGCTTTTTAACCAAGCCTTCCACTTCAATGGACCACGGCGACGTTTTTAAAGTGTGTGCGTTGCGAGCAGGGTCTGATTTATCAACGCCAAATTCGTAGAAGTTGTTGTAGGTGGTGGCATCGCGCAGGGAGGTGAGTTTTTCCACCGTCATGGCGCCTTGGACATTGGACTGTGATGCGGGAAGTGCCGCCAGCTTTTGGAGTCCACTGGCGCTGCCCTGCGCAAAGGCCTCGCGCTGCGTCCAGCCAGCCAGGCCTGCCGCAGCGGCACCAGCCGACCATTGGCGCAACAACTGCCTGCGTGTGGCATAGGCCTCTGGCTTTGTAATTTCACTGCTCAGCGGGTGTATGAATCCATCTTGGTGGGTGCGAATTAGCATGGCAAGCTTTCAGTCAAGTTTGTAGCATTGGAAAACGTACAGCTTAACCCCGTCTTGCAAAGGGTTAAGCCGCTTGATTTGAACGAATGCAGGTGAATGCAGTCGAAAAAAATGGGCCCCTAGAGCCCATTGATTTGTCACAGCGAGCCGTTGGCCGCAAGTTTGAGATTAACGCAAACCAGCGATGTAATCGGCTACAGCTTTGATTTCTCGGTCATTTAACTTGGCCGCCACTTGGGTCATTTGAAGGTTGTTTTTCCGAACGCCATCACGGAACTGTGTGAGTTGGCTGGTGGTGTAGTCGGCGTGCTGCCCAGACAAGCGGGGGTATTGGGATGGCATGCCAGAACCATTCGGGCTGTGGCAGCCTGAGCAGGCCGCAATTTGACGATCGGCAATGCCGCCGCGGTAAATCTTTTCACCCAAGGCCACAGAATCCTTGTCTTTGGCAAAGCCAGGCTTGGCTGTTTTGCTGGCCAAGAAATAGGCCACGTTGCGCATGTCTGCATCGCTCAATTGGGAGGCAAAGCCCATCATGACCGCGTTAGCGCGCTTGCCAGATTTGAACTCTTGCAATTGCTTGATGGTGTATTCGGGGTGCTGCTGAGACAGCTTGGGGTTGACGGGCGTGGTTGAATTGCCGTCAGCCATGTGGCAAGCAGCACAAACGCCGCCCATAATGGCCTCGCCTTTGGCCAAATCTGGCTTTTCGGCTTGAGGGGCAGCATTCGCGGCAAAAACAGAACCAGCCATCAGGGTTGAAGTGAGGGCAGCGAACAAAAATTGAGTGATTGACTTCATGGGCGACATCCGAAATAGTAGGCGCGAAACCATGGGATTCTACAATGCCTGCTAGCGTCATTTCCGATGCCCCGAAAGTTTGACCCCAATGGCCACTCAAAAAAGCCCTGCTACCGCTTCAAAGCCACCCCTCAAACCTGCCCGAAAGAAGGCTGTAGCCAAGCCCCATGATGCGCCTGCCAAGCCCATCACCCCCATGGGATGGATGCACACTGCCCGGTTTCTGACCACCGCCGCCGAACTTTTTCACCTGCCCGCGTTGGATGTGCCCGAAATTGCCTTTGTCGGACGCTCCAATGCCGGCAAATCCACCTGCATCAACACACTGACACAACAAAAGCAGCTGGCATTCGCCTCTAAAAAGCCAGGACGCACCCAACACATCAACTTGTTTGCCTTAGGCAAACAGGGTTTAACCGATGCCGTATTGGCCGACTTGCCAGGCTATGGCTATGCCGCCGTGCCCAAGCAAGACAAATTGCGCTGGCAAAAAGTCATGGCCAACTATTTGGTCACCCGTGAAAATCTCAAAGGCATTGTGTTGCTGTGTGACCCGCGGCTGGGCATGACCGAGCTAGACGAAGTCCTTTTGGAAGTCATTCGTCCCCGCGTTGAAGAAGGCCTCCATTTTTTGGTGCTCTTAACCAAATCAGACAAGCTCACGCGCGCAGAAAGCACCAAGGCTTTGTCGATTGCCAAACTGCAAGCCGGCGGGGGGCAGGCTAAATTGTTTTCAGCACTTAAAAAACAAGGTGTCGACGATCTCGCTCAATTGATGTGGGACTGGACGCATGAAGAAGGCGATGCAAAACCAAGTGAAAGCTTAGAGAACATTGACAACATCGAAGAGGGCGGCGCTGATGATTGAGACTTGGCAGCAACAACTTCCCAATGGCATTCACTTGAGTTGCCGTGCTGCTGGCGAGAAAGGCAGACCCGTGCTCATGTTCTTGCACGGTTTTCCGGAAGCTGCATTTGTGTGGGATGACATGCTGCTGCATTTTTCAAAACCAGAGCATGGTGGCTACCGCTGCGTTGCGCCCAATTTACGCGGCTTTGAAAAATCCAGCCAACCCGTCGAAGTATCGGCCTACCGCGCCAAATTCTTGGTCCAAGACATGGTTGAACTCATTCACATTGAGTCTGCCGAAGGGCCTCTGAAAGCCATGGTTGCTCATGATTGGGGCGGTGGCGTGGCCTGGAACTTGGCCAATCAGCAGCCCCAATTGATGGACAAATTGATCATCATCAATTCGCCGCATCCAGGTACTTTTTTGCGTGACCTGAAAGGCAACACTGCGCAAATTGCGGCCAGCGCCTACATGAATTATTTTTGTGAACCGCAAGCGGCGCAGGCGCTGAGCGCCAATCAGTTTGAGGTGCTTTTTGGATTCATTGAAAAGGGTCTCACACCCACTTGGCTGACACCCCAAGTGAAAGAGCAATATCGACAAGCTTGGGCAAATGGCATTCAAGGTGGCTTGAACTATTACTGTGCATCGCCTCTCAAACCCGATCCTTCAGGCTTACCGCACACAGGTGATCTGGCTAAACTGGTCTTACCCGATGAGATGTTTCGAATTTCGATACCCACCTTGTTAATTTGGGGCATGCAAGATGTTGCGCTTTTAGACAGCCTCAATGTGGGTCTCGACGCCTACATTCCTCAATTGAAATATGTTCCCATTGAGAATGGCTCGCACTGGGTGGTGCACGAACACCCTGCCATCATTCAGCGAGAAATCTCTGCCTTCTTATAAACAGAAGTTTCGCCTTCTGGCCGAGTTTTAAATCGCTTGTGAACCCAATAATATTGGGCGGGCGAAAGCCTGATGGCAGCCTCTAAGGCTTCGTTCATTCGCGTTGTGTCATGGATCAGATCTTCGGTTGGAAAATTTTCCCAAATCGGCAATGCTTCAATCTCATAGCCTTCATGCGTTAGGCGCGTCACCAGCATAAAGACAGCGGCTTTGCCCAATCGGGCGAAGCGAGACAAAGAAGGAACTGTGGCGGTTGAGAAACCCATGAAGGGTACAAAAATAGACTCTTGCGGACCAAAATCCATGTCCGGCGAAAGATGCAAGATTTCGCCTTGACGCAAGCCCGTCATGATTTGTTTGACGCCTGTGTGTCGGAAGTAGGGCTTGACCTTGCCCGCTCTGCTTCGGCCTTGACTAACCCAGTCCTCCAAGATTTGATTCCGTTGCGGCATAAAAATAAATGCTGTGGTCTGATCAGTCCGCAAAGTCACAGCCGTCCCGCCTGCATCCAATCCGACAAAATGAGGCGCAAAAACAATCTTTGGCAGTTGTGTGTCTAAAAGGTCCATCGCATCTTGTGAACCCCGCCATTTCAATCGTGATCGAACCTTAGAAAGTGGCGCGTGCCACAACCAAGCGCGGTCAACCAGCGATTGTGCAAAGTAAACAAAATGGTCGTAGGCAATTTTTTCAATCTCAGCTTGCGACTTTTCAGAAAAACACAATGTGAGATTGGTCAGGGCGACCTGCCTGCGGGTGCGTGCAAGATGCCACAAGAGCCAGCCTATTGCGCGTCCCAATGACCGCAGCAAAGGAAGCGGCAGAACAGCGATAAACCGCATCAAGCCTATGAACAAAAAACTCATCTTAAGGCTCGTCCTGACGAGGTTGCTTGTAGCGCGCATATCCCCACAAGTATTGCGCTGGGCAACTCAAAATTAAGCGCTCCATGGCTTGATTCACTTGAAGCACGGCGACTTCCAAATCAGGCGATAAATCTTGATCCAAGTAGCGCACATGCATGGCATAACCTCGACCCCAAGACAAACGTTCACCCCAAACCAATACAACTCGCGCGCCCGTCTGCAAAGCCAAGCGCGCGGCCAAGGTCATGGTGTAGGCTGGTTTTCCAAAGAAAGGCGCCCAGTGACCCATGCCCTGTGGTGGCACTTGATCTGGCAACAAACCCACCGCCCTTCCAGCACGCAGGGCCTTGATCATTTGACGCACGCCGGCCAAAGTGGTGGGGGCCGTGTCCAAGCCTGGCCTGGCACGCGAGCTTTCCATCACCTGCGCCAAACTGGCTTTTTTGGAAGGTCGATAAAGCACGGTCAGTGGGCCATGCGCATCACTGAAAGCATCGCTGATGGCTTGCGCGGTGACTTCAAAGCACCCTAAATGGGGCGTCAGTAGCAACACCCCTTGGCCATCTTTGTAGGCATTGGCCAGCAAGTTCAATGAATCGTTGGCCCAACTGACGGGCACCTTTTTGCCCAGCCACAACCGCGGCAATTCTGTCGACATGGACCCCGCGTGTCCGATGGCGCCCACAATGTGAGAGAACTTCAAACCCGCGGTCGCCACATTGCTGGCAATTCTGCGTCTGTAGGTTGGCGACAACAGCCAGGCCAACCAGCCAGCCATTTGACCGATTGCATGCAAGGCCCACAAAGGCCAACTTGCAAAAAAACGAAACCAAAAAATCATTTTTTCTTTGATAAACTATACGGGTCGCTGAGTTAAACAGAGCAACTTGCAGGGCGACACACTTTTTCAGTGCATGTCTCACATGCCTCGGATTGTGCCTTGTCTTCGGACAAATCTGCTAAAGCGTTCGCCGAGGCCTCAAAGCTCCTGGCAGCGCAGATCAACATGCATGCCAAACTTACAGGAGAACCCTCATGGCGAATGACTATCTTTTCACTTCAGAATCCGTGTCCGAAGGCCACCCCGACAAGGTTGCCGATCAAATTTCAGACGCCATTCTCGACGCTATTTTTGAACAAGACCCGCGCAGCCGCGTTGCTGCAGAAACTCTGACCAACACCGGTCTGGTCGTTTTGGCTGGCGAGATCACCACCAACGCCCACGTCGACTACATCCAAGTCGCACGCGACACCATCAAGCGCATTGGCTACGACAACACCGATTACGGCATTGACTTCAAAGGCTGCGCCGTCATGGTCTGCTATGACAAGCAGTCCAACGACATTGCCCAAGGTGTGGACCACGCCTCCGACGACCACCTGAACATTGGCGCTGGCGACCAAGGCCTGATGTTTGGTTATGCCTGCAGCGAAACCCCCGACCTGATGCCTGCGCCCATTTACTACGCGCACCGTTTGGTGGAGCGCCAAGCGCAATTGCGCAAAGACGGCCGCCTGCCTTTCTTGCGCCCTGATGCCAAGAGCCAAGTGACCATGCGCTATGTCGATGGCAAGCCCCACAGCATTGACACCGTGGTGTTGTCGACTCAGCACAGCCCCGACCAAAGCGAGTCGGCCACCAAAATGAAGGCCAGCTTCAACGAAGCCATCATTGAAGAAATTATCAAACCCGTGCTGCCCAAAGAGTGGCTGCAAGACACCAAGTACTTGATCAACCCCACGGGCCGTTTCGTCATTGGCGGCCCGCAAGGCGATTGCGGACTCACAGGTCGCAAGATCATTGTGGACACCTACGGCGGAGCTTGCCCTCACGGCGGCGGCGCCTTCTCTGGCAAAGACCCCTCCAAGGTCGACCGCTCTGCGGCTTATGCGGCGCGTTATGTAGCCAAGAACATCGTAGCGGCAGGTTTGGCCACCAAGTGCCAAATTCAAGTGGCCTATGCCATTGGTGTGGCGCGCCCCATGAACATCACCATCAACACTGAAGGCACTGGCGTGGTCTCTGACGACAAAATTGCGGCTTTGGTGAACGAGCACTTTGACCTGCGCCCCAAAGGCATCATTCAAATGCTCGATCTCTTGCGCCCCATCTACAGCAAGACGGCCGCTTACGGCCACTTCGGCCGTGACGAGCCCGACTTCACGTGGGAGCGCACCAACCTGGCCGCTACCTTGCGCGCGGCTGCTGGCTTGAAGTGATCACTTAACGGGATTTTCTAAAACGCCAATCCCGTCAATCTCAACGCGCACCACATCGCCCGACTTTAAATATTTGGGCGGTGTGAAGCCAATGCCCACACCCACGGGTGTGCCGGTGGCAATCACGTCACCGGGGTACAAGGTGATGCCCGCACTGAGTGTTTCAATGAGGGTGGGTATGTCAAAAATCAAATCGGGTGTGGCCGCGTTTTGACGCTCTTCGCCGTTGACATAACAACGCACATGGGTGTTGGTGCCGTCCATTTCATCGGCGCTGACAAGCCACGGGCCCATGGGACAGAAAGTGTCAAACGACTTGCCCATGTGCCATTGCATGTGCTTGTTTTGCCAGTCGCGAGCCGTCACATCGTTGACGATGGTGTAACCCCAAACGTGTTGCATGGCGTTGGCTTTGGTGATGCCTTTGCCGCCCTTGCCGATGATTACTGCCAATTCGGCTTCGTAATCAATGGCGATGGACACCTTGGGCATTTCAATGGCCTCCCCCGTGGCAATGACACACTCGGGTACTTTGGTGAAGATGATGGGCTCAGCGGGAATTTCGCCACCCGCTTTGGCACTGCTGTCAAAGCCGCTGCGCGCAAATTCTTTGGCGTGTGCGTGGTAGTTTTTACCCACGCAAAAAATGTTCCGGCGAGGGTGGGGTAAGGGTGCTCGTAACTGCACGTCTTTCAAGGCAATGGCGGCGCCTTGCGCGGGCAAAGCTCCGCCTTTTGATAGCGTGTCAATCAGCGTGAGGGCGCCTAACTCACGATCGGCCAGGGGCAAATCAAATGGCTTTACCGAATTTGAATCTTGAGACACCCAACCCACATGAGGTTGGCCTTGATAGAAAAAAGCTGCGATGCGCATTTTAGAAATTGGTAGAGTGATGGGATTGAGAGGTTGATTGTGCCTTTTCTGGCATGACTTAAGGTGTCCTGTGGGTAACACTGCTGTCACCTAAGCTGATGCAACAAAGTCCAAGCAGGTGTAGAGTCTCGCCATATTCATCAATGCATTGCAGGAGACAAGATGCAACATGTGACAGTAGCAAATACACCCCATGCTTGGCGAAGCTTAGGGGCTCACCTCAGTGTGATGGCCTTGTCGTTGTTGGCTGGGCTGACCCTTCAGACAATGGCGCAGGCACAAACTGCCGCCTATCCCACCAAATCCATCACCATGATTGTGCCCTTCCCGCCGGGCGGTTTGGCCGATATCGTGGCCCGTCCTGTGGCCGAGGCCATGGGCCGTGAGCTAGGCCAGCCCGTGATCATTGAAAACAAAGGCGGTGCGGGAGGCGGCATTGGCATGGGTGTCGCAGCTCGCTCGAAGCCCGATGGCTATACCGTTTTACTGGCCTTGTCTTCATTGACGGTCATTCCAGAAGCTGATGCTTTGCTTGGCAGAAGCCCTATGTTTTTATTGAACGAGTTGCGTCCCATTGCGCGCTACACCGCAGACCCGACTGTATTGGCTGTGCGTGCCGATGCACCCTGGAAAACCGTCAAAGAATTCATTGACGATGCGCGCAAACGTCCAGGTGCTATCAACTATGGCTCCTCTGGTAACTACGGCACCATGCATGTGCCCATGGAAATCTTGACGCAAGTCGCAGGCGTGAAACTCACCCACATTCCCTTCACCGGCGCAGGCCCTGCTGTGGTGGCCATGTTAGGCGGTCAAATTGATGCCTTGTCCACAGGACCCGCCACCGTGTTGCAACACGTCAAGGCAGGTAAAATTCGTGTTTTAGGCCATTGGGGCAACGGCAGCTTGGCCGCCTTGCCCGACGTGACCAGCCTGAAAGATTTGGGCTTCAACGCCGAGTACGCGCAGTGGTCTGGTCTGTTCATTCCAAGCGGCACGCCCGAGCCCATTGCGCAGCGCTTGCGCGCTGCCGCCAAAATGGCCGCTCAAGATGCCAAAGCCCGTGAAGTGATTCAAAACACTGGCAGCCCTGTGGTGTATTTGGACAGCCCTGAATTTGAAAAATATGTGCAAGCAGATGCCAAACGCATGACCGACGTGGTCAAGAAAATTGGCAAAGTGGAATAACGGAGACACTCATGACAACATTTGGTAAATCATCTCAATCGCAACCTGCAGTTGCTGGTACTTTTCAAAAGCCAGCGGCTTTGCGCCGCAACATCAGCGTGGCATTGGCCAGCTTGTTGTTGGTGGGCACAGGCATCTTTTTGTCGCAGCAAGCGCATGCACAAAACTATCCCAATCGTCCGGTCAAAATTGTGGTGCCGTTTGCCACAGGTGGTCCTGCCGACAACTACGCGCGCTTCATGGCGCAACGACTGCAAGACAGTTTGGGTCAAAACTTTGTGGTTGACAACAAACCTGGCGCAGGCTCTGTCATCGGTACCGACTTGGCTGCCAAAGCAGCACCTGATGGCTACACCTTGCTGCTCATGTCCAACACCCAAACAGTGAACGAAACACTCATTCCCAATAAGCCCTATGGCCTGATGAAAGACTTTGTGGGCGTGGCCCCCATCAACTATTCTGATTTGGTGTTGGTGGTCAACCCCACCAAAGGCATGAACACTTTGGCCGATGTCATTCGCGTCGCCAAAGCAGAACCAGGCAAATTGAACTACGCATCCTCTGGCCCTGGCACGCCCTATCACATGGCTGGCGAATTGTTCAAAAGCATGGCCAAAATTGACATGGTGCATGTGCCCTACAAAGGCAGCTCTGGCGCACGCACCGATGTGCTGGCCGGCCAAGTCGACATGATGTTTGATGCCGTCACCACCATGACCGAACAAGTCAAAGCTGGCAAAGTCAAAGCTGTGGGCACCAGCGGCAAAGCGCGCTCTGATGTGTTGCCCGATGTGCCCACCTTGAACGAATCAGGTGTCACCGGTTATGAATCTACCATTTGGCTAGGCATCATGGCACCCAAGGGCACGCCCAAAGCCATTGTCGACAGGTTGAATGAAGCCGTGTCCAAGATTTCATCTCAAGCTGAAGTGAAACAACAGTGGGGCAAACAAGGCGCCGCACCTTTGGTCATGAACCCCGCTGCATTTGAAAAATATTTGCAAGACGACATTGCCAAATGGGCCGGTGTGATCAAGTCAGCCAACATCAAATTGGATTGATTGTTTTGACGCGCATTCTTCATTTGCTCAGCGGTGGTGCCGCGCAAGGTTTGGTCAAGGCTTTAACACCTTCGATAGAAACTTCAACAGACTCGCAACTTTCATGCACCTTTAATGCTGTGGGTTTGATGAAGCAAAAATTGATGGAAGGCGCATCATGTGATGTGGTCATTTTGACGGCGGCACTCATTGAGCAGCTGACGGCTTCTGGCCATGTGTTGGCTGGCAGTGCACGTCACTTGGGCTCCGTCAAAACGGGCGTGGCTGTGAAGCATGGCTCGCCCCGGCCACAAGTTGACACTGCCGAGCAACTTAAAGTGGCCATGTTGGCGGCCACGGGCATTTATTTACCTGATCCGCACTTGTCCACTGCGGGCATTCATTTTATGAAGGTGCTCAATGGTCTGGGCATTGCCCAGGAAGTGGCCCACAAACTGCGGTCTTTCCCCAATGGCAACATCGCCATGAATGCCATGGCAGCGTGCGATGATCCACACGTCATTGGTTGCACCCAAGTGACCGAAATTTTGATCACTGAAGGCGTTGATTTGGTTGCCAACTTGCCACTCGAGTTTGAACTGGCCACCATGTACACCGCAGGTGTTGTGTCCACCAGCACGTTTGCGGCACAAGCACAGGCTCTGATTGATCTTTTGACCAGCGCAGAACACGCTTCACTTCGCGCTCAGGGTGGTTTTTTGCCCGCGGGCTAAGCCACTTCAAAACCTCTCTGTCCAAACTCAGGCCAGTGCAGCTTTTGCTAAGTTGTCTGGCGTCATAGGCAGCTGCCGCACGCGCACACCCACCGCATGAAACACCGCATTGGCGATGGCCGCTGTGGTGGGGCCTTGTGTGGCCTCGCCCGCACCCAATGGCGAATTGAGCGCTTCAGCGTTTTCAGAATTGCCGGGCATGAGGTGCACTTGCACATCGGGCACTTCACTGAAACGCAAGATGGGATATGCATCCCATTGCGTGCTGGTGATATTTTCTGAATCCCAATGCGCTTGCTCTTTCAAAGCCCAACTGGCCGATTGAATGGCGCCGCCTTCCAATTGCGAGATAGCACCATCGGCATGGATGATTTCACCAATGTCAGCCACTACCCACACATTGCGCACATTCACTTGGTGCGTTACTTCTACTTCTGCCACCACGGCGCAATAAGCACCTTTGCTTTTGTACCTTGCGTAGCCCATGCCCAAGCCCCAGCCTTCTTTTTCAGCCATGCTTTGTCTGCGCGCTAACCAATTCACTTGCTTTGCCAGCGTTTTGATGACGGCGATGGCACGGGGATCTTCTAAATGACGGAGTCGAAACGCAACGGGATCAAGCCCTTGATCGTGTGCAATTTCATCCATGAAACTTTCACAAGCAAACACATTCGCATGCGCACCCAAGCTCCTCAAAGCCGAAGTTCTATAAGGCAAGCCCAACAAGCGGTGCGCATTCACCTTCACATGCTGACTGACATAAGGCGGAACGGCATTGCGCTCTGCACCAGCGCCCGCTGCAGCGGCCACATTGATGGGCTCTAGCACGGGAAAGTTTGTTTCAGTTTGCCAGCTGTCTTTGAAGGCAGGCGTAGCCGCGCGGCCAGGCCTTGAACTGTGGCCTTGACTCCACACGTCGTGTTGCCAGGTTACGAAACCAGTGCGCGTTGAACCTACTTGGTTTTTGTCCGTCAAGTTTTTTTCTTGATCTGCCAATGATTTGTGATCTGACGATACAAAAGTTGCTTGAACTGTGGCTTGTAATTTGACACGCATCGCAGGCGCCAGCGGCGATTGCTGCATCTCTTCCTCACGCGTCCACTGCACTCGCACGCATTGCCCCGGCACATGCCTCGCCAACCACGCAGCGTCATAGGCCACATCGTCCGCACCGTTGTGTCCATAACAGCCTGCACCGCGCATGTGCTGCACTTCAATCTGCTGCGCATCCACGCCAAATGCCAAAGCCAAATCTTTGCGCAATGGAAAAATGCCTTGCGTGTGACTCCACACTTTCAGACCACTGTTGGCTTGATCTGATTTCCAAATAGCCAGCGCCACACTGGGCCCCATCGAGCCATGGTGCAAAGCGGGCCTGAAATAAACCGCTTCATAAACCTTGGCGTCCTTGTCCACTTCAATGGCCTGACCCGATTCATGAAACACTTGCGAATCGATAGCGGGTGCAAGTTCAAACAAATCAACACCCCCCTCGCGGCAAACAGGCAAGCTCTCTACATCCCACTTTAGCAATCGCTGCAACTTGCTTGCTGCCTTCTCTGCCAACTCTTCAGTGCCCGCGAGTACGCCCACCAAACTGCCATCCCGAAACGCCTGCGCGCCCTCTGGCAATGCCGCTAAAGCCTCCAACCAGCCATCGACTTGCAACGTGCACCTCAATCCATGCCCCCTCACCATCCGCCCATGCTGCAAATTAATGTTGATCTGACCCCAATTGTTTTTATTAATTCCGAGGTCGTGAAGGAAGACAGGCTCGCCTCGCACAAGTGCTTCGAGATCGTTGCGGCCATCGGTGAGGTTCAACGCCGTGGACTTGGTAGGCACCGCTAAATCGATGGGCAAGGCTGGATTCAGGTGCACAAGAAGCTCAGCGTAAGAAGTACATGCGTGTGCTTTAAAGAGCTGTGCAGCATGCGCGCAAGCTTGTCGAATGGCCAAGCCCGAGTCTTGCACAGACAAACTGCCGGACGTCATGCCCTCGTCGGGGCTGTGCTTTGTGTTCGCGGCTTCGATTTGAACGCTGGCGACTGGCACCGCCAATTCATGAGCTGCCATCAACTTCAAAGCATGCAGGATGCCTTGCCCTAATTCTGCTTTGCCAGTGAACACGGTCACTGTGCCATTGGATTCAAAGCGCAACCACTGCGCCAGCAAAGGATTGGTTTTCAAGCTCACTGAAGGGGTCAACAACTGACTCATGGGAACACCTCAGTGCTGTTTATTTTCAAACCGCATTGAAGCGCTGCTTTCCGCACAGCTTTCAGCACGCGGTTGTGTGCGCCACAGCGGCAAAGGTGCGGCTCTAAGGCTTCGCGAATTTGAAGATCAGAAATAGCGCCATTAGCGTTCATCAATAAGGCTGTAGCGCTGATCAGCAAACCACTGGTGCAATACCCACATTGCGCAGCTTGCTCAGCAATGAATGCTGATTGCAATGCACTCAAGAAAGATGTGCTGGACAACTCCTTGTTTTGCGCAGACTCTAGCGTGACCACACTGCGCCCAACCAATGCATACGCTGGCAACTGGCAGATCGGCTTTGATTGGCCATCGATCAAAACATGACATGCCCCGCATTGCTCTTGTCCACAACCGTATCGACTTGCCGTTAAGCCTAACTGGTTACGAATTGTTTGAAGAGCGGTGCTGTCAGCGCCTGACTTGAAAGTGACAACTTGACCATTCACATTCAACTGATGAGATTGCAGCATGGTGTATCGGAACTTTGTTAGCGGTCATATTAAAGGTTCCTTTATGACAACGTCTTCAAATTAAAGATTTCTTTAATTCATTCCAAGGAACAACAGCATCAAAGTTAACAATAGTCATTTTCCAAGCAAATGCAAGGAACACCACCCAATGTTCTCAGGACTTGCGTTGAATAACCTTTTTCAGATGCACTCATTTTTCAAAAGCCCACTTGAAATCCTCCCAAACGCCCTTATGATTAGCACTCACAGGAGATGAGTGCTAACAAGACCAGCGCCCTCCGATGAACCCTAAAGTATTCAATTTCTGAATACTTTTTGTTTTTAAACCTTGTTTCATATTTAGGAGATGCAATGAAACTACGTCCTCTCGGCGATCGCGTGATCGTTAAACGTGTCGAAAGCGAAACCAAAACCGCCTCTGGCATCGTGAT
>CAIMUZ010000234.1 GCA_903844775.1 uncultured Burkholderiales bacterium | reverse complement strand
TGTCTAAGTTTTCCAAGATGCCCACTTCTTCAGGTGAATATTGGTAGGGGTAGTCCATGGCGTAAAGCACGCGATCGGGCCCCATGAAGTCTTGGGTAAATTTGATGGCAGCACCCCATGCAACACCACTGTTGGTGATGTGAAAATTTTCCCGCAAATAATCGCTCGGCTTGCGCTTGATGGGTTGAACGCTGGGGTAGCGTTTGGATTTGACGGTGGCGGCGTGCATGTAGTCGAGACGGTAGGCCCAGAATGGCAAGGCCTCACCCATGTGCCCCAATATGACTTGAAGCTTGGGAAATTTGTCGAACACGCCGGATGTAATTAAGCGCATGGCGTGCAAGCCTGTCTCCACGCCAAATCCGTAAATGGCACCGTCCAAGCCGGCTTCAATGAAGTGTTGAATCATGCTGGCAGGCATGGCATTGGGGTGCAAATAGATGGGCGTGTCCATGGCCTCGGCCGCCTCAAAAATTGGCCAAAACTTGGTGTCTGAGAGGTATTCACCGTGGGTGTGGGAGTTGATCACCACCGAGTTCATGCCCAACTGGTTCACGCCGCGTTGAATTTCTTTGGCGGCTGCCCCAGGGTCTTGCGGCGCCACAGTGATCATGCCCACCAAGCGGTCGGGATGTCGGCGCATGGCCGCTGCCAAGATGTCGTTGGCAACGGGCGCAAATGCCACGGCCGTCTCTTTGTCCATGATTTGAACGCCCGGGGATGTGAGCCCAATGACTTGAACATCCACACCAGCCTCGTCCATGTGCTGCAGACGCAAATCGTCCAGATCAACCAAGCAGCGCATGATGTGCTGTGCGCGCTCACTGGGGCTGCTCATGTAAAAGCCCATCAGATTTTTGAAACCCACATCCACGTTGTCTTTGGCCAGAATTTTTCTGTAAATGTCCAGCATTTCGGGGGGCGAGAACGCCTCTTCGGTGGCGATTCTTCGGTAGGGCCGGGTGGGCAAGCTGAGTTTTTGTGGTGAATTGCTCATGGGCTAGGCGGACTCTTTTTGAAGTCCGAATTGGGAAGATCTGTGAAAATCGAAGGCCTGATTGTGCCTCTATTTCTGTGCTTTTTTGACGCAACATGGCCACATCCCAGCTTTAGGTAGAGCCCTAGGTTTTTACCCGCTTGCATAAGCGCGCCATAAAAGCTAAAAATCACCTTGATATTTATCAATCAAATGGAGCATTTTTAAATGAAGCTATCAGTCAACGGAAAGAGCCATACGCTCGACGTCGAACCCGAAATGCCTTTGCTGTGGGCCCTGCGTGACGAGTTAGACATCAAGGGGCCTAAGTTTGGCTGCGGCGTCGCCCTGTGCGGTTCCTGCACCGTCCTTTTGAATGGCGAGCCCGTGCGCTCGTGCTCCTATCCCGTGTCTGTCGCAGCCGGCCAAAAAGTGATCACCATTGAGGGCTTGGCCGACAAAGGCAAATTGCATGCTGTTCAGCAGGCCTGGATCGAGCACCAAGTTCCCCAGTGCGGCTATTGCCAAGGTGGCCAAATCTTGGCGGCAGTTGCGTTGTTGAAGAAAAAACCCAAGCCCACCGACGAAGACATTGATGCGGCCATGACCAACATCTGCCGCTGTGGCACCTATGCGCGCGTTCGCGCCGCTATTCATTCTGTTGCTAAGAAGGGAGCCCGCGCATGAACACGACCCAACAAACAACTTCGCAAGAGAATGACAAAGCCGGCATGGACCGTCGAAACTTCCTCAAAGTTTCTGGCACAGCCAGTGCAGGCCTTTCCTTGGGATTTTTCGTGCCCGAGCGCGCCCAAGCTGCCGACACACCTAAGCTCAATGTGTGGATTGAAATTGAACCCAACGACACCATTGTGATTCGGTACGCACGTGCCGAAATGGGCCAGGGCAGCATGACTTCTGCGCCCATGATGATTGCAGAAGAACTCGAAGCAGATTGGAAAAAAGTGCGTGTGGTCTATGCCACTGCCCACGACAATCTCCGCTCCAAGCGAGCCTATGGTGACATGGCCTCGGTGGGCAGCCGCACCATCCGTCATTCACAAGAGTACTTGCGCAAAGCCGGGGCGACGGCACGGGAAATGTTGATTGCAGCCGCTGCGCAGCAGTGGAATGTGCCTGCCAGTGAGTGCACCGCGTCCCTGGGCAAAGTGACGCATGCCTCGAGCAAGCGAAGCCTGTCCTATGGCAAGTTGGCCAGCGCGGCTGCCAAAATGGATGCGCCCAAAACTGTTCAGCTCAAGGACCCCAAAAATTGGACCATCATTGGCAAATCATTGCCGCGCGTTGACATTCCAGACATCGTCGTGGGCAATCGCAAGTATGGCATTGACACTCAGTTGCCAGGGATGTTGCATGCCGCCGTGGCCGCGTGCCCTGTCTTCAACGGCAAAGTCAAAACAATGGATGCCTCCAAAGTTGAAAATCGCCGGGGCATTGTCAAAGTTTTGAACATGGGCGAATTTGTGGCGGTCGTTGCTGACAATTGGTGGCGCGCCAAAGAAGCCTTGCGTGAAGTCGCTGTCGATTGGGATGTGGGCGAACATGGCACGCTCAGCAGCGCGACCATCATGGCGCACTTCAAAGCGGGCATGGAACAGCCTGAATTGGCGGTGGCACGCAACGACGGCAACACCGTTGAAGCGCTTTCGAAGTCCGCCAAAGTGGTGGAGGCCGAGTACTTTACGCCTTACTTGGCGCACGCCACCATGGAGCCGATGGTTTGCACAGCGTGGTTGCAAGGCGATCAATTGGAAGTTTGGTCTTCAACGCAAAATCCTGAAAATACCTTGGCTGTGAGCGCTGCCACGGCGGGCGTGCCTCAAGCCAATGTCAAAGTGCATCCCGTTCAATTGGGCGGCGGCTTGGGTCGCAAGAGTCCACAAGACTTCACGCGCCAAGCGGTCATGATTGCCAAAGCCATGCCCGGCAAGCCCGTCAAAATGTTGTGGTCACGTGAAGAAGAAATTCAACACGGTTTGTACCGCCCCGCAAGTTTGATGCGCTTCAAAGGGGGCCTCAACGCCAGCGGCAAAGTAGAAGCCTTGCACATTCGTGTGAGTGCGCCTTCTATTTTGGCCACATTGCTGAAGCTTCCTTTGCCCAAGGGTGTGGACGGCCAGGCGGTGGCCTGCTTCAACGATCATCCGTATGACATTCCCAACACGCTGGTCGATTACGCGCAGCGAAACACCAATGTGCCAGTGGGCTTTTGGCGCACAGTCGGACACTCACAAAATCCATTTGGCCGTGAGTGTTTCATTGATGAGTTGGCTTTGGCGGCGGGCAAAGACCCCGTGGCATTTCGCTTGGACATGTTGCCCAACAATGAAAAGTCAAAAAGAGACCGAGGTATTTTGGAGGCCGTCACCAAAGCCGCAGGTTGGGGTTCTGCGCTGCCCGCGGGTGTTTTCCGCGGCGTCGCTGAAACCGAAGGTTATGGCAGCTGGACGGCCTGTGTCTGCGAGGTTTCGGTCAATGCCAGAAACGAGGTCAAGATTCACCGCGTGGTCATTGGCATCGACCCTGGCTATGCCGTGAATCCCGACAACATCGTGGCCCAGTTCCAGGGCAGCGTGGTGCATGGTTTAACGGCCATCTTCTGGGGCGAGAACACCATCAAAGAAGGGCGTGTGGAGCAATCCAATTTCAACGACTACCGCATGATGCGCTTGAATGAAATGCCCAAAGTGGAAGTCGTCATTGCACCCACCGGTGGTTTCTGGGGCGGGGTGGGCGAGCCTGCGCAAGCACCTTTGGCGCCGGCCTTGGCCAACGCCATTTCTGCCGCCATGGGCAAGCGCATCCGTTCATTGCCACTGAAGAACCACGGCCTCACGTTAAAGGCCTAGGATATTCAGGGATGAATGCTGAAGGTGGGTTAAGGCGCAAGGGACTCAAGGGCCTCTTGTTTGCCGGTGTCACAGTTTCATTCGCTGGCTGGCGAGTTGCCTTTGCCCAGCGGATGAATTCTGGCCGCCTCATTTCCTTGGAAGACATGGTTCAGCCTGTCGTCAAAGGCGCTAAGCTTCTGAAGCAAGATGTCCAAATCGTGGCGCCTGTTTTGGCAGACAACGGCTCCTTGGTGCCTTTGCAAGTTAATGTGCAAAGCCCCATGACCGATCAGGACCATGTGACCCATGTCTATCTTTTTTCGCAGCGCAACCCGGTGACCCAGGTGGCTGTTTTTCACTTCGGGCCCTGGAACGGGCGTGCCGAAGTGAACACTCGAATTAGATTGGCAGGCACACAAGATGTGGTGGCATTGGCACGCTTCTCCAACGGCGAGTTTCGTTTCAACCAAATGGAAATTATCGTGACCGAATCTGCTTGTGTGGACGCCTCATGAGCATTGCACGAGTTCAGTGGCCTGAAAAAATAACGACAGGCGATGTGGTCAAGGTGAGAATGCTCATACAGCACCCCATGGACACTGGGTATCTGCAAGACTTCACCGGCAAGGTGGTGCCACGCAACGTCATTCGCTTGGTCACTTGTACTTTGGGTGACAAAGAAGTGTTTCGAATTGAACCTTCATCAGGCATTTCAGCCAATCCATTTTTTGAATTCTATGTACGTGCAACTGCCACAGCAGAGTTCAAAATAGTGTGGACAGATGACAAGGGCGCAAAAGGTCAACACCTTCAAATTTTCAAAGTGTCTTAACCCGCTGCGATAGAAGGCTGTCGAGCCCATCAATTTTGAAAATGTGACAAGTACAAACGCAGGCCTGTTGTTGGACTTGCGTCAGATGTCAATGCCTCAAATTGGCGACAGCCCGCCCATTTTCACTTCGCCCTTGATTTTCGGTGGAATCACCGTGATTGAAATTCTACGGTTCAAGGGATTGGTTGGATCTTGCGCCATTGAAGGGACGCTGTCGCCATACCCAATGACTTGGGCGATGCGATCAATGGGCACTTTTTCAGCAATCAATTCTCTTCTTGCAGAATTGGCACGCTCTGCAGAAAGCTCCCAGTTGCTGTACCCATTGGCGCCCCCACCGTAGGGTTCAGAGTCGGTATAGCCTTCAATCTTTAACTTGTGAGTGGGGCACTTGTTGGCAACAGCCGCAATTTTTTGAAATTGCTTTTTGGCAAATTCTGACAAGGTGGTGCCACCCCTTTGGAACAAAGGCTCACCAGCGTCTTTGAGGGTGATGCGCAAGCCTTCGCTTGAGTAGTCTATGTCAAAGGGCATCTTGCCGGATTGAAGACCTGCATCGCCTTGGATGAGCTCTTTGAGTTCCTTGGCCACGGGTTCGATGCACGAAGTGTCAATGCGCTCGCGTTTTGAAATGTTGTCGAACAACATGACCCACACCACAATGAAGAAGGCCATCAGTACCGTCACGAAGTCGGCATAAACGAGTTTCCAGGCGCCGTGATTGCTTGCTTTTGTGGACCTCCTCTTGAAGCCACCCCGTCTTGGCGCGATGGGTTTTGTTTTGGTGCCTGGACCTGGTTTAAGGGGGAGTGTTGGGGCCTCAGCGGTCACTTGCACCACGGGTGCCGCCGGAACTTCAGGGACTGTTTCCGCGGTCATCTGATTAACCCGTTAATTTATTACCCGAAGTTGCCATGACACCCTCAGACAATTCTGTCATGGTGGGCCGTTGGTCTGTGTACATCACTTTGCGACCATATTCCACCGCAATCATGGGGGAAAAATTGCTGTAGTTGGCAATCAGAATCTCTTTCACGGCTTCAAAGGGTTTGACATCGGCTGCCGCCAATTGCGCCATTGAATGGCTGATGGGCAGCATCATGGCGTAGGCAGAGAAAACACCTAACAAGGTGCCTATGAGTGCTTCTGAAATTAAGTCACCAATTTCGCCAGGACCAATGCCTGTTTTAATGGATGTCAAGGCATGCACCACGCCAATGATGGCCGCCACAATACCAAAGGCGGGCATGCTGTCGGCCAAGCTGGAAATAGACTCAGAAGGTTCTAGTGCTTCTTGATTCATCACCTCGATTTCTTGGGCCATGACCGACTCGAGTTGCCCCAATGTGACTGTGCCGTCCATCATCATTCTGAAGTAGTCCGTGATGAATTCAATCAAGCGCTTGCTTTTTAAGACAGTAGGGTACTTTGCAAAAAGTTCGCTTTGCATCGGGTCGGCGATGTCTGCCTCAATGGAGAGGGCGCCATCCCGTTTAATTCTTTGGAGCAACTCAAACATCAGGCAAAGCAAGCCTAAATTGGCTTTTTTGCCTGTGTTGGACGGTAGGAAAATTCGAAAAAAAGCGCGCGACAAACTTTTTAAATTCCGCCATTTATTTGAGGCTACCAAGGTTCCGAGAGCGGCCCCGAAAATAATCAAATACTCTTGGGGCACCCACAGTTGCTCCAAATGGCCACCTAACCAAACAAAGCCACCAACACAGCATCCCAAAGCAATGATCCAACCAATGCCAATGTTCATAAGATTGAATCAAACGATTCTGTCAAGTTAAAAGCTGAAAATATTAGCATCAATTCATGTTCAAAGCATTACAACTTTGATACTCAATTGAGCTGGCGAAACCAAAGCCATGGGGCCCCAAGAAAGTCACAATTTTTGGAAAAGTGAATTTGAATCAAGCTTGGTCATGATGGACTGAGCCGCCTGTAGCAATGCGTTGGATTTCACCAACCCCGCCGTTGCTGTGGCCAAATCGGTGTCAAGCAAGTTACTGCGCTGCACCTCAACATTGTTTTTCTGCACGTCGGCCGCTTCGGCCGCTGCATCCAATTGGTTTTGCAGCAGCCCCGTTTTAACCTGGGCTTTGGTGACCTGCTTTAGCACCAGTTGCATGTTGTCCATGTCCCCTGAAGACAATGCTGTGCCCGCACTGAGACTGTTACGAACCGAAGCCATGAATGTCATCACATCTTGCGCCATGCCAGCGGGGGTCGACATCACTTCAGAAAAACTCAAGGCAGTTTCCAAAGTCACATTCGGTGCAACCAAAACACTGGCAGGTGTCGATGTTCTCAAGATCTGTTCACCATTCGCATCTTTGGCCTGCGACATTTGATTCACTGTGTTGTACAAAGTACTTGCCTGCTGCCCCAGCGTTTTGAGGCCATCGACCCCCAAGGTGCCGTTGCCTGCTTGCACCATCATTTGCTGAAATTTAGTCAAAGCAAGGCTGATGTTGCTTAACTGTGAGTCGGTGGACGTCAATGAAGCAGTGATGTGGTTTTGATTCACTTTGAACATGGCGAATTGCGCGTTGTCCAAATCAATCTGCACCCCTAAGCCAGCTGCTAGGGCGTCGTCTGAAGCCACTCGGTACTTACGACCAGAGGAAATCTGCTGCTGGTATTTCACCACATCCGAGGTGTGCTGCTGCATGGACGACACGCCGCTGTCAAAGACCTGTTGGCTGCTAATTCTCATGAGATAGGTCCTCGTTTAAACATTAACCCGACAACATGCCCAGCAAGGTGTCAAACATTTGTTTACCTGTTTGCATCAATTTGCTAGACGCGTTGTAGAGTTGTTGATACTTGACCAAATTGGCCGCTTCTTCGTCTAAATTCACACCTGTGATAGAAGACTTTTGCTCGCTTAAACTTTTTTGCAATGCTTCGTTCGATTGCTGTGTGTTCTTCCAAGTGGCAATGGTTGTGGCAACGCTGCTCGTGATGAATGTCACGGGGGACGTGAATGAATCGCGCAGACTTTGCAGTGAGGCAGAGGCGGTGGCGTCCATGTGGGTGAATTGCGAACGATCAAATGTCCCCACCACTTGAAATTGACGCGCATCGAACTCAGATTTGCTGAGTGCGGCATCGACAGTCTGGCGATAGTTGCTGCTTTGCGGGTTAGAGCCCTCAATCAGATCACTGTAGACATAGGATGTACCGTCTGTTTTTTTCCAAAGCGTATCGAGCAACAATGTGCCTGTCGTGTCGCTGCTGATGCCTGTCAGTGGGGTGCCAGCGGCAGCAGAGGACGCAAAACCAAAGATGGGCGCGATGGCCAGGCCATTGCCACTGACGATCTTATTAACATTTCGCACCAATTGAGTTGCCAACAAATTGATGCTTTTTTGAACAGTGGGCACAAAGTTTTGGACCAGATGAACATACGCACCTGCTTTGCCATCTTGCAACATGCTTTGCCCAGGAATCATCACAGAGTTTCCGTTGGCGTCAAGGAGCGGTGTTGTCCCATTGCTTTGTTTTTGTGCGACCGCTGGCATCACAAGCTTGATGTAAACGGGATTACGGCCATCCAAAGAAGCCACTTTCAGTCTCAGGTCGTTGAGCGCCATGTCGCTTCGAATGACCGTTGTCCCTGAGGTGTTGCTGAACGTATTTGCAACTTCTCTGTCAACCAAGTGCTGTCCATTGAGTAAGTAACTGGCCGAGCCGTCTTCATTGATCAAGGTGTTACCACCGACCAACTCCTGCAGTTTGCCCACAATTCGGTCGCGCTCGTCTAGCAAATCAGGAGAAGCGGCAGCCAAGCCTGGTGTAGCAGCTGCGCGAATTTTGGCATTCACCGAAGCCAGTTGAGGCGACCAAGAGTTGGCCTGGTTGAGGACATCCGCCAAGGCTTGAGATGCATTGCTAGAAATTTGACCCACGGTGTTGGCCAAGCCTCTGACGCGATCTGCCACCAAGCGCGCATTGCCAATCAAGCTTTGTTGGTAAGCTGAATTGCTCGGTTCATTGGCAATAGAGCCAGCCGCATTGAAAAAATTTCCCAATGCTGTCGCAATGGAAGTGGCCGGCTCTGTGAGCATGGCATCCAAGGGCGCTACCGACTGTGTCAATGCTTGGCTGTAGCTTGTTTTGCTTTGTTGAGAAAGCAATTGACCCTGTAGCAAATTGTCAAAATAACGCGTGAAACCTTCTACGGCAAATGAAGTGCCAGTGAGATCAATGGAAGTAGGCGATAAGCCATTGACCCGAACACTCGAGGTACGGCGGACATAGCCTTCCACAGACGAGCCCGTGACGTTTTGCGAGGTCACCAGCATGCCTGACTGAGCGGACTGAAGTCCGGCCATGGCGCTGTCGAAGAGGGCTGCTGTTCTCACTGCGGGATCCCGATGTATTTAAGGTTTTACGGCAATGGCCGCTGGATTGATTAGTTGTGCTGCTTGCATTTGTTGAATCATTTGCGTGGCCATGGCTTTTCCAAAACCAAAGCCACCCTGAGCCGCCATGTTGTTGGCCAACTGCTCATCTGCCAAACTCAGATAGGTGGCATTGCTTCCGCTCTTGCCGCTTTCATTGAAGGCGGAATTTCGAATTTCACGCATCATCTGGCGCAGCAAAACAGCTTCAAACTCTTGCGCTGTGTGCTTGATTTTTTGAATTTGGGCCGACTCTGCCGCGCCATTTGAGAGCGGTTTTGCAGAAACCAAACCAGAAATGATGAGATCGGCCATGTTAAATAATTTCCAACTCAGCTTGCAGTGCACCTGAAGACTTCATGGCTTGCAAAATGGACATCAAGTCTTGTGGCGTCGCGCCTAACAGGTTGATGGCTCTGACCACTTGCTCCAAAGAAGCGCCATCATCCACTCTCACCATTTGACCCGCAGGGCCAGGATCAATGCTGACGCGTTCATTGCGCTGGTTCAATGGCCGGTTGCGCGCCATCAATGACTGAGGTACCACTTGATTGGTGGCTTGAACTTGAATAGTCAAATTACCATGGGTCACTGCAAAGGGTGCCAGTCGAACAGATTGATTCACCACGACCGAGCCTGTGCGGGCATTGATCACCACTCTGGCGATGTCGATGACGGGTTGAATTTCAAGCTCAAGTATTTGGGCCATGACGCTCACGCGTTGCGCTCTTTGGACAGGAACACGAACAGAAATCGTTCTGGCATCCACAGCGACGACCGCATTTTCTTCACCCACCACCTTGGAGATGGCCTCTACGGCACGCTGAATTTGGGCATAGTCCACTTTGTGGAAGTTGAATTCAACAATCGGATCCATGTCGGCTTCGGGTGCTGCTTGCTCAACAATGCCGCCACCTGGAATTCGGCCTGACGACAATTGGTTGATGGTTGTTCGCGCCATAGCGCTGCTGACAGAGGCGCCAGGAATCACGATGGAGCCCTGAGCTTGACCATAAACCTGACCATTGGCCGCTTTCAATGGCGTCATGATGAGAGTGCCGCCGCGCAAGCTGCGTGCATTGGTCAATGATGAAACGGTAACGTCCATCGCTTGTCCGGGCCTGGCCAGTGCTGCCAGCTCTGCGGTGACCATGACCACCGCCGCGTTGCGTGCTTGCAAGTTAATACCGGGTGGAACGGCAACACCCAAAGAATTCAACATGGTCACCACTGACTGGCCAGTGAAGGGGTTAGAGCCAGAGTTGTCACCCGTGCCATCTAAACCAACGACCAAGCCATAGCCGATCAGTTGATTAGGACGCTGGCCCGATACCACGGCCATGTCCTTCAGGCGTGCCGCCATGGTTTGTGCCATGCCAAGAGACAAAGCGACGATCAAAAACAATTTCGAGAGAGCGCGAGAAGTCATGGCGTCATCCTCAGTTGGGAGAATATTTGGAGAACAACTTGGTCAAGAAGCCAGGGTTCTGAATTTGGTCTGTAATCCCTAAGCCTCTGTATTCAATGCGCGCGTCGGCGACTTGGGATGACAGCACAGAATTGCCTTGCAATGTGGCGGGAGAGACAACGCCTGCAAAACGGATCACTTCTTCTTCGTGACCTACAGCCAAACGTTTTTCACCTGCCACATTCAAATTGCCGTTGGGAAGCACTTCCAGTACTGTGACCGTGATCGTGCCTAAAAATTGATTAGAAGCTGACGAGCCGCCCTTGCTGTCAAAGTTGGTATTGCCATTGCTGCTCAAACCACCATTGATGGCGACAGGTGTTGATGTGCTGCCCGTGCTCATATTGAAGCCAGCATTGAAGCCATTGGAAGACTGGCGACGCGCATTGGTGCCGATGTCTTTGCTGGCACGGGTTGTTTCATTCAGCATGACTGTAAGGGTGTCGCCAACGCGAACGGCGCGACGCTCTTCAAACAAGCCTTTGTGGGTTGCAGGACTAAGGCGCGATGCAGGCACCAGTGAACCTTTAGAGGCTGTTGTTTTTTCTTGTGCTTCAGGACGCGCGGTGGTGTCGCCATTGACCAATGCTTGCTTGGAAGCAGAGGGCAATTCAGCACAGCCAGATAAAATGGCCAGCACAGAAATGAGGAGTGCAAATTTTTTCATCACAGTTGTCCTAACTTTTGCAGCATTTGATCGGAAGCAGAGACAGACTTGGCAGTAATTTCATAAGCGCGTTGCGCTGCAATCAGTGACACCAGTTCCTCCGCCACATTCACGTTGGACTGCTCTGTGTAGTACTGGCTAATGGAGCCAAAACCTTCTTTGCCTGCCACGCCAATTTGAGCGTCGCCTGAAGACATTGTTTCGTAATACAAACCGCCGCCTCCAGATGCCAAGCCAGTTGGGTTGGCAAAATTGACCATGGCAATTTGATCGGCTTGCGCGGGGGCCGTTGAATCTGCCAAGGTGTAGCTCACAGTGCCGTCGGTTCCGATTGCAACAGAAGTTGCCTTAGAAGGAATCACAATGCCTGCAGAGCTGGCATTGCCAGAAGACACACTGCTTTGCCCCAAGACCACATTGCCACTGCTTGTGACAATTTGACCCTTGTCATTGCGCATGAAATTGCCGGCACGTGTGTAAGCCACACCGTTGGGTGTAGACACTGCAAAGAAGCCATTGCCATTGATGGCCATGTCCAAAGGGTTTTGGCTTTGTACCAAGGAGCCCGCGCTGTTAATGCGCTGAGTCGCAGCGATGCGCGCACCATTGCCTAATTGCAAGCCCGCCGGCGCATAGCTGCCAGCATCTTCATTCAATCCAGGGGTGCGAATGTTTTGATAGAGCAAGTCCTCGAAAATAGGACGAACGCGTTTGTAAGCCGTGGTCGAAACGTTTGCAAGGTTGTTGGAGATGGTGTCTAGGTTGGTCTGCTGTGCATCCATGCCTGTTTTAGATATCCATAAAGATCGCAACATTTTTTAGCTCCTTCATTTCACGGGTATTTAAACCCTGGACAAGGACATCAAGGCCCCTGCTGATTTCGAGTTTTGCTCAGCCACTTGAACCAAACGGATGTTCAAGTCAAACAAGCGGTTTTGCGCAATCATTTGAACCATGGCCTGAGCCGCGTTCACATTGCTGCCTTCTAAAGAACCTGGTACCAAACGGATGTAATCTAAAGAGGCCAAGTCTTCTGTGGAGGTGAACAAGCCGTCGGCTTGACGCTCCAAAGTGTGAAGTGCTGGGTTAACCAACTTCAAGCGGGCGACAGGGGTTTCAAATTTTTGACCCGGCAGCGTGGCTGTAATCGTTCCGTTAGGCTGAATCACCACCTCTTGGCTGCCCACTGGTATCTGGATGGTCTGACCTTGTTCGTTCAAAACATTCAAGCCAGATGAATTCACCAAGAAACCTTGCGCATCCATGTGAAATTTGCCAGTCCGGGTGTAGGCTTCTTGGCCATCTGCACGCTGCAAAGCAAACAGGCCTTCGTCCTGAATGGCGGCATCCAAAGGATTGCCAGTAGCACTGACTGCCCCAGGTGTCCAGTCTGCGCCAGGTGTTGAATCCACCACAAAAGCACGTGAATCTGAGCTGCCACCTGTCACAGGCACCGCCCTGAAAGAAGACAACATTTCTCTGAAACCTGGCGTTTGTAAATTGGCCATGTTGTGAGACGTTGTGGCCAACTGCCCCATGGCGCTTTTGGCGCCGGTCATTGCAGTGAAGACAAAACGATCAATCATGATTTAAGCCAGGTTCTGTTTGAAAGTGTAAAAATTTAACCGACCATTTGCAGCGTATCGCGCAGTGTCTGGTCAATGGCCTTTAAGCTTTGTGAGTTGGCGCTGTAAGAGCGCTGCAAAATCATCAAGCGAACCAATTCGTTGGCAAGGTCAACGTTGGAAGCTTCGAGGGCTTGGCTGCGAATTTCGCCCAAGACACCCGTTCCAGCTCGGCCCACGGTTACACCCACACCGTCTTGCTCTGTACCCGTGATGTTGGAAGGTGCAAAAGCATTCTTGCCAATTGGGATCAGACCATCTTCGTTGTCAAAACTCACCATGACCACTTGACCAATCAGCTGTTGTTTTCCGGTGCCATATACACCCACAATGCGGCCAGCGTTATCAACGGTCACGCTGGACAAACGCGCCACAGCTTCACCATCTTGAATGCTCTTGTTCATTTGAAAAGCACCTGCGTGAAGCTGCGTGCCAGACAAGTCCAGGTTGAACACCATGTCAGTGTTGCCACCAGCTTGATTGGCCAAACGGCTGGTCAATGTGGTGGTGGTTTTAAACAGTGGTTCGCCAGACACTGTATCTTTCATGATGGTGTCAATGTTCTGACCGCCCATGAAACTCAGCTTGGCAACAGTTTTGTAGCCAGTGCCGTTGGCGCCTTGTGTATCAGGCAATGCTGCACGATTTGAAAAGGTGTTTACATCATCGTAGTCAAAAAACTTGCCATCAATAGAGGCAAAGACTTCCACTTGTGACGTGGTTGTTGTGAGGATTTCACCTGAAGTCTTTTTGTTAGTGACACTGGTCACTGGAATTTCAGTTCCCTCTGGTGTGATCAAAGTCATTGCCAAGGGGTGCTTGAAAGTAATATTCGTAGAATTTGTCAACGCAGCACTTGTAATGCTCTTGGAAAGAGTGACTGTATTGGTCCCTAAAGCGGTAATGGTCGCACCAGTATCAACGCTGCTTAAATATACCTTGTCGCCAACAGCTAGGCCAGCGACGTCAACACCTGTAAAAGAACTCGGATTTAAAACGCTATTGACAGCAGGAGTTAAATCAGATGCATAAAATGAAACTGAAGCGCCGCTTGGAACAGTCACTGTAGGACTGGTCGTAAAGCTTGTTGCGCCTGCTTCGTAAGCCAATACTGTTGCACCAGAATCAACGCCATTGATAAAAACTTTCATGCCAGTCGTGACGGTTATTTGTGTACCTGCGTTGCTGGGTACTGCAGTCAAACTAATTGGATTTGTAGTTGAAGCTGTGCTTGTCAATGTAGAAGCCACAGGTGCCGTATTTACTCGCAGCACTGTGTCTTTGTTCAAAGTCACATTGCTGGTTCCCAAGATAGTAGGAGAAGCAGAATTGCTTGGGGTGTAGGTATAGCCTGCTGCACCTGAAGTGATCGACAAAGTTGAATCATTGATACGACGATAGAAAACCTCTAGCGTGTGTGAGTTCCCGTTGTTGTCAAAGACGGTTTGAGTTGTCTTGTTGTTGAAGGTCGCTTTATCGGGGTCAAATGAAACATTGGCAGATTTGGTGAATGCAAGCGAAGTCGAGTCCAACATGGCAGACAGTGTTGAATTGGTCGTGGCATTGCCTGGCAAGTTGCTTGCGGGCATGCGCAGCAGGCCGTTGTTCTTAATCAAGTCATCGGTTATTTGCTTGCCATCCAAGGTGGGTTGGTAGCCAGTCAAATACATGCCGTTTTCATTGACGATGTAGCCATTTTTATCAACACCAAATTGGCCGTTGCGTGAGTAGTAGACGGCGGAGGGATCAACTGTCTCAGCGCTGCCAGAACCTTGCAACAGTCTGAACATACCCTTGCCGCTGATGGCCAAGTCCAAAGGATTGGCAGAGTTCGTTATGGCACCTTGCGTCATCGGGCGACGCACACCTAAAGACTGGCTGCCTTGACCGGTGGCTGGCTGATCAGACGAGTTGCTACCATTCAAAAATTGAGTAGCAAACACATACTCGCCAGATTTGTAGCCAATGGTGTTCGCGTTGGCAATGTTGTTACTGACCGTGTCAATGGCCAAGGAAACGTTTTGCAGTCCAGAAAGTGCGGTTGCGATATTGCTCATGTCAATGTCCTCAGGTTAAACAGTTGATTCGTAAAAATTAAATGGCCAGCCACTTGACGATGTCAGTGGTCAAAATGTTTCTTCCGTCGCTCAGGCCCACTTTCATGTCTGAGCCTTCTTGACCAATGCTGGCCACCATGGCGCCTACATAAGAGGCGGGAGAAGTGTTTTTGCCTTGATCGTCTGTGGCAGTGAGTTCTAGCGTGTACATGCCCGCCATGACTTGATTGCCAGCATCGTCGGCACCATCCCAAATGAAATCAGTCATGCCAGATCCCGTAGGTCCAAAATCAAACTGATTCACAATTTGACTGTTGCTATCGCGAATCACTGCCTTCAAGGAAGCTGCCGGTGCATCCAACTTAGCAGCCATGCCCACTGCGTGACCTGCGAAGTAAACCTGTGAGCTTTCAGCCAAGGCTGTTTTGCCAACACTTGAAGACAAGTTCATGAAGTTGGCAGATTGCATTTGAGCCACCAAGGCATTGACTGATGTGTTCAGTTTGTTAATGCCATCCACTTGGTTCAAGGCTGCCAACTGTGAAGTCATGGCTGCGTTGTCCATCGGATTCATGGGGTCTTGATTTTGCAGTTGAATCGTTAACATTTTCAAAAAATTCTTTGAAAGATCAGCTGCAGACGTGCCATTGCTGGTTGCCTGGACCGGCGGTGCCGAAGGGTCGTAAACGGGAATGTTTTTGATCGAGTTAGACATCGTTGCTTCCTTTATTTGCCAAGATCCAGCGTCTTGAGCATGAGTTGCTTGGTGGTGTTCATCATCTCAATGTTGAACTGGTAAGCGCGTGAGGCTGACACCATGTCGACCATCTGTTCTGCAGGGTTCACGTTGGGCATGGTGACGTAACCTTGGGTGTTGGCCAAGGGATGACCAGGGCGATATTCCAAACGCGGCTCCGCTGTGCTTTCTACAATGCGAGCCACTTTCACGCCTTGACCCACACGGCCTGCGCGCGCTTCAGATTGGAAAACCACATGGCGTGCGCGATAGGGCTGGCCATCGGCACTGACAGCGGTCTCTGCATTGGCCACATTGGAGGCAATCAAATTCAGGCGCAACGACTGCGCCACCAAACCTGTGGTGCCTACATCAAAAGTGCCTAGCAAGCTCATGATGGCTGCCCTGTGATGGCCGACAAGCGCGTGCGCAAGGTGGAGCCGAGGAAGCTCAAGGCAGCTTCTGTGAAGAATGCGTTTTTCACAAAGTTGCCGCGCTCAATGTCAGGGTCCACTGTGTTGCCATCTAAAGAGGGCTGGACACCCACGCGAAACATCTGCTTGGGTGACTGAAGTGAGGAAGTCATTTGAATGTGACCTTGATGTGTGCGATCAAGGCTTACAAAAGAAGGGCTGGATGTGCCAGACAAACGCTGCATCAACACCGATTGAAAATCAATGTCACGCGCTTTGTAATTGGGCGTGTCTGCATTCACCAAATTTGAGCTGAGCAACTCATGGCGAAGACTGCGCAGCTTGAGTGCAGCTTCTCCAAATTTCAGCGAGTCAAATCGAGGTACGGTGTTCACTTGAGGTCCAATAAATTAATCAAATTTCTCAGATACTTTGCAAACAGCGTGCCAACCCACTAAAACTTCCAAAAACACCAAACTTAGGTGGTTTAAGTGGTACAAATAGCCTAAATCCAATCCTTAACTGGTTTTCACGGCAAAAATTGCAGGCCGCCCTTG
>CAIMUZ010000233.1 GCA_903844775.1 uncultured Burkholderiales bacterium | reverse complement strand
TGTGGCGTACTACAACCACCAGCGGTATCACGAAAGCCTGAGCAATGTAACCCCTGCGGATGTGTACTTTGGCAGGGGTGAGGCGATACTTGAAGAGAGGAGAAGAATCAAAGAGCAAACAATCCAAAGCAGAAGGATACAACATCGACTTGAAACCGTTTAAACTTTAAAACCAATGAGCCAATCTCTCGTTTAAGAAATTAGCCCATCTGTCTCAAACCATTTGAAGACGGACAAAATTGGGAAAATGTTGGGCTTAAATGAGGAAGAGTTTTTAGAGCGTTAGGTGCCATGGTTGTTTCAGCGCCGAAAGCGCAGGGTAAATACTGGAGCCGTCGTTTACAGTTTTTACCTCAGACTTTTGCCGTTTCGACCTGGGTTCGAACCAGGGACCTACGGATTAACATTTCGTTTTAGAGGCAAGCCCCACAGTTACTTGCAGTAGTTTGAGCACCTTGGTAGAGCAGCAAAAGCACAATTTAACTTTGGAATAATGGACTTCCCACGGTGCAGTAGACAGCTTGGGCCTATGAGGCTTTTCGGCCCTTCTGACGAACAACCTAAATTTAGTATATTTTGGAATATATTACCTATTGAAAGACTAATATTCATTGACTTTCGACACCGGCCTGTCACTTAGGGGGTCGCGGGTTTGAGTCCCGCAAAGTCAATCTAACCGTCTGCCCCACCACTGACAGGGGGGTAAAACAGGGGGCAATTATTCTAAATTTTAGAAAAAACCTATATGTATCAAATACATTTTAGATTCTTCGGCAGGACGTCCACTCCGCCATTAAGCTAGTAAAGATGCGCCTTTGGGCGCTTTTTTATTTCTCGACTCTTCATCCTTCGATGGTTCGAGTGGCATCCACTGCGTTCAAGACAGCTAAAAAAATGAGAACCACACATACTTTACACGTTGAACGCATCAGCCTACTGATCATTGGCATTTTCTGTTGCAGCGCTGCAAATGCACAATTCGATTCGAGCAAGCTTTGGGTTGATGCCGGCGTGTATTCGGTCCACTTTGACTCTAAGAAGGGCTTGCGCAATCCAAACCCTGGTTTTGGCATTGAGTATTCAATTGACGATACTTGGCGTGTCACTGCCGGACGGTTTATTAACAGTGACAACGCACATTCAAGCTATTTAGGGGCGTACTACCAAGCTTGGGACATCGGTCCTGTCAAATTGGGTTTGGTGGGCGGTGCCTTCAATGGCTATCCCAAAGCATTCAACGGGGGATGGTTTCCGGCTGTGTTGCCAGTAGCCAGTTGGGAAGGCCGTCAGTTTGGACTGAATGTCGCTTTGGTGCCCCCCTTGAAGGACAGGCTTTATGGTGCTGTGAGTTTTAAGTTGAAGTATCGGTTTCAAGAATAAGGCCATAAAGCCTTTCTGAGAATCAAAACCTAAGCCTTCGCCAACTTAACCAAGCTGTTCATTTCTTCAAAAACTTCCTGGTCATGAAGATCAGATCGTGCAGAAGCTTGATTCCAAATTTTCAAAACAAACTCCGAAATCTCCGCTGCGCTGGTGGCACTTTGGCATTGCCCTTGCTGATCTAGGTCTTGATAGCTTTCTGAAAAATTCCAGACGTTGGGGCCATGGACCACGGCGCAGGCCAGGGCCAGTGGTTCGTGTGGATTGTGGCCGCCAACAGGGGCCCATGAACCACCCAACATGGTGGCAGGCGCCAATCTGTACCAGAGGCCCATCTCGCCAATGGTGTCGGCCACATACACCGAATGCGTTGTCTCAGGCAAGGCTGTGGTGGTGCTGCGCAGCAAGGTGCCAGTCGGGCACAGGGCCAGAACTTCTTGGCCGCGTGCAGGTGCTCTTGGGGCGATCAATAGCAAGGCATCTGCACGATGCTTGCGCAATAAGTCGTGGGCTTGCAATGCCATCTCTTCTTCAATGGGATGGCTGGACGCCAGCAACCAAACTGGCCGATCTGCAAGACCCTGTTGAAAGTTGAGAAGCGCGTCCACGTTGCAGCCCACAGGGGGCGACATGGCTTTGATGTTGCCCGTGACCACCACGCTTTCGGGTCTTGCGCCTAAGGTTAACAGGGCTTGACGCGATGGGTTGTTTTGAGCCCAAAGGGTATTGAAGCCTGGGAGAAGAGCTTGATAAATCCATCGACCCCATCGGCGCTTGGCCAAGGCTTCGTCATCCAGCCTGGCATTGACCAAGGCGTGCGGTATGCCGCGTTGTTTGGTGGCATGAATCAGTGCAGGCCAAAGGTCCATCTCGCACCATACCGCCAAAGCTGGTTGCCAATGGTCTAAAAAAAGTTTGACAGTGGCAGGTGTGTCAACAGGCGCAAACTGATGCAGGCAACGTGATGGCAGTCCGGTCTTGTGAAGGGCATCGCCAGAAGTTCGTGCGGTGGTGGTAATGAGAAAATTGGCTTCAGGCCAAAGCTTGCCCATTTGTACAAAAAATCCTGCCAGTGCCATGGCTTCTCCAACACCTACCGCATGTCCCCAAACTAAGGGCCCCGCAGGCCTAGGGGCCGGTGTGGTCACCCATTTTTGGGAAAGGCTGTGGGCAGTTTCTTTGCCGCGTTGAAGGCGCTTCTTATACAGCCAACGCCATACGGGCGTCATGGTTTGGCTCAGTGTGAGGTAGCTTGCCAATGCCCATGAACGTTGTTGATTCATAAGGACTCCAGCCAAGGCTTGAGAACTGCCATGTGTTTTCGGGTAGAGCCTGCGTGTTCGGCGTAGAAGCTCTCAGCACCCGACATGGCCGTTGCGTAAGCGCTGGGGTCTGTGAGTAAATGCACCACAGCCTCTGCCAGGGAAGGGATGGTCATGTGCTGTTGAAGAACCCCTGCTGCAAGGGCTTCAACACCGGGGTATTCAATGCCCCAAATGCTGTGCCCCACCATGACTGGTTTTTTAAGGGCCAAGGGCTCAATGACGTTGTGCGCACCCAAGGGTACAAACGATGCGCCAACCACCACAGCTTGCGACAAGGCCAAATAAAAATACATCTCACCCAATGAGTCGCCTAAGAGCACATCGGTGTTTTGAATTTTCAGATCAGGACGGATCAGCGCCAATGCTGAATTGAAAATTTGGCTGCGACGAAGTGTAGTAAAGCCTGCTGTTTGAAACATGCTGTAGATGTCATCAAACCGCTGGGGGCTTCTGGGGACGTAGATAAAAAGTGGCTTTGATTGACCGGCTTCTGCCACGCCCTTTTGAATGAGTCGCATGGCGTCTATGAACTGTTCGTCTTCTCCCGCAATGGCGCTGGCAAAGGCAAGCACAGGTCGTTGGTTCAAGTTCAGTTGCCACTGGCTGACGCAGGCCCCTGCCGCTGCAATTTGTTGGGCAGACACTGGTAAATCAAAGCGTGTTTCCCCCACCACGGCCACGTGTTGGCAGCCCACTTGTCTGAAGCGCTGGGCATGTGTTTCGGATTTGCACATGACCAGCTGATAGGCTGCAAAAAGTTTAGATCGAAAGCCGCCCCACTGACGCAGATCTCGCTCGATACTTTTCTTAGGGTACTGTGCATTGGCCATGCAAAGGGGAACCTTCATGGCGCGTATGCTTGTGAGCAAGATGGGCCATGTGTCAATTTCGGTCATCATGGCGCATCGGGGTTGCACGTTGCGAATGAATCGCTTGACGGACCCGCTCAATTCAAAGGGAACAAAGGCCACTTCAGCTTGACCACTTTGAATGGCTTTTTCTAGTAACTTTTGGGCGGCGGTGCGACCCGCCGGGGTGAGGGTGGTTACAAGGACGGGATAGCCTTCAGACAGCAGGGCGCGAATTAAGGGGGCCGCACCTCGTATCTCTCCCATGGAGGCGGAGTGAACCCAAATGGGGTGCTTGAGTTGGGTGCTGACTTGACCCCAGCGCTCACGCCAAAACTGCCTATAGAGGGGCTCACGCTTTCCCTTTTGCCAAAGATAAACCAAAAAGAAGGGCAGTAAAACGATCCAGAGCACCTGATAAATGGCGATGGCCAGGCGCATGCCCCAGGTAGACGGAAATCGTGAATTCATGAGGCAGGCATAGGGTAAGAAGGTAAGCATTAGTATACTAACGCCAACGAAGCGCTCATCATTCAACATTCACCACCCCACATGACTTCACCGCGCTTGCCATGGACTGCCGTTATCCCTTTGCGGGATGGATCTAAAGGCTTGCCAGGCAAGAACACACGATGGTTGGCTGGCAAACCTTTGTACCGTTATGCGGTCGACTTGGCGCTTCAATTAGGCGCCCAGCGCGTGTTGATCAGCACTGACATTGAAGAGGTTTTGTCTGCCAATTTGCCCCAAGGAGTAGAAGCTTTGCGGCGGCCGGTTGAATTGTGTGGCGATACAGTGCCCATGGCACCGGTTTTGAGCCATGCCCTGAAGGCCGCCGATATTCAAGGTGTGGTGGTGTTGTTGCAAGCGACTTCACCCATGCGGCAATCTGCTGACATGGCGTTGGCGTTGGAACGCTTCGCAACCGGGCGGCATGAACTGGTCATGTCAGTCACAGAAGCCGACCGGGGCGTGCTGAAGTGGGGGCAAATCCATGGCGATCGCTTTGTGCCTTTGAGCGATCCCGCCTATTGTTTTTCCAATCGACAAAGTTTGCCGGCTGTGGTTCGACCCAACGGGGCTATTTATGTGATGGACGCGAAGTGGTTCTTGGGCCGAGACAGTTTTGTGACTGAACACATCGGCGTGGTGCAAATGAGTGCAGTACACAGCCAAGACATTGACACCTTGGCTGATTTTGAGCGCTGCGAAGCTGCGCTGTTGTCTAAAAACTAAGGAAGCAAGCATGAAGATTGCCAACAGAGAAATTTCATTGCGTCATGCGCCCCTCGTGATTGCCGAGATTGGCATCAACCATGGCGGTAGTTTGGAAGTGGCCAAAGCCATGGTGACCCATGCACACCTGGCAGGTTGCGAAATGGTGAAGCACCAAACACACTTTGTTGATGATGAAATGACCGATGAGGCCAAATCGATTTTTCCACCCAACGCCAATAAATCCATTTGGCACGTGATGCAAGAGTGCGCCTTAGGTAAAGACGACGAGATTGCATTGAAAAAACATGCCGAGTCCTTGGGCATGATTTACATCTCGACACCATTTTCGCGCGCCGCCGCCGATTTTTTAAATGAAATTGGTGTGGCTGCTTTCAAAATTGGCTCCGGTGAGTGCAACCATCTGCCGCTCATTCGTCATATTGCACGAATGGGCAAACCCATCATCATGAGCACAGGCATGCAGACCATCGAAAGCATGAAACCTTCGGTCCAAATTTTGGAAGACGCAGGCATTGAATACGCCTTACTAGAGTGCACTAACCTGTATCCATCGCCACCTGAAATTGTCAGCTTGCAGGGCATCACGGAGCTGCGCAATGCATTCCCCAATGCGGTGGTCGGGTTTTCTGATCACAGCATTGGCCCTGAGATGGCCTTGTCGGCGGTGGCCTTGGGTGCCAGCATTTTGGAACGACACTTCACGGATACGCGGTATCGAAAAGGGCCCGATATCATTTGTTCCATGGACCCCGCCGAACTTCGCTTCCTCATTGACCGTTCCAAAGAAATTCACACCGCATTGAACAATCCTAAGGTGCGTACAGCGCCAGAAGAGGATGTGTATCGTTTTGCCCGTGGCTCCGTGGTGGCTGATAAAGTTTTGCCGGCAGGCCATGTGATTGAAGAGTCAGACATATGGGCCCGCCGCCCAGGCTCTGGTGAAATTTCAGTTCAGTATTTTGATCGCCTGATCGGAATGCGTTTAACGCAAGCGGTGAAGCGCAATCAGCAACTGAAGTGGTCGGACCTTGATGGCGTGGAGCAACCCAAATGACAGGGCGGCCAGTTCAAGCAAAAGGCAAAGCAAAGAAATTGCTTTTTGTGACGGGCACTCGAGCTGACTTCGGAAAGCTGGAGCCGCTTGCACATGCGGCTCAGCAAGAGGGCTTTGAAATCAGTTTTTTCATCACTGGCATGCACATGATGAGCCGCTATGGTGAAACGCGATTGGAAGTAAGACGTTTTGCAGGCGCTGAATTTTTTGAATTTGTGAATCAGCGTGAAGGTGATGCGCTTGAATTTATTCTTTCTAAAACCATTTTAGGGTTTTCAGATTTTGTTCACGAACATCGGCCTGACTTGGTCCTGATTCATGGCGACCGCGTGGAGGCATTGGCTGCGTCCATTGTGTGCGCAATGCGCTACATACCTTCGGCTCACATTGAGGGGGGCGAGGTGTCTGGCACCATTGATGAAAGTATCCGGCACTGCAATACCAAATTGTGCGCCACTCATTTTGTAAGTTCAGAATCTGCCCGTCAGCGCGTGCTTCACATGGGAGAAGCGCCTGATCGTGTCTATAACATTGGTTCCCCAGAACTCGATACCCATGCGCGTCCATCTGGCGTAACGATGCAGGAAGTTAAGTCACGGTATGCCATTGAGTTTGAAAAGTTTGGCATTGTCGTTTTTCATCCAGTGACTTCAGAAGTTGACACGATCGGCGCTCAGGCAAAATCACTGTTTGGATGTCTGGAAGCCAGTGGCAAAAACTTTGTGGTCATCGCGCCAAACAACGACCCGGGTACCGATGAAATCTTTGCGGTTATTGAGGCCTTGCCTGAGTCCAGATTCCGCCTCATCCCATCGATGCGATTCAATTATTTTTCTGAACTCATGAAAAATGCATGCGCCATGATTGGCAACAGCAGTGCGGGTGTCCGTGAAGCGCCGTTTTTGGGCCTTCCTAGCTTGGACATTGGTACGAGGCAAAACAATCGGGCTTTGGCAGACTCCGTCACAGTGTGCAATGCATTGAATGCGGTGGGCATTCACGAGTTTTTAAATTCGCGTTGGGGTCAGCGCTCTCCTACAGATGCAGGCTATGGTGATGGTCAAGCCATGGACCATTTTGTACAAATCATCAAAAGCGATGAGTTTTGGAATAAAGCAGATCAAAAAGTGTTTTCGCCTGTCAGCTCATTAGTTCTACGATGAACTTTGCTCATCAGCAATATTGAGGATTTGATGAAAAGTCGCTGAACGCAAGAAATGTCTCAGAAGGATTAACAGGAGAAAAATGTGATCCCCATTTGGAAACTGAAAAGAGAAGTTCAAAGACTTGCTGATCAAGTGTCCGCTATTCCACTCCTGGTATTTGAACCATTCATTCAATTCCAATACGATAGAAATTTTCCTAAAAATATATCAGTGCACCACGGAGTAAGGCCCTTAGAAAAGAAAGTTGCTGTTTTTTTAATTTATCAACCCAAAGGTTTGGCGCAGTCAATATTTTTAACTGTTGACCATCTCATAAGCTCTGGTTTTGAAGCTGTTGTTGTGAGTAACTGTCCCTTGCAGATCCACGACTTAGAATTATTGAAATTAAAGTCTGCTTTGGTTGTTGAGAGAAAGAACTTTGGGTATGACTTTGGCGGTTACCGAGATGCTATATTTTTGTTGCGCCAGCACCATGTTGATTGCGAGCAACTGCTATTTCTAAACGACAGTGTCTGGTTCCCTGTATTTGATGGTTCGCAGCTACTTAAAGAAATGAGTGAATCACAGGCAGACTATGTAGGTACTCAAGCCTTTGGCGAGTGGCAGGGTCAATCATTCGATGGATTCTTTGGGTCTTATTGCTTTATGCTAAAAAAGCCACTTTTGAACCATGAGGTCTTTAAAGAATTTTGGGATAAATACAAGCTGTCTTCCAGTAAGGAGGTCGTTCTCAGGCGGGGTGAGAGGCGATTTTCTCGAGAAATGTTGAAGGTGAGTTCTAAATCTCTTGCATTATTTTCGCTGGAGAGATTTGCACAAACTTTAGACCAAATGAGTATTAAAGAAATCAGTCAAGCACTTAAGGACTTGATTGTCTGGGATCGAGATGCTTTGTCTGAAAAGGAGAGCTTGATCAATGCAGACATGAGTCATAAAAAATGGCTTGTGGAAGCGAAAAATTTTATCGTTAAATTTTCGCGAAGTAAAAACTTCGTTGGATCATCCCCAGTAACTAGCCTGACTCGGCTGCAATTTCCTATGATTAAGAAAAACAGTGATATGTTGTATACACAAGCCAGAGAGAGTATTGTTAATGCAATTGATACTGGACGAATTACTGGGTTGAATCCCATTATTGAGCGGGAGTTGCGGCAAAAAGTTTTTCAAATTAAGGAGTAATTGTGGGAAGACATCTTGATCTGGGATGCGGAAGTGTTCCTAGAAATCCATACCAGAAAGATTTGGTTTTTGGCGTTGATATCAGAGCGGGGCTTGGTGAAAACATAACCAGTGCAAATTTGGCGGTTCAACCGATACCCTATCCAGATGGCTATTTCGAATCCGTCTCAGCCTATGATTTCCTTGAGCATATGCCTAGGGTGGTAGTGGATGTGGGAAGTGCATCGACTATTTTTCCGTTTATTCAATTAATGAATGAGGTATATCGAGTGCTTGAGCCAAACGGGCGTTTTTATGCTGTTACCCCCGCGTATCCAAGCCATAAAGTTTTTGTCGATCCAACTCATGTCAACTTCATTTCGAAAAAAACGCATGAGTATTTTGTTGGAGCCTCACCATTGGCAAGAATGTATGGGTTCAACGGTCACTTTGATGTTGTTCGAGTACAAAGAATTAGGCCTCAACGCCTGTATGAGCCGTTCAATCTTTCATTGAGACAAAAAATCAGCGCACTTTCAGATTTCATCAATTTCAGACGCTCTCATTTGATCTGGGAGTTCTCTAAGGCAAACACCTAGGACGGATATAAATTGAAATGAAGCTTTAAAAATGAGTTCAAGATAAGTTTTTCCAGCTTACCCCTGCCTACTGTTCATGAGATCGAGTGCCCCTTTGTCAATTAACTTGAATAAAGAATGAGCTTCCGAAATTTCCAGAAGTTCAATCCTCAATACTTGAGAGAATCTCTTGAAATGTTGCGGAGTCAGGCATTGATAAGTCACCATTATGAACCGCAAGCACATACTTTCTTCGCATCCTCAATTGCAGTTGTCCTCGGTTTTTTTTCATCAAGTAAATTTTAAGTATGCCCACACACGGGTAGCAAAAAGAAGATACGAAATTTCTACGATTTGTTACATCTCTTATCAGCTGCAAGGCGGCTTCTCGCCATGCGCCGTCATTTTTAAAATCTTTGATTAGCTGCTGAGATTGTGTTTCAAATTCTTCTTCAGTGTATGCGCCGTAATACAAGGTTTTCCTTAGAATTTCCGCTTCTTGTTGCGACATTATTTCCATGAAGCGATCCCTGGAGTAAATACCCTCACTTGCAATCTTAGATCTGAAAATAGTCGATGAAAAACCACGCTCTCCTCGACGAACAGTAAGGTATTTATTGCTGGTGGAAATATAATTTTTCCAATATTCGATAAAAGTATTTGATTGCCATACCAATTTTTTGATGAGGAAAAAGTAAGATTCAAAAAAACCTTCAAACTCGGCATCGGGAATATTGGCCAATGTGTGACGCTTTGCACCAACAAACTGCGCGTTTGAATGTTCCATCCGTTCAATCAAGTCGCAATTGGGATACAAGGGGAACCATATGCTGTCGTTAACGATAACCAGTTGTGAAGGTGTGATTTCCCATCGCCACAATAATCTAATTCCATCCTTGTATCCTCCAAAATCGTATCCGTGGTTTTTCCTTGTCACAAAACGCCAAACAAATGGCGATAGTTTTGATTTATCATTTTCTGAGATGGGATGGTTTGCAATCAATAAAACGGCATAACCTTTGGTAAGGAAGTGTTTGCAAGTGGTCTCAACCGAGTTAGTAATGCCATTGGGTTGATAAATCAAATAAATTACGATTTTCTCTGGGCTGATATTTGATTGATACTGAACCCCTTGGGTGAAGCGCATCGCTTTGTCAGACTTTTTATCAATCCACAGCTGGCGTATTGGGTGAGTTGCAATTTCATAAATCCCATGCAGTTGCTCAACGACTCTGGACAATTCGCGTTTAATTTTCCAAACTGGCGGCATTTGAACAACTTTAAGTTAGTTGATTCATTTTAAAGTAATTCAGATAACTAATAAGACTGGAATACTCATCTAAGTTGCCCTGTTAATTTATCAAATAAACCTGTAGATATCCTGCCTGCACGTTGTTTGAGTGAGTCACATTGTCGCTAAGTGACGCTACTTCTTGAGGTGTGATTTCACCTCAGAGGTGGAGTCGGGCATGTCGACACCTTAGTTTGTAAGCTTGTTGAGCGAAGTCCGTTGAGGACGAATGTGCCTATTTAAATCCATGCCTGCGGAGCCATCAAACCGAGCAAATACCCTTTTAGCCAACCCAAGTCGACAGGCTTGGAGATAAAGTGAGAACCCGCGGGCGGACCACCACGATTTTGCAGCTCGATCTCAGACAGAGCCGATATGGTCATGATTTGCAGTTGCTCGAAGCCTTCTTTTTCTTTGATACGCCTCACCATTTCCCAGCCGTCCACCTCGGGCATGAGCAGGTCGAGAATGATGATTTGAGGTTGGAAACTGGGCAGCGTGAGCAGGGCTTCAATGCCTGAGGCCATGGCGCAGCAGTCGATTTGCGGGTGGGCTGAAAGGCAGGCGTCTTGTAACAAGTGCCTGGACACGGCGTCGTCATCGATGACCATGACTCTTAAGCGGTTGTCAAGGAGGCGTGTGAGGGCTGGTAGTTTTTGTTGCTGCGCTTGGTACTGCAGTATGGACTCAAGGGAAATTCGACGGTGACCACCTTGGGTGACCCAGGCCTCTAAAAGTTTTTTGTCGACCAGGCTTTGAATGGTGCCTACGGAGAGTTGAAGCAATTGGGCTGCTTTACTGGTGCCGCAGCAAGCAGGTGTAGGCAGTGGAGACATTTGTGCCTTATTGGTAAAGCCTTAATTTATCCTCAATACGGCAATCGAGTGGTTACAAATGCTTTCATTCAGAGTCATCCACCTAGGGCAGATCGGGATGTCCCATTTTCTCATTCCGGTTTAGCATGGCGTATGCAAAATGACACTTAGCCCAACAGGGATGCGTTTTGCGCTTCACAATTTTGGATGGAGACACCCTGAATGCCTGTTCATCACGCTGTTTGGCCCAAGAGACTGCCTCATGCAGTCTCCGCACCAAGGACTTCTCTCTGGGCTAATTTACAAATCAGTGCACTTCGCTATCCCGACAAACTGGCCTTGATTTTCATGGGCCGAACTTGGACTTATGCGCAACTGCTCAAGGCGGCGGAGCACATTGCGGCAGCACTCCTCAAGATGGGTGTCCAAAAAGGCGACAGGGTGGTGCTGAACATGCAAAACTGCCCTCAGTTGGTCATCACGC
>CAIMUZ010000232.1 GCA_903844775.1 uncultured Burkholderiales bacterium | reverse complement strand
AATTTTCATCACATGAAAACCAGATTCGTGAGAATTTTGAATCAGTTTATCTAGCGCATTTCTTGAAATACCTAAGCAAATTTGAGCTTGTCTTTTGGATTCAAATATGAAATCAGGTGTTACAACAGTTTGAGAAGATGCCCTTTGGGCTGCTTTGGTGTACTTATTGCCGTTTGCTTTAGCAGGTGTTTGGTTGGGCCATCAATTTTCCCGACAGATGTCTGCCGCCGTGCTTCGGCCCTTCATCTACGGTTTTTTGTGCATGAGTGGCTTTGTCTTGTGCGCAAGAGCCCTGCGCGGGGTATATTCATTTGTTGTGAATTGAGAAAATCATATGATCCCCATACATGTTGAATCAGCTTGGAAAGGTACTTCGGATTGTCGTGCCTGCGGAATCCGCGATTTGGTTTTGTTTGCTGATTTGAATGAAGATGATTTTGGGCTGATTCATGCACCCATTGATGACATGGCGTATCCCGTGAGTGGCTTGATTTATTCAGAAGGCGATAAGGCTTTGGGCGTGTTCACGCTGCGTCAAGGCATGGTCAAGTTGGTTCGATCGACTGCAGATGGCCGAGAGCGCATCATTCGTGTTTTGCGTGCAGGCGATGTCTTGGGCATTGAGGCCCTGGCCACAGGGCATTACGATTCAGAAGCAGTGGCACTCAACGATGTGAAGGTATGCCGCATCCCCTTGGGTGTGATGCACAACCTCAGTACACAATCCCCCAGACTTCACCACCGCTTGATGCAGAAGTGGCAGCAGGCTTTAAAAGGCGCAGATGATTGGCTGGCTGATTTAAATTTTGGAACCGCTCGCCAACGGGTTTCTAAATTCATTCTCAAAATGCGCCATGAAGATCACCCCGATCAAAGCAGCATGTTTTCTCGTGAAGACATGGGCGCCATGATGGACCTCAAACTTGAGACTGTCAGCCGCGAAGTCAGTGGCTTGGTACGCGAACAAGTGATTGAACCCCTCGATAAAGCAGGGCGGCTTTATCGCATTCAAAACGAAAATGCTTTGGTTTCCGCTTGAATGCAACAAACATCAGGGTTTAGGACCTGTGGCCGACAAAAACAGTCGGAGAAAAAATACACCCATACCAATCATGAACATGATGCCGATGAAACTCATCAGGCCGTAGTCAGTGAAAAACAAGTCGTGGAACAGTTTCATCATTCTCTCCTTCTGTGTATTGCTGACATTGCAAAGTCAATGGACACATCTTGCGAGTGTTTCAGCAAGTTCACTTTGATCTAAGTTAAGTTGAGCTTCGTTTTTTTCACATAAAGTACTGGACATTTATATACTTGCGGGGGTATATTGAAAGCCATTGACTTGATCAAAACAACTCGCAAAATGAAAACACCCCATGACTTGGTCTCGACTGCCAAACAATCGGTCCTTGAAATTTCAATCGACAAAGCCCCTGAAGTCATTGCTCAAAATGACGTTTTGATCGACGTCCGTGAGTCTGAAGAGTTTCAGGCCGGGCATTTACCAGGTGCCATTCACATGTCCCGTGGCATGTTGGAATTCAAGCTCGCAGCCAATCCACAGTTTCAATCGCGCGATCTCAAAATCACCTTGTATTGCAAAACCAGTGGCAGGGCTGCACTGTGTGCACAGTCATTGAAAGCAATGGGCTATTTCAATGTGTGCTCCATTGCGGGCGGATTTGATGCATGGCAAGCAGCAGGCTTTCGAGTTGAGAAACCCGTTGATCCTTCCTTTGACTAATCATTTTTTAAAAGATCGACTTTATGAGTACCTTTGAACATGCTGAGCTCATTCAAAACATCAATGAATGCCTCACACCTTTTCGTAAATCTCAGTCCGATGCGATGCAGGGGTTTGGGCAATTGGCGCGCAGTGCAATGGCTGAAGGTGAAGTCAGTACCAAGCACAAAGAATTAATTGCTTTGGCGATAGGCATCACACAGCATTGCTCTGGTTGCATCGGCTTTCATGTAAAGGCACTGTTGAAGTTAGGCTGTACACGCCAAGAGTTGGAAGAAATGTTGGCCGTGTGCGTGTACATGGGCGGCGGCCCGGCCTTGATGTACGCCGCTGAAGCCCTTAAAGCTTGGGATTCATTGGCCAGTTAAAAACCAGTTATTGTGCAATGCAGCACCTAGGCTGACTTGCAGTTGTTGGTTTTGTATTTCTTTTGATAGCCATTCAGAAGTTTTTTGATGGCTTTGAGTGGCAAATTGCGAATCCACATGGGCAGGAAGCCTTGCGTCTTAAAAGCAAAGAGTGCAGACCATTTCGTCAGAGGACGAATCCAAGCCGTTGCTTGTAGAAACTCTTTTTGTTGTTCACTGTTCATGGTTTTTGCCCAACGTATCCCACCAATGCCGACATGCCGCTGTGGCCAGGACCTTCATCGACTTCTTGCAGTTAGGTTTGGAGGTCTAAAACTTTGTAGTCTTTGAATGAGGTGATTAGGAGGGCTTCGTCATACAGATTTTCTAGAATGCCAGGACCCCCTGTCTTGTAGTGCATTTGGTCTTTGCCATACCCTTGAATGATGAGGGTGCCGCCAGGTTTAAGTGCAAAATTTAAATTTTCGAAGAGTTCCGTGCGAGGCCCTGGATCTGCAAACTGAAAGAAGATGCCAGCAATGGTGTCGTAGTGTTCGGCTTTCCAATCAAAGCTTTCCCAGTCGCTGCAATGAATGTTAACGCTGACCTGTTGTTTGTTTGCCAATTTCTTGGCTTTCTCAATCGCAACAGGCGAGAAGTCGAAGGCATCTACATCAAACCCTTGAGAAGCTAGCCACACACTGTTGCGGCCTTCTCCGTCTGCAATTGACAAGGCCTTGCCTTTTTGAAGCAATGCTGTCTTGCCAGCCAAATATTGATTGGGTTTTTCACCAAAAAGGTAATTGACTGTGGAGAAGCGTTCGTTCCAACGCGCCAATGGGTTAGAAAATTGTGTCACGCCAGGTTGCTCCAATTGCCAATGTTATGAACATTTCGGTAACCGTTTTTGATCAACAGAAGTTTGGCCATGCCACTGCGTGAGCCGCTGGCACAGCACAGCACCACTGGTTTGTCTTTGGGTATTTCGCTGAATCGGCTGTTTAATTCAGACAGAGGAATGTTCAAAGTACCCGCTGCATTGGCATTGGCAAACTCTCCTACAGAGCGTACATCGACAAGTGTGGCGCCTGCACTCTTCAATGCGGGCAGATCGGATTTCACTTGCTTGGCGCGCAGCCATTTGTATGTCCACCAAAGGATCAGAAGTAAAAACGGCCAGTATTCTTTGAAAAATTGTTCCATCGTTGAATTTCTTTTGCTTGTTAAGTGTTGATTTGTTGGTGAATTTTTTGAATGGTTTTTCGCGCAAAGAACAAAACAAATGGAATCATCAAACCTGCAAATAATTCGGGGTTGATGTTCAAGCCCAAAGCTTTGAGAGCCTTGCCGATGTACACTGCCAAGCTCACCACATAGTAAGTGATGGCAGCAATCGACAAGCCCTCTACCGTGGACTGCAGCCTGAGTTGAAGGGCTTGGCCGCGAGTTAGTTTTTCCAGCAGTAGTTGGTTGTGTTGCTCGGCCGCAATTTCGACGCGGGTACGCAGCAGCGCGCTGGCTCTGGCCACGCGTTCTGCCAAATTGCCCAGCCTGTCTGCAGTGGCATTGACGGTTGCCATCGCAGGTGCCAAGCGGCGTTGCATGAACTCGCCCACCGTTTGAATGCCCGACAGGGGGTTCTCACGCATTTCGGAAATTCTCTCTAATACGATGGCGTTGTAGGCCCGTGCAGCAGAAAATCTGTAGCTGTGCTCTGCCGTGGCACTTTCGACTTGGACGGCCAAGCCTGCCAAGTCTCTCAGCAGCACATCGTCAGTGTCAATTTGCTTTTCCAGTCTGTGCGTGATACTGACCAGTTGTGTTTCTGTGTGAGTCAATTTGGTACCCAAGCTTTTGGCCACCGGCAGGCTGAGCAATGCCATCATGCGATAGGTCTCCAGTTCTAGAAACCTTTGCACCACACGACCCGCGCGGCTGGGCGAAGTCTCAGGTGAAGCCAGTATCAAAACTCTTTCAAATCCTTGGGCGTCAATTCTCAAATTGGACAATAAATGAGAATGGGAACGGCCGTTGGCGTTGCGGCCCATTTGAGCGCCAATCAAGGGACTGTTGCCCAGCCATAATCTGGCGTGATTGAGCGCGTCCGAATCCTCCATGCCTTGATTGAGCATCACAAGCTGTATGGCGGTGATGGTTTTGCCAGGAATGCCTTGGATCCAGTCTGTGCCGGTAGCCATGGCCAGTGAAAGATCCGGGAATTCTTGACCCCACACCACAGAAGCAGGTAATTTTTGAATCAGGGTGTAGCGCGTGAACTCGGTATGGCGTTCCCAGATCAAACTGAAATCGTCGGTTTGGATCTGATAAAAATTTGCTTTTAAATTCTCAATGGCCAAATTGGATTGACCTGGTAGCAATTTCAAGTGTGCCAATTCATCGTGTGTAGAAACTTGTTCATTGATGACCGCCACGTAAAAGACCAGCGCAGGCAGCTCAATGAGGGCTGATGGCCTGGTACGGATCTCGTTGTGAAGTGTCGCTCGTAAAGCCTCTTCTATAGGCAGTTTTGAACTGGTCGAACGGGTCATGAGGATCCTTGCGCATCAGGCCATAGCGAGTCGCTACTGGCCATGCCAATTTGAATTTGCCTTGAAGCGCTTGTTTGTAAGGGCCAATTAAAAAGCTTCTTTTTCAGCCTCTAAATAAGCAAGGCTGGTGTATTTGCCAATGTTGTTCTCAAAGCCCTGCATGTCTGTGGCACGTTTTTTTACGCGAGGATCATTGAGAACCATCTGTTTGGCTTCGGCCTCTGATTTGCCATCTTTGACGGCCTGCAAGCTGGGTTCCCAAATGCCCGCTAAAAACTGACCGTAGGTTTCCAGTAAATTTTTGGCAGGTTGGCCATGACCCGGAAGCCACAACTGCTGGCCTGCGTTGTTGCTGAGCGCTTTGAAGTATTTGAATGTGCCTGGGTAGGAGCCGTCATCGATGTTGGCAATGCGGTTGGCCATGGCAATGTCGCCCACACTGGTCACTTTGTCTTGAACCACTTCAACACACAAGTCGGCATCGGTGTGGGCGCGTCCATAGTGATGCATGACCAAATCGACATCGCCAAATTTGAACTTTTGTCCGTGCGTGACCAGTTTGTTGGGCGGAACAGCTTTGGTGCCTGCTGAAGACTGATTGGTCCAACGCTCCATCAAAATGCGCCAAGTGTTTCCTTCGATGCCCTTAATGGTTTCTTGTGTTTTGGCCAATGCATAAATGGGCAGTTGTGAGCCATATTCTTCAGCAAATGCGTGATTGCCCAGCCAGTGATCACCATGAAAATGGCTGTTGAACACAGCGATGACGGGCAAGGGCGTCACTTTTTTGATCATGCGAATGGCCATTTGGCCAATTTGCAAAGAGCTGCCGGAATCCAAAATGATGACGCCGGCTGTGGTGACCACAAAGGTGACGTTGGACATCATGCCGCGATTCTCGGGCGTGGGAAATCCATCGGGTGCAAAGATCATCCACACATGCTTTGACAGTTGGATGGGGGGAATGTCTTTGACGGGTGGGCCAACCAAAAAGTCCTGCACATCTGCTGCAAAAGTTTTCACTTCTGGCCACATGCCTGCGATGACCATGCCAATTGCAGTTGCGCCTAAAAATGAGCGGCGTTTTAGCGTGGGGTGGGACATCGTTGTCGTTTTTAAATCGGCCATGAACTGCTCCTGTTAAGCGACGTAACCTGGGTTGGGCAAGCCACCCGTGATTTTGGGCGCGTTGAGTTGGCGTGGTTTGATGCGGCCATTGGGTTGAGTTTTGAGCCATTGCTCCACCACTTCCCAGACTTGCTTGTTGCCTTGCGTGCGAGCATCTTCCGCAACAGGCGCCCAACCAGCCACTTTGTATTTTTTGCCTGATTCAATGAGCTTGCCGTTCAAACGCATTTCTTCAATGCGTTTGCCCATGCCCGCGGTGGGGTTGCATTGGTATTGCAAGCCGCCCACACGCACCATGTCGCCACCTTGTTGGTAGTAGGGGTCTGGGTTGAACAGGTTGTCGCAAACGTCTTCTAGAACCGTTTTGATGGTCTCACCGGTCATTTCTGTGACGGTGGCGTATGAGTAGGTGGTGGCTGTCATGTCGAGCAGCCATTCGCGCGTAATGGCCTGACCGGGCAGAAGGGTTGTGCCCCAGCGGAAGCCAGGTGAGAAAGCAATTTCTGCACCCTGAACATCCATCAAGGCATCGACCAGCAATTGGTCGCCCGTACCATTGAAATTGCCACGGCGATACAAGAGGCCTTCAGAGATGCCCAACTTTTCGTTTAACTTGCTTTCATAGGGGGCGCGAATTTTGGTGATGAGCGCATCCATCTCTTTGTCGGCTGGCAACATGTTGGAGAACACGGGGAGCAACTTGTAACGGAAATCGGTGACGCGTTTTTCTTTGACTTCAAAGTCGAGCACACCCAAGAACTTGCCATTCGAGCCCGCGTTGGTCACGATGGTTTTGCCGCCTTTGTTGCTGACCAACGTAGCGACAGGCATACCGTCGTGGGTGTGGCCGCCCATGATGGCGTCGATGCCACTCACTCGGCTGGCCATCTTGAGGTCAACGTCCATGCCGTTATGGCTGATGACCACCACCACCTGGGCACCTTTGCCGCGGGCTTCGTTGACCATGGCTTGCATGTTTTCGTCTTGAATACCAAACGCCCAGTCGGCCACCATATAACGTGGGTTGGCAATGGGGGTGTAGGGGAACGCTTGGCCAATGATGGCGCAAGGCACGCCATTGATTTCTTTAATGACGTAGGGTTTGAAAACTTGATCGCCAAAATCTTGTGTTTTGACGTTTTGTGCCACGAAGTCAACTTTGCCAGCAAAGTCTTTTTCGACAATTTCTTTCACGCGGTCCATGCCCAGGGTGAATTCCCAGTGACCTGTCATCACGTCCACGCCCAACAATTTACAGGCGTCCACCATGTCTTGGCCGTTGGTCCAAAGGCATGTGCCTGAACCTTGCCATGTGTCACCGCCATCGAGCAACAAGGCACCTGGGCGGCTGGCTTTCATGCGTTTGACCAAGGTGGCCAAGTGTGCAAAGCCACCGACCTTGCCATAGCGTGCTGCAGCTTTTTCGTAGTTCAGATAGGTGAGGGCATGGGCCTCTGAAGAACCTGGACGGATGTTGGCAAACTTCAGCAAATGTTCCCCCACCAAGTGGGGCAAGTTGCCCTTCATGCTGCCCAAGCCCAGATTGATGCTGGGTTCACGGAAATAAATGGGTTTGAGTTGTGCGTGGCAATCGGTCATGTGCAAGAAGGACACATTGCCAAACTTGGGAATGTCGTACAGACCGTTGGCGGCTGTTGCAGCATCTGCATCGGCGTAAGTGCCCATGCCCAAACCGGCCATGGTGCCCGCGCCCATGACTTGCATAAATTCACGTTTCGAGAGGTTCATACTTTTGTCTTCGCTAATATATGGTGAGCAAAAAAACCCGGACGTGCCGGGTTTCTAATGACGTTATTGGTTAACTGGGGATTTGGGATCTAACAACAAGCCCACCAGATGACGCACTTGCGTTTCTGTAAGGATGCCGCTGTGACCAGCACGAGGCATGTTGGAGCAAGCGTTGTAGGCTTTTGCATTCCAAATTTTGCCCCAGGTGTATTCCACAATCAGTTTGACTTCGGGGCTGTTTGGATTGCTGACGCCGCGAATTTTTCCGTAGTTGTAGAGACTGGGGCCAATGGTGCCGTAAGAAATTTCTTTGGGGTCCATTTGGTGGCAGTTGTAGCAGTTGCCGCCATTCACAGTTTTTTCATCATCCGTGAAGGTGAGGCCGCGACCGTTTTGAGCAATCTTTTCGCCTTCTTTCCAATCGCCCAAAAACTTGCCATCGGATGGCCACTTGATGGTTTTGAGATTGGCCGCTTCAATGGCACTGGTCGCTTTTTCGTCCAAGGGTTTGCCAGAGGCATCGGCTTCACTGCACGCCCGATTGGTTTCATCGGTATTCAAAATGCTGGCCTTGACGATGCCTTCGTCGCGGAATGAGGCTTTGACAATTTGCTGTGTGAGAGCATTCAGGTCAGCCACTGAGGGCGCTGAAGTGCAACCAACAGCCAGCAACATGACCGATGCAACAGCCAAGCCCGTGCGAAGTTTTGAATTCATTTTTTTCATTGCATGGACTCCGAATTAGCGCTTGATGGCTGGGGCGATGGAAGCAGAACCTTGTGAGTTCACGCCAAGGTACACACCCAATGCGATGGTGGCATCGCTGGCAAAACCAGGGTAGGGGAAGCGTTGCTGACGGTAGCAATCGTTGAGGCGTTGTTGCATGCCCCACATTTGACCATTGGACACGCGGTAGGCGGGCCATGCGGCAAAGCCAATGCCATCGCCAGGATTTTTGGTGAGGTTGGGCAGGTCTTGGAGGCGAATGCGTTTGCCATCTTCCGCATGACATGAAGCGCACGAAAAGTCGTGCGGACCACCACGGAGGAAGAACAAACGTTTGCCCACTTCATAAAAAGTTTTTTCTGACGGATGGGCTTGGGATAAATTGAATTTCATGCCCTTAGATTCTGCGGCCAACCAAGTGGCCAAGGCCGTCATGTTGACTTGTTCGCCCTTTCCAAAAGGCGTCTTGGCAATTTCGGCCGCATTGAAGCCTTGCAAGGTTTCCATGCAGGTGAGCAAACGTGACTCCATGTCTTGAACACGGCCAGTGTCTGCAAAGTACTTGGGCAATTCAACAAAAGCACCCTTGTAAACACCGGGCCCTTTGCCTAAATCACATTTTTCAAGCGATGCATTTTTGGGGCCCCTTTTTTGAGTCCACAAACCTTCGCCCTTGGCTTCGAACAAGTCGGCAGGGTTGCCGTCTTGCAACATGGCTCGGTATTCATCAATGCCTTGACTGGCCGTTTTTTGAGCCAGGCTACCTAGGCTGAGGGTCATTAAACCTGCAGCCAATAAGACGTAGAGTGTTTGCTTCATGGGCGCCTCAATGTGTCAACTTCAAAAACTGAAAAAGGGTGAAGATTGCGCTTCACCCTTGATGTGCAACTTGGTGGCTTAGGACACCGTTGCTTCGTCGGTACGGGTGTCGCCCTTGCTGTCTTTCCAAGTGACTGCAATTTTGTCACCGGCTTTGGCGCCTTTGACTGCAAATTGCAAAAATGGATTTTTGGAGACAGCAGGTCCCCATTCGGCTGCCAGAACGGGTTTGCCGTTGTGCGTTGCTGTGACTTCTTGGATGTACCAAGCTGGTACTGTTTTGCCAGCGGCGTCTTTGCGCTGACCGGATTCCATTTCGTGACTCATCAGAACACGAACAGTTGCTTTGTCGCCAGAGGCTTGGGCGCGAATGCGCATTGGATCTGCCATTTTTTTCTCCTGAATATGTGTGAATGAACTAAGAGGTGAGGGGGTTAACCGCCACAGCCACCCAAAGTTACTTTGACTTCTTTCTTAGCGAACAAAGCCTTGCCGTCGGCCATGATGGCCACAGCGTAGACATCAGACGATTGGCCCATCTTGGCGCGTGTCGAGAAATTGGCATCTACCGCATCGCTCACGTGGAACATGGCCACCAATGCTGCGGGGTTCTTTTCAACCAAGACCAAGATTTGCTTGACGCCTGCCAATGTGGTGCTGGCACCCAAAGGAACCACAGCGCCATTTTCTGCAATGTCAGGACCTGTGATGGAAACGTCTTTGCTTTCAGCAATGGCACCACCGCCATAGGCTTTAACCGCGTCTTGAACCGACTTGGCATCGAAGCCGGTTTTGTTAAATGCTGCGTGAGCAAATTGAGGGAAGCCAGCAGAAGCCAGCAAGCCTGCAACCACCATGCTCTGTTTGATTGTCTCGCGACGAGTTTGCATCTGATTCTCCTTGTGAATAAGTTGATGCTATTGAAATCTGCGTCAAAGTCAATTCAGTAATACCTGATGAACTTTGACCTCGTTTTTACTTGTGACTGCCGTTGGCAATCCACTCAGCGATGAGCTTCGCGTCTGCATCGCTTAAGTTTTGTGCAGGCATGGGGATTGCCCCCCAAACACCTGAACCACCTGACTTGATTTTGCCTGCAATGTAATCCACTTTGCCCGGATATTTTTTGGCAATGTCGTTAAAGCCAGGGCCTACAATTTTCTTATCGATTCCGTGGCATGCCGTACAGACGTTTTTGCTCAACAAGGCCATGACAGCTTTGTTGTCAGATTTGCCCTCTGCTGCTTTAGCGGGTGCGGCGGGCGATGTACTTGGCGCAGGAGCGCTTGTACTTATTTTGCCAGTACTGCCTTCTGGCTTGGTGGTGTCGGCGCCTTTTTGCTGACCGACCATGCGATTTTGTTCACTCAAGTTGCCATGGGCGTTCCGAGCAAAGTCTGGCAAGAAGGAAGCCACTTTTGCTTCTGGTTTGCAATCCTTCATGCAAATCGTGTTTTGCGTGTCGGGTTTGCTGTTACCACCAAATTCTTTGCCAGGCCACATGGCGTGTGCTGTGGTCATGCCATTGCGGTTGGGCATGCGATTTTGCACCTCAGCAATGTTTTTGTTGGACAGCACAAAGTCATCGGGCACCACGCCTGCCAAGTTCAGCAAGAAGCCTGTGACGGCATAGACTTCTTCTGTGGTGAGTGTTTTGGGACTGGTCCATGGCATGGCACGGTTGATGTAGTCCCACAAAGTTGACACTGTGGCCACCTTCATGATGGTGGTGCGACCGGGGAAGTCTGTGCGCGTGAGGTTGGCGACACGGCCGGTTTTGATGTCTTCGGCAGTGGTGCCACCAATCAATGGGCTGAAGACCTCGTTGGATTCACCAAAAATACCGTGACATTGCGCACATTTGGCTTCCCACACATCTTGGCCTTTGGCCACAGAACCAGAGCCTACAGGCAAGCCTTTAAAGTCGGGGCGAACATCAATGTCCCAGGCTGCAACTTCTTTGGGCGTGGCGTCTCGGCCCACGCCAGGATATTTGGTGCTTTGTGCAAATGCCGAAGCCAATGACAGGCTGATGGCGATGGCCAGGACAATCTTAGGAAACTTGAACATTTTTCACCTCGCCATTTTCTTGTACCAACCATGACTGAATGGCATTGTTGTGATAGATCGAACGCGTACCACGCACATCGCGCAGTTGTTTGTACATGGGCTGGACATAGCCTGTTTCGTCTTGTGCGCGACTTTGGATGATGGCGGGTTTACCATCCCAGACCCAATCCAAATTGAAGCGCGTGAGGGCTTTTGACAACACCGGCGTTTCGAGTCTTGCTTGACGCCAGTTGCGTCCGCCATCGGTTGACACGTCGACGCGTTTGATCTTGCCTTTGCCCGACCAAGCCAAGCCTGTGATGTTGTAAAAGCCTTTGTCCAACAAAACTTGGCCGCCGGAGGGGGTGGTGACCACGCTCTTGCATTCTTGAATGTTGGTGTACTGACGGTGCAAGCCACCGGGTTGCAAATCGATGTAGTGCACGGCTTCGTCTTTGGCGGCGTAAGGCTGATCACCCACTTCAATACGACGCAGGTATTTGACCCAGCTCACGCCTTGAACACCGGGTACAACCAAGCGCAAGGGGTAGCCATTTTCCGGACGCAGCATTTCGCCGTTTTGGCCATAGGCCACCAACACTTCACCTGATGTGATCAGGCTCATGGGAATGGTGCGTGTCATGGCTGAGCCGTCGCCGCCTTCAGCCAAAACAAACTTGCCATTTTTTAAATCTGCACCCGCCAACTCAAGCAGGGTGATGAGCGGTACGCCTGTAAATTCACTGCAAGACAACATCCCGTGTGTGTACTGCACAGTTGGCACAGCAACATTGCCCCAATCGACTGCCGTATTGGCGCCGCATTCAATGAAGTGGAAGCGTGAGACGGAGGGCAAGCGCATGATTTCGTCCATGGTGAAAACCTTTGGGTTTTTCACCATGCCGTTGATCATGAAGCGATGTTTGGAAGGATCAATGTCCCACCAGCCTTGGTGGTGACGTTCAAAGTGCAGGCCACTGGGCGTGACGATGCCAAACAAAGATTGCAGAGGTGCAAAAGACACGGAAGCTTGCGTGGTTTGTGTCAAACCAGGGCTTTGGCGTCGTTGCAAATTGGCTTCGTACTTTGAGGGTTTGCCGTAACCTTCAGTGGCAACGCCTTGACCCAAGCCAGTGGCATGCTCGGGTAACTTCAAAATATTGGGGTCGCCACCCTCGGTAGGGATGGGGTTGCCTTGGGCCCAAGCGCCGGTGGGTGCGGAGACGGCCGCGACGCCAGCTGCAGTGGCTGTCGATGCAGCAGCAAAAGCACGTCGAATGAAATCGCGTCGGCCTTGTTTGCCTTCAGCAAAGACTGTTTTCACATCGGCCGACGTCAGAAAATTTTCTGGTGCTTTTTGCACACGTCCTGAAGAATTGAATTGCTCTTTCACCCTATCTCCTTGTTGCGCATTTGTCAGCGCGCTGATGGCTGTCATTATATAAGTCAATACTTATTTATAAGTTGATTCTCTGTCCTGTGACTGAACACAGAATTACAAACTGAAGTGCCGATTGTGAAACGTGCGTCAGCAGCAGAATTGATTTAAATCAATTCTGCTGCTTGGGCTTACCAAGTACTCAATAACGATAGCTTGCCAATACTTGCCAATTGTTTTGGCTGTGTGAAATGCTAGCGCTCGGTGTGGCCACGGTCACTTTGCCTGCATGCGACATGGCTGCATCTAATTGCCATTGCTTGTTGAGCTGATAGCTGGCACCCAAGGTCATGTGGTCTTCCACAATTGCAGGGAACAAGGGGTTGGTCATTTCTTTAGGAATGGGATTGCTGGCCAAATTCAAACCGCCGCGCAATGTCAGAACATCGTTCACTCGGTAAGCGGCGCCCACAGATACGACCGTTTGATCAGCCCAGTTTTGCGGCATCGCAAAGCTCACGCTGCCCCCCATGCCTGCACTGGTGTAACTCATGGAGAATTGCTTCATCACCTTGGACCATTCAACCCGTTTGACATCTGCTGCCAGAGTCAGTGCAGGGCTTGATTTGAACGCCATGCCGATGGCCAGTGTGGCGGGCATTTGGAAGTCCAACACCTTGAGTTGTCCCACATCTGCAAAGCCGCCTGGTGCGCTCATGCTTGCGCCTTTGGCCGATGTTTTCATGTCACCTTGTGCGGTTTTCAAGTGATAGCTTGCGCCCAGCGTCATGTCGGGCGTGGCTTGGTAAGTCATGCCCAGCTTGCCAGTCCAACCTGTGGCTGTGGCGGCGCCACTGAAGTCGCTGGTGTTTGAAAAGTCGATGCGAGCCCAAGGCGCTTGTGCGAGCTGGGGCAAGGCCATGCCTAGATTGCCAGAGGGCATGCCATTGACCATGCCACCCAATTGGGCACCTGTGGCCGCCATTTTCATGTCTAAATTGGACCAGGCAAAGTCCAGTGTGGCACCCACATTCAACTTGTCGTTGACTTGCATGGCAACAGGAAATAGCACGCGTCCCACGCTGAGTTCCGAGCGAACATCAGAGCCAGAGCCCATGGCCAATGCCGAGTTTGCGGCGTATTCAGTTCCCATGCCGCCTTGACCAAACATGCCAACACCATAAGTCAGGGAGCCAGCTTTGCGAACCCAGCCAAAGGCGGGCATGACATAAGACGTTCCGCCAGAGTTGGCTGTGGGAAAGCCAGGAATGGATGTGCTCACTTTGGGGCCTAAAACTCCCAAGGCCAAATCGAAGCGGGTGCCATCAGGACCCATTTGCAAGGTGGCTGGGTTGTTCATCATGGCCGCAGTACCATTTTCAATGGCAGTTGCTGCGCCGCCCATGGCCAGCGCCACAGGGCCATAGCCTTCCAGAATCATGCCGTTGGTGGCCCAAGCAGACGTACCCGTCATCAAGATGGCGGCAGCGATGGCTGTGGTATGTTTTTTAAATTGGATGTGCATGTTGTCTCCTCCTGAATATTAAATTTCGCCTTTAGAGGCACGTTCCATCATTTCCCAGATGGTGTCTCTGACGGCATTGGCTTCTTCTTTCAAGGGTGAGGGCAATTTGCGACCCATCTTGACCATCATGTCCATGTTGAGGGTGTAGAGCCACAAGCCATCTTCTTTTTCAACCACGGTGACGCGGCAGGGCAGGTAGGCAGCCATGTGTGGGCTGAAGTCCACCATGCGGCGGGCAGTTGTGGGTGTGCAGAAAGAGTAGACGGTGAGTAACTTCTGCTTTTGGCCTGTACGTGCTTCAAGTTCTTTTGACAAAGGCAAGGTGCCGACGTCTTTCATGTTGCGCTCAGTGGCGACCTGCTTCAGGATTTGTTCGATGTCGTTGGGGGTCACGCCCTTGGCAACTTTGCGTTCCCAAGTGGTTGCAACTGCAATGTCACCTTCGGCTTCAACCCAGCGATCCCACATGCGACTGGCTTCAGCCCCCGCACCACTTTCTAATTTTGTCATGGTGCTAATTGTTCCGCAGCCTGTCAGCATCAAGCTGGCTGTCATTGCAGCGGCCAAGGTGGCTTGCTTTAATCCAAATCGCATATGGGTTCTCCTGTTTGATCATTCGCAACTGTCAAGACTTGCGTGCATTCGCAGGTCTCCAGTGGATGCCGGATCATCAGGGAAAAAAACCCGTAGGGGTATCCGAAAATACCCTAGGGGGTAAGGTAAGCTGGATGTCAGTCTTTATTTGAATTTGTAATGGTCACGGTTCAAAACAGCGGCAACAGCGGTGACTTCTTCTGGGAAAAAGCCCAAATTGAGTTCGGTGTTGCACTGCTCTACCATGCCTCTTAAAAATCCTGGGGTGTTGATGCGGCCTTGTGGCTTGTACATGGCGCTGCCATTGCCGCCCACGCGCTTTTGATGGCAGCTGTCGCAGTTGTTTTGGGCAATGAGCTGTGTGCCTAATTTCAAGTCGGCATCTTTGAAGAGGACCGGTTGAGCCATGGCAACGTTGCTCAAAAGAAAGCCGGCCAGTGCGAATGTTTGAAGGTTCATGTCAATCTCTGCTCGTGAAATATATAACCAGTGACTAATTTAACGGATGACTGCTGGAGCAGGCGCCGCCAGATGACCACCTATTTCTAGGTGCTTTCCCCATGCACTCAGGGGGTTTTTGTTTGAATGCCCTGTGTTCAGCCGCGCAACGACTTTCTGGCCAATGCGATGCGTTCATCTAAGTAGGCACCATAAAAGTCAGGCAAGTAACCACCTTCCATGCGCTCGACCAACTCTTGTCCTTTGGGGCCTAGGAAGATCAGGGTGGGGGCGATGCTGACGCGCCATTGCTTGACCCATTGGTCGTGGGTTTGCATTTGGCCGTTGATGCCTTTGAGTTGAAGGTCACTTCTCATGTCCACTTGAACGATGGGAAATCCTTGTTTTTGCATGGGGCTGAGGTAACTTTCTCTGGCCATTTTGCAAAATGGGCAACCCGCTAAGCTGACCATGACGATCAAGGGCTCTTTGGCTTTCAGGGCTTTTTCAAGTTCATCCGGTAGCGACGTTGCAGAAGGCAGTATGGCCGGTGCAGCTTGGCTTTGAAGGGGCAAGCCCAATAAGGTGCTGGTGAGGCTCAAGCCTAGGCGAGAAACACACGATCTGCGTGTGATAAGGGCCTGAGAAGCGGCAGAGAGTGGGTGCATGGGCAATGAGGGTGAAAAAAAGGGACAATCTGTGGCTTTGTGCTGTTTACAGCAGATCCGGCGCCTCCCGTTTTGTAGGGGCAACTTTCGATATATCAGTGCATGATGAATTATTGGGGAACTTTGTGAATCTCGCAAGTCTTTTGGAAACCTACGGAGATCATTTGATCTTGGCCATGGGTGGGGCTGTCATTGGACTGTTGTTTGGCTTCAGTGCACAACGCTCTAAATTCTGCGCTAGGGCTGCAGTTATTGAATGCTGTGAGGGGCAGTGGCGGCAAAAATTTGCAGGATGGCTGTTGGCATTTGCTGTGGCCATGCTGATGGTTCAATTGGCCATCACATTGGGTTTATTGAAACCTGAAAGTTCCAGACATTTGGGCTCACAAGGCAGCATTTCTGGCGCTGTGCTGGGTGGCCTCATGTTTGGCATGGGCATGATCATGACGCGCGGTTGTGCAAGCCGGTTGATTATTCTTTCGGGTAATGGCAATTTACGCGCGTTGCTTTCAGGATTGGTGTTTGCTGTGACTGTCCAAGCCACCATCTCTGGGGCCTTGGCACCAGCTCGCCAATTCATGGCATCTTGGTGGTTGGTTGATGGAGGTCCCCAGCGCAATATGCTCAATGCATTGGGAGCATCCTCTTGGATGGGGTTGGCCATTGGCTTGCTCTTTTTAGGCATCGCCATTTGGCGATTCCGCGCCACGGCAGGTGGGCCTAAGCCTTTGATACTGGGTAACGTATTTGTTGGCGTGGCCATTGCATTGGGTTGGTTTTTCACACAATGGATTGCCAGTGCTTCTTTTGAACCGATTCCGCTTCAAAGTCTTTCCTTCAGCAGCGCTTCAGCGGAGTGGTTGACGCGTGTGCTTTACACAGATACAGCCCCGAGATTTGGTTTTGACGCAGGCCTGTTGCCTAGTGTTTTTATGGGTTCTTTCATTGCTGCTTTCTTATTTGGCGAGTTTAAATTTGAAGGCTTTCAGACCGAAAACAAATTGGGTCACTACCTTACGGGTGCTGTGTTGATGGGCTTTGGCGCTGTGTTGGCCGGCGGGTGTACGGTGGGTGCAGGTATGTCAGGCGGCGTGGTGTTTTCCAACACCGCATGGTTGACATTGCTGTCGATCATGGCGGGTGCCGCCTTGACCTATCGGTT
>CAIMUZ010000231.1 GCA_903844775.1 uncultured Burkholderiales bacterium | reverse complement strand
TTTTTCTTTTTTCAGCGCAATGTCGGCCGCTTCGCGTTCAGCTGCGGCATTCACCTTGGGTGCTGCGGGAGGAGTCGGTTGAGGTTCTGGTTTGGGTTCTGCCTTGACGGGCTCTGGCGGTTTAACGGGTTCGGGTGGCTTCGGTTCAGGCTCATTGGCGGCAGGCGCGGCTTCAGCGGGCACCGCAGACCACAACTCTGCCGACGCCGATAAAGTGTTGGGCTCGGTCTTCCATTGAGTGCCCCAAGTCAGCGCCAACAGCAGCAGTAAATGGATGAACAGCGCAAATACAAATGAGCGACCCAAACCACCCACCGGCGGGGGTGCAAACTCGTTGTAGGCAATGGCATTCATGCGGTGAAAGAAAGCATCAATGAAGGGTCTATCAGCTTAAGGTGCAAGCTGCACAGACAAGCCCACTCGCTGAATACCAGCGCGCTGCAGTGTGTCCATGACCTTGACCACCATCTCGTATTTCACATTTCGATCGGCGCTGATCACCACCGCCGTGTTGGTCTGGCCTGTTTGCGCCATGCGCACCGAGTTGGCCAAATTGTCTAAGTTGATTTTCTGAGTCTTGTTGTCGTTCACCATTTCAAGACTGTCGTTCTTTTGAACCACAAGTTGAATCACTTGATCGGGCTGCTTGGCAGCTTTGCCCACGCTGGGCAAATCCACCACGCTGGGTGTGATCATGGGCGCTGTGACCATGAAAATAATGAGTAGTACCAACATCACATCGATGAAGGGCACCATGTTGATCTCATTGATGGTGCGCCGTCCACGGCCGCGAGAGGAAAGAGCAGGCATGTGTGTGCTCCCTAAAATCAGTGACCGGAGGCTGAAGGTCCAGAACCCGAAGTTCCTGCGCCCGTTGAGCCTCCTAAGCTTCTTTGCAAGATGTTGGAAAACTCTTCAATGAAAGTTTCCAGCTTGATGGCGATGCGGTCAATGTCCCGCGCAAATCGGTTGTAGGCCACCACCGCAGGGATGGCGGCGAACAAGCCAATGGCGGTGGCCACCAGGGCTTCGGCAATGCCAGGGGCTACCGTGGCCAAGGTGACTTGTTGCATGCTGGCCAGCCCCGTGAAGGCGTGCATGATGCCCCACACTGTGCCAAACAAACCGACATAAGGCGAGACAGAACCCACAGAGGCTAAAAACGACAACTGAGCTTCTGCAACGTCCATCTCACGCTGAAAACTGGCGCGCATCGCGCGACGTGCGCCATCCAGCAAGGTGCCGGCATCTGAAATGCGGCGCTCCCGCAGTTTTTGATACTCGCGCATACCACTGGCAAAAATACGTTCCATGGGGCCCGACAATTTTGAATTTTGAACCGCCGCAGAAAACAAATCATTCAAACTGGTGCCCGACCAAAACTGTTGCTCAAACTCTTCATTCAAAGTTTGAATGCGTTTGATGGCTGTGAGTTTGCGCACAATGGCAGCCCAGCTGGCAATCGAGATGGCCATGAGAATGACCATGACGATCTGGACCACAAAGCTTGCGTGCAAGACCAGCTGAAGGATGGACATGTCTTGGTTCATTGAAGTGCTTCCAAAATCTTGGCCGGAATGCGGCCTGGTTTCATGGTTTGGCTGTCGACCCAGCCAATTCGTATCGTGCCTTCGGCGAGCAGCTTGCGTTCGCCATGGAGGCTGTGCCAGGCTTGCTGTGTCAAAACCAAGCTGGCCCGGCCAATTTCAGAAGATTTTGCGGTGACATCGAGTAAATCGTCCAAACAAGCAGGCGAATGATATTTAAGGTGTGTTTCACTCACCACAAACATGCCACCACTCTCGTCCTTCAAAGATTGCTGTTCAACCCCTAAAGATCGCAGCCACTCTGTGCGGGCCCGTTCAAAAAACTTCAAGTAGTTGGCGTAAAAAACAATACCACCCGCATCGGTGTCTTCCCAATAAATTCGAATGGGAAAAGTAAAGACCGGCTTCATGCGCGTGCGCGGCCAGCCTGTCGGTCGGCCTGAACTTCATGGGGACGCAGCTGCGGCGCTAAACCTTCCAAGACAGCGTTGACGTATTTGTGGCCATCGGTGCCGCCAAATTCTTTGGCCAGTTCGATGCACTCGTTCAGGGTCACGCGCCAAGGCACATCGAGGCAATGTTTCATTTCAAAAACACCCATCCACATCGCAGCGCGTTCGACGGGGGAAATTTCAGCCATGCTGCGATCGAGCAAGGGCAGAATGAGCATGTCTAATTCGGCAGACTGCGCTGCACAACCATACAAGAGGGCATCGTAGTGGGCAGAGTCGGCCTTGTGAAAGCCAGACAAATCACGCGTGAACACATCGATGTCGGCCACTTCATTTTTGCCAACCAGAACTTGGTAAAGGGCTTGCAAGGCAAATTCGCGCGCACGACTCCGCGCTGATTTGCTGGCTGACTTGCCAGGTTTTCGGATTGCAGGCTTGCTGGTCTTTGCGGCCGGCGCAGAAGCTGCTGTATTTTCAGACAACTCGCTCATGCCAGTTCCTCGTCGTCTAGCTCATCTTCACCCACAGACAGATCTTCCATGAGCATGGCCATCTCAACGGCAACGCGCGCTGCATCTCGCCCCTTTTCGGTCTGGCGCGCAATGGCTTGCTCTGAATTTTCGGTCGTCAGAATGGCGTTGGCGATGGGCACGTTGTAATCAAGCGCAATGCGGCTGACACCAGCGCCAGATTCATTGGCCACCAATTCGAAGTGATAGGTTTCGCCGCGAATGATGCAGCCCAAAGCCACCAAGGCGTCGTACTCGCCACGCTCGGCCATGGCTTGCAAAGCAATCGGAATTTCTAACGCACCAGGCACCAACACGTGATCGATGTCGTGCACGCCCAGTTCTTCTAGTTCGCGAATGCAAGCCACGGCCAAAGCATTGGTGATGCCTTCGTTGAAGCGAGCCTGAACGATGCCGATGTGCAAGCCCAAGCCATCCAACTCTTCTGAAATACCTTTGTCAGCGCCTTGCATATTCATTCCTTAGGGATGTAACCGGTGACCTCAACGCCATAACCCGCCATGCTGGGCATGCGTCGGGGCTGGCCCATGAGTTTCATTTTTTGGACGCCACATTCGCGGACAATTTGGACGCCGACGCCGTATGTGCGCAAATCCATTTTGCTTTTTTGTGGCGCTTGGGCCGAACGTGCACGGCCTTCAAATTGCGCAAGCAACTGATCAGCACTCTCGCCGCAATTGAGCAACACAGCCACACCATGCCCTTGTTTGTTGATGTAGTTCAGACTGTTTTCCAAACTCCACGAATGCATGATGCGCCCCACTTCAAGCACATCAAACACAGACAGAGGTTCGTGCACGCGCACCGGCACTTCCGCATCGGCATGCCATTTGCCTTTGACCAGTGCCAAGTGCAAAGACTGGCTGGTCTTGTCTTTGAACGCATGGGCTGTGAATTCGCCATGGGCAGTTTGCAAAATGCGCGTGCCCACTTTTTCCACAAGCGATTCGGTGCGGCTGCGGTATTCGATGAGGTCGGCAATGGTGCCGATTTTCAAGCCATGCTCTGCAGCAAATATTTGCAGATCGGCCAAGCGTGCCATGGTGCCGTCGTCCTTCATGATTTCGCAAATCACAGACGATGGACTGCAGCCGGCCATGGTGCCTAAATCGCAACCCGCTTCGGTGTGGCCTGCCCGCATGAGCACGCCGCCGTCGACGGCTTGCAAGGGGAAAACGTGGCCAGGCTGAACCAGGTCAATGGCTTTGGCGTTGGGGGCGACCGCAGTTTTGACAGTCAATGCGCGGTCAGCTGCAGAAATGCCAGTGGTCACGCCTTCAGCGGCTTCAATGGACACAGTGAATGCGGTGCTGTAAACCGTGCCATTGCTAGCGGCCATGGGCGGCAATTTAAGGTGCTCGCAGTGCTCGCGCGTGAGTGTTAAGCAAATCAGTCCACGACCATAGCGGGCCATGAAGTTGATGGCTTCTGCGCTGATGTGATCAGAGGCAATGAGCAAGTCGCCTTCGTTTTCGCGGTCTTCATCGTCCACCATGATGACGATGTGGCCCGCGCGAAGTTCTTCAACAATTTCTTCAATGGGGGAAATTTGAACAGGCGTCAGTTGACGGCCAGAATTCGTACTCATGTCACTTCTTTCACGATTGCGCAGCAGCCAGAGAGGCTGATGCGGCTGAATTGGCAGATGCATCGTTGCTCAGCATGCGCTCAACATAACGTGCAATCAAATCTATTTCTAAATTAACCGGGCTACCTGCTTCAAGGGTACACAGCGCCGTGTTGTTCACAGTGTGTGGAATGAGGTTGATGCTGAACTCGCAGCCGCTTGGAAGATCGGTCACTTTGTTCACGGTGAGGCTCACGCCGTTGACCGTGATCGAGCCTTTGTAGGCCAGGTATTTGCCAATGCTTGCAGGCGATAAAACGCGCAATTCCCAGCTTTCACCAACCTGCGCAAAATGTGTGACTTGACCCATGCCATCGACATGGCCTGAAACAATGTGACCACCCAGACGGTCGTGTGCGCGAAGGGCCTTTTCCAAATTCACTTGGCCGACCTGGTGAAAGCCACAGGTTTTGTCCAATGACTCGGCAGAAATATCGATGGTGAATTGGTTGGCTGCCAGATCGAATGACGTGACCGTCATGCAGGCGCCGTTGATGGCGATGCTGTCACCCAGGCCGACGTCGTCCAAGTAGCCCGCGGGGACCTCAAGGGTGATTCGCTTGCCATGGCTTAAAGAGCTGCCCAGGTCGTGGAGGGCGGCGATGCGCCCCACGCCGGTGATGATTCCGGTAAACATAGGGCGCTATTTTCGCAGGGATTGGGCCTGTTTAGGCCTTGACCCTGGCTAAAACCCGCAAATCTTTGCCGATTAATTGTGTTTCTGTGAACTCAAGCGTCAGGGCCTGAGATAAATCATGAAGCGGCCCCCATTCCGCCATCCCTTGTCCCAGCCCTAGCATCTTGGGGGCCAAATAAACCAAAAACTCATCGACGCAAGACGCCCGAATGAGAGAGCCGTTGAGTTTGTGGCCGGCCTCAACGTGGAGTTCGTTGACTTCACGTCGGGCCAAGTCGGTTAGCAAAGCGTCTAAATCGACTTTGCCGTGGGGGTTGGGCAGCAAGGTAACATGGGCGCCCTTGGACTCTAGCGCTGCGCGTTTGGCAGGATCGTCAACGGCCGCATAGAGCCAAACTTGCCGCGGTGTGGCGGCCTCAGGACCACTGTGGCTGAACAATTTAGCGCCAGGGGGTGTTTCGAGTCGGCTGTCCACAATGACCAAGTGCGGCATGCGTGGTGATGTGCCTAAGTCAGGACAGAGCCGAAGGTCCAGCACCGGGTCGTCCTTCAAGACTGTGCCGATGCCCGTGAGAACGGCGCAAGCGCGGGCACGCCAAGCGTGGCCATCGGCCCGTGACTCTGGTCCTGTGATCCATTGACTCTGGCCATTTTGCAAGGCGGTTTGGCCATCTAGGGAGGCCGCAATTTTCATTCGCACCCAGGGTTTTGCGCGCGTCATCCGACTCAAAAAACCGGGGTTTTGCGCGGTGGCCTCTGAGGCGCCGTCACCCAGGGTCACCTCAATCCCTGCGGCTCTTAAACGGTCAATGCCTTGTCCAGCCACCAAGGGGTTGGGGTCGGGCAAGGAGGCCACGACTTTGGCCACTTTGGCTTGGATCAGCGCATCGCAACAGGGGCCGGTTTTGCCGTGATGAGCGCAAGGTTCCAGAGTGACATAGACCGTTGCGCCCGCCACGTCATGGCCCTTTTGAGCTGCATCGTGCAGCGCCATGATTTCTGCGTGGGGCTGGCCTGCTTTCTGGGTGTGACCGAGCCCTAAAATATGGCCTTGTGCGCTCACAATGACGCAACCCACCCGCGGGTTAGGCGAGGTGCTGCGCAGGGCTTGAATGGCCAAGTCCAAGGCTTTTTGCATGTTCGGGCTGGAAAGCATGGGGTTGATATTTCTGGGTGAAATCAATTGACTCAGTGGATGGCAAGGATACGACAACTTAAGAACCCACCCAAGCGGGTGTCGATGCACGGCGTTTAATCCAGACCAACTCTGAGGAATTTAACCCGTCAAGCCAAGATATTTGAATTCGAAGCTCTTGCAGGTTTCCCGTCGATGGTCCGTTGACTAGCAGGGTGTTGACTTGCCAGGTTCTTTGCAAGTGAAAGCCAGGATCGGTTGAGAGTGGCGACAGGTTAGCGCTGCTGGAAAACGCCTCAATGCAAGTGGCGGTTTGAACCCCCCAACATTCCGCCAAGTCCTGAGCCAAGCCACTGGCCAAGTCCAAACGTTGATTGGCTTGCGTAGCGGTCAAATTCACCGCGCTTAAACGAACTGCACCCGCCAAGCCCAATGCCAACAAGCCACTGGCAATGACCGCCTCCAAAACGGTGAAGCCAGAGGAGAGGGTTTGTTGGCAGAGCGGGAACTTCATGGTGATTAGCCGCCATTTTTCCACGTCCCTGCAATGCGCTGAACGCGAGTGGGATCAATGCCGACAGGCCACAAACTGGGGTCAAAAAGTGGGGGGGCTGTGTGGATCGGAACGTACAAAGCCTGTTGCACGGTGGCGCGGCTGCCAACGCCCGGGTGCATTGCATTGAGCCGTGTTTCGGTCATCACAATGATCCGATGGGGTGATTGGTGCGCATCGCGAACCAACCGAACCGAAGTGTGGACAGGGTCGGCAAACACCGGCAATGGTAAATCAGGCATGGCCAACAGCATGCATTGCCATTGCGTGGCCGGTTTGTTGGCGGGGCAGTCTAAAGGCGATGCGCGATTCCATAAGAGCAAATCGGCGACAGCCCCGCGGCTGGCGTAATGCAGGTCAATGCTTGCAATGGCAGTCTCCAACAAAGCCTCGCTGGTGGCCAAGGCTTGTGCTGCAAACATTTGCTGTTGACTGCGGGTGGTTTCTGCAGACACTGATTTAAAGCTGAGCCAACCCGACATGCTGGTGAGCAACAGCAAGCTCGTGGTGGCCATGAGGGTGGCCATGCCGTTTTGTAACTTCACAGTGATGTGTTTGCGCATGGTCGGATGCCTTGTCTTTGGTGTGCTGAGTGATTGCGCAAGCGCACGATTCGTTGCACTGAGCTGGGGATCTTTTCGGAGGCCGACTGACTGCGAACCAAGATGGTGAGCAGGTCGCCTTGGTTAGAGTTTGAGTTGTCGCATTCCATGTCAAAGCTAAGCTCTAGGATTTGCAAATTTTGAATGTCGTTGAGGGTGGTCCAGACAATGCGCTGACAAGATGTTTTGATTTGTAATTCTTGACCACTCAGTCGAAAGCCGCTGCATTCGTTGCTGTCTTTTTTGCCATTGCTGTTGCGATCCATGCTGAAAAGAATTTGATGATTGCTCACTTCAAAATCTTCTGGCAACCCACAAAATTCGGATGGGCAGGTGCCTAGAGCTTGCGTGGCGACGGCTGGCGTGATGGCCTGAAAATTTGACCTTCTGATGTCGTGAGCCAGGGTATCCATCAGTGCCCGGGTGTCTTGCTGGGTGTGATTGCGGAACAAAATTTGTCGATCACTGAGCCACTGCAGGTTGAACCAAGCTGAAGCGGCACTCAGCATGCTCAGGCCCATTGCCAAGCCAAGGAGTAAGTTCACCATTTCCAGCAACGCCCAAGATCGGCATTGGCATCGCCGTTGCTGGTTCTTAAAAGTGTGGCGTTTTCAGAAACAAGGATGCTTAGCACACGGCAAGGTGTGTCGCGCTCTTGCAAGCCTGATGCAGAAGCGTGGAGAACGTAAGTATCGGCGCTGATATTTTCCAGATTGAGGACGTAGTGGCCCGACACAGAGTATGAATTTGACCAGCCTAAATCTGTGAGTTTGCTGGCATATTGGCTGTGTTGACCTCTGTAATGGAGCTGCTTGAGATGCAATTGCAGCAGGGTGTTTTGCGCGTCTTGTCTGCGACTTTGCAGCCATGTTTTTTCCAAGTTGGGCAAAGCAATGCCCATCAGCAAGCCCATGAGCGCCACACTCAAAAGTGACTCTATCAAGGTAAAGCCGTGCAACGAAGTTTTTCGAAAAATGATCATGCATCAGAGCTTGCGCTCTCTTATGAATGGCATCACTACGCTGGCTTGCATTGACCCCTGCTTGGCAGTCAATGTAAGAAAAAATGCATCCTACTTTTTTAAGCTGGGACAGATGAAGAATGATCCGTCCCAACAGTCATGCCAAACTGATGCCATCAGTCAAAGCCAAATCGGTCAAAGCTTGATGGAAACGCTCTTTGTGTTGTTGATCGTTGCCATCTTGTGTGCTTCTGCCGCTTCGACCTTGCCTTGGATGCAATCTAAAGTTCAGGTTCAAAGTGCCGCAGAGGACCTGTTGAATGCGGTGCTGACTGCCCGTACAGAGGCACTCAGGCGAGAGATGCGTGTGACACTGTGTGTGGCCCAGCAAGCCAGCGTGCCCACTGCTTGCGCGTCGATTAATTCGGGTGCATTTGCCGGCTCTTGGCAGCAGGGCTGGTTGATGTTTGAAGACAGCAACAGCAATGGATTATGGGATTCTGGGGAGGCCTTGTTAATGCAGCATGCAGCGCTTAATGCCAAGGTTTCGGCCACAGGCAACGAAAAAGTCAATCGCTATATCTCTTTTGGCGCGAGTGGACGGAGTCTGATGTTGAGCAGCGCATTTCAGGCCGGTACACTGACGTTTTGCGAACATCAAACCACCCACAGAACGGGGTGGATGTTGATCCTGAACGCAGTGGGGCACCCTCGTTTGGAGAAGACCATCGTTGCGCAGTGTTTGTGATTTTTGATGGGGATGCCGGTTGGTGTCGGCATCAAACTTTCGCTTTTTTACTTGCTGACTTCGTCGACCAACAACTTGAAATCGTCTATGTCTTCAAAACTGCGGTACACACTGGCAAATCGAACGTATGCCACTTTGTCGAGCTTCTTCAACTCACGCATCACCAGCTCACCTAACTTGTTCGAGGCCACTTCACGTTGCGCGAAGTTCAATAATTTCTCTTCGATGCGCTCAATCGCCGAATCAACTTGCTCTGTACTCACGGGTCGTTTGCGCAACGCTAAGTTCATGCTGGCGCGCAATTTAATGCGCTCGTACTCAATCCGACGACCATCTTTTTTCACAATGGCGGGAAAGTTAACTTCGGGCCGCTCGTAAGTGGTGAAGCGTTTTTCGCATGCCGCACATTGACGGCGGCGGCGAATCAGGTCCCCGTCTTCAGCCAGTCGTGTCTCCACCACTTGGGTTTCGTTGTGACTGCAGAAGGGGCATTTCATTTGTAGACAGGGAATCGCGCGGTCAAGGCATTGACCTTGGCGCGCACGGCTTCAATGTTGGCCATGTCATGAGGGTTGTCGAGCACATCGGCAATCAGATGACCCGTGATGCGCGCTTCTTCGTCCTTGAAGCCGCGGGTGGTCATGGCGGGTGTGCCCACGCGAATGCCGCTGGTGATCATCGGTTTTTCAGGGTCGTTGGGAATGGCGTTTTTGTTGATGGTCATGTGAGCCTGGCCCATTGCAGACTCGGCCACTTTGCCGGTAATGCCTTTGGCGCGCAGGTCAACTAACATCACGTGGCTTTGCGTGCCACCACTCACAATGCGCAGGCCGCGTTGGGTGAGTGTTTCGGCCACGATTTGAGCGTTCTTGATAACTTGTTGTTGATAGACCTTGAACTCAGGTGCCATCGCTTCTTTGAAAGCGACGGCCTTGGCTGCAATCACGTGCATGAGTGGACCGCCTTGGAGGCCAGGAAAAATGGCACTGTTGATGGCTTTTTCGTGTTCGGCCTTCATCAAAATAATGCCGCCACGGGGGCCCCGCAAACTCTTGTGCGTGGTGGACGTGACCACATCGGCGTGGGGCACGGGGTTGGGATAAACGCCCGCAGCAATGAGGCCAGCGTAGTGGGCCATGTCGACCAGAAAAATAGCGCCCACATCTTTGGCCACTTTGGCAAAGCGTGCAAAGTCAATGTGCAAGCTGTAAGCAGATGCGCCGGCAATGATCAGTTTGGGTTTGGATTCGTGGGCCTTTTTTTCCATGGCATCGTAGTCGATCACTTCTTTTGCATCGAGGCCATAGCTCACCACGTTGAACCACTTGCCGCTGATGTTGAGTGGCATGCCATGTGTCAGGTGGCCCCCTTCGGCCAAACTCATGCCCATGATGGTGTCGCCGGGCTTTAAAAATGCCAAGAATACGGCCTCGTTGGCCGAAGCGCCGCAGTGGGGCTGCACATTGGCAGCGTCAGCGCCAAAAATTTGTTTGATGCGATCGATGGCCAACTGCTCGGCAATGTCGACGTACTCGCAACCACCGTAGTAGCGCTTGCCTGGATAACCTTCGGCGTATTTGTTGGTGAGTTGGGAGCCCTGAGCTGCCATGACGGCCGGAGAGGCGTAGTTTTCGCTGGCAATCAGTTCAATGTGATGCTCTTGGCGGGCATTTTCGGCCTGAATAGCGGCATAAATCTCTGGATCGGTTTGTTCAATCAGAATGTTTCTAGCGTACATGGTGTGGCTTTCAATCGATCCTCAAGTGTAGCCGAGGCGGAACTAGCGATCGGGTTTCTTGGGGTCAATATCCCTCTGTTTGAGGGGCTGTGGCAGCGCATTTTTCAGCCTGGCTTGCTCTGCCAAGACGCGTGAAATGTAATCTGCTTCAAGCGACAGTGAGTCTTCACCCGCTTTGAAAAGTCGCAAGCCATCTTCTAGTTTGCCCGTTAAATCAATACATTTTTTTAAAATTTTGACACCAATGCGAAGATTGGTTTTGGGATCAAAAATGGCCATCGTGCCGCCATAGGGGGTGAACAATTCGGAGTGAACTTCGGGCACCACTTGCATGAGGCCTTTGGCCCCAATGGGGCTGTTGGCGAATGGGTTGTAATTGGATTCGATGCCAATCACAGCCAAAATCAGGGTGGGTTCTAGTTTGGCCCGATTGGCCAAGTCAAACACTTCCAAAACAATGGCATTCAAGGGCTCTGGTGCAACGCGGTATTTGGATCGAATGGCCTGAACCAGAGCCATCTGCTGAGCGTCTAATTCGCTTGATTGAGCCGCCAAACTTCGAAGCAGAACTTGCTGCTTGGCATCTTCCTCTTCTGTGATGTGCAGGCGTTTGAAGAGCCAGCTCTGGACGTTTTGAACGGTCAGAGTCCGTATTTCGGGCCTCGCCAATGCCAAAAGGGCAATCAGGACGGCCATCAACCCCAAAAGTGCAAAGCTATGGTGCGAGATATTGATAAACCCACGCGCAATATCGCCCGTAAAGGTTCGAAGTCCCCGCCAAAAGCGAGCCGCGAGATGACTGGCGTTATCAGGAAGCGTGTTGGTGGGCACAGGATAGCTTAAGGTTGAAGAACTCTAGATTATAAAAAAAATTGAAAATAGATGCGGTTGGCATATGTGGGATGGCCTTCCTCGGTGAAAATACCCTCTTTATCTTTTTGCGTTGTGACTGTGACTCAATCCTCTCCTAAGACCCCTGATGTTCAAATTCTGGATGCCATGACGGGGGGTGCATTTGTTGCACAAACATCCGGTGAGCGTGCCGCCAAATTGCGTGAATGGCTCATCAAGGAGCCATCGTACGAAGATTTGCAACTCGTTTTCAAAGAAATTTCAACGCGTGACAAAGGCGCTGCCAAAGTCCTGCGCGAAAAATTAGATGAACTCAAAAGATCACATGGGCAAGAAGTGCTGGCCGCTGAATGGGCTGAGCGGGCTCGGGCCATGTTGAGCTCAACGCGATTGAACATTGCAGACGCGATGGCATGGCAACGTGATGCGGCCAAAGCGGGCGCACCCTTGTCCCGCGACCCGCTTGCCAATTTGAAACAGCAGTTGAATGAAAAAATCAAAGCGGTGGAGGATCTTCAGCATCAGGTCATGGTGCAGCGTGAAACAGCTGTGCTCTTGGCGCAACGCATCGAAGTCTTGTCGACCAAAAGTTTGAAAGAAGCCGACGCTGCCAACGAATTGTTGCAGTCTGATGTGGCCAACTGGCAGCAACAAGCACATGCGCTGACGGAAGACGCTGCATGGCAAAGTGTCGATCTTAAGTACCCGCCACAGTTAGATGGCTCACGCATGCAACTTCTCAGTGTTTGGGAAGCATTTGAAGGCGCTTTGTTTCAAGCCAAAGCGGCTCGCGAAGATGCCCATGAAGCCTTGCCCTCGGTGCCTGTTTGGGCGGAAGAGTTAAGAATTGCACGCGGTGGTCAAAGTGCACCCATTGCGCACTCTCCGCAAATTGACCTTGCTTCGCAAACCGAATCAATGGCTGTCAATGCGCAGGGTGAAACAGATGCTTCAGCGCAAGCGACATCTTCTGCAGAAGCTAAGCCTGGCAAAGTGCCTAAAACAAGCAACACAAAAATGGACCCTGCGCAACGCTTGGCCATTCGTGAAGCAGCCAACCAAGTGGTTCAAGGCGCATTGGCTGTCTTGGCTGCAGAAATGAATGAGGCCCATTTAGAAGCCTTGCGGCAAACTTTGAAAGAACAGGGCCGCAACATGGACACCGCCATGGATTTGCAAGTGCATGAAGCCTTGATTGCGGCGGGTGATGCCGCGGGCTGGCAACGTTATGTGGCCGATCAAAGCCGATTGGCCTTGGTTTTGAAGGCGGAGGGCTTGTTTAAAAAGGTGCCTCTTGTTGCCGAAGGCGAAGAAGAAAAATTTGTTCTTGAACCCACCGTGGGCGGACGCAAGATGCAAGATGCCTTGCGTCAATTGCGCGAAGAGTGGAAAAAGGCAGACCAAGGTGGCTTGCCCAATCACGCGCTTTGGAAACGTTTTGACAATGCCTGCAACAACGCCTACAAGGTGGTGCAGACTTGGTTGGAAAAAATCAAACACGATGCCACTGAGCACCGCGTCCAACGCTTGGCCCTCATTGAAGAGGTCAAGGCTTGGGGTGAAGCCAATGCCCAAAATTCGGATTGGCGCGCACATTTGCGAGCATTGCATCAATTCGGTGATCGTTGGCGCAATGCAGGGCACTTGAGTGAAAAAGCTTTTGCAGAATTGCAGCCTCTTTGGAAGCAAGCTTTGCATGCTGCTGCTGCGCCCTTAGAGGCCGTCCAAAAAGCCAGTACCGAGCGCCGTCAAGCCCTCATTGCCGAAGCGGAGCTTTTGGGCGCCGCGCCCGTGTTGCGCGTAGATGCCGTCAAGGCACTGCAACAAAACTGGCAAGCGGAAGCGCAAAGCGTGCCTATGGACCGTCGCCTCGAGCAAAAAATGTGGGAGGCATTTCGCAAGCCCATCGATGAGGCCTTCAGCCGCAAAACAAATTCGCCACATGCGCGCGATCATCATTCGTCTGCGCCTTTGTCTGATCACGATCGTTTGGTGCTGGATGCTTCCAACGCCTTGAAGGCGGCCAATGCATCGGGTGATGTTCAGAAGATCAAGGCGGCCATGGCGGCTTTAGATGCTGCGCTCAAGGGGCAGGCCAAAGCGGTGGCGCAAGAGGCTGTTGCTGTGCAGCTTGTCGACAAGGTGCCGCAAGAAGCGCAAGTCGAAGCTAATGCTGAGACTGAAGCTAAGTCTGAGGCTGATGATCAAGCGGTCGCTGACACTGATGCTGATAGTGATACATCTGCGCCTGCTGCAGTCGCTGAGCTCACTGCCGAGCCTCAACCCGTGATAGAAAAGCCCAAACCTGTCCGGCCTTTGGTGGCGATGCGCGGCGATGACCGACCTGGGCAAAAGAAATCTGTTCCTGCACCTGCCGGCCGTGGTGGCCCTGGCGATCGCCGAGATGGCAAAGGGGGACAACGTTTTGACAAGGGCGGCTTGGGAGACAAAGCGGGAGGTCGTTTTGACCGAGGTGATCGCGATGATCGTCAAGAACGTGGTCCTCGTTTGGGAGATGAAGCTTTCAGGGCGCAACGAGACGCCATGGAGCATGCCGAATTGGCGCTTCGTAAATTGGCAGCCCAAGCCCATGGTGAATCTCTCACACACTTGCTCGCAGCATGGGAAAAGCGTCAAGCTGATTTGGTGCCAGCCGCCCAAGAACTGGGGCGCAATGTCAACACTGCTGCGCGAACTGCTTGGGCCCATGCCGTCAGTCAAGCGCCTTCAGCGACTGCAGGCGAGGCCATTTTGCGTCTGGAAATGGCGGCAGAAGTGCCTACCCCCGCTGAAAACCTCAATGAGCGCAGAGCGCTGCAACTTCAATTGCTAACGCGTAAAAATCAACCCGGTCCTGCAGAAACTTGGGGCTTGGATGTCACTGCTGTGTTGTCAAGTGCACACGACCCGAAGGTGGCGCGGCGCCTGCAAACGGCCTTGAAAAACTTGCTTCGCAGCTAAAGCTTTAGCGGGGGCTTAAGTTGATGCGTTCAACCTGGCCTGATTCAGACCAACGCAAAACCTCGGCGCGAGGTTTTGTGCTTTGGGCGTCCCAATCACTTAAAACACGGCGGACCCGTTGAGGCGAAAGACCCATCAAATGGTCGGCGGGCTTGTGAGTGTGTCCGTGGATCAGACTGGTGCAGTGGCTTTGATCGAGCATCTGAATGGCCCAAGTGGTATCGACATCGGCATGAACCGCATTGACATCCCTTTTGTGTGACTCACTTTGATTTCGCAAGTGCCTTGCGATGTCCTCGCGCTCAGACAAAGGCTTGGCAAGGAAGTTTTTTTGCCATTCGTCAGATCGAACCAAGCGCCTGAAACTTTGGTAATCGACATCGTCAATGCAGGCTTCGTCGCCGTGCGTCATCAGAACCCGCTGGTCTCCAAAATGGAGCACGGCAGGATCGTTTAAATCGTGTACGTGGCAAGCGTTTAAAAAGGACTTCCCCACCAAAAAGTCACGATTACCGCGCATGAAGGCGACAAACCTTTTTGCAGCAGACGCTGCTAAAACTGACTTGCATTGTTCCAAAAAAGAATGCTTTTGTGCGGCGTCATCGCCCACCCACACTTCAAACAAATCGCCCAAAATAAAGACCGCATCGGCGGTCGTCTCTTGCATGTAGGACTTCCAGATGGCAAATGTGGAGAGGTCTTTTTCCTGCAAATGGAGGTCTGAAATGAATTCAACCGTGCGCCAGTGTTCAGGGGCTTTGACCTCCTGAAACGGCAACACGGTTGCGGCCATGAAAATTGGCGAAAGGGGTGATTTAAAGCGCTACAGCTTTTTCAATGACGATGGGTTCGTTGGGAACGTCGTCGTGGAAACCGTTGCGACCTGTTTTCACGCCTTCAATTTCATCCACAATTTCAAAGCCCGAAACCACGTGACCAAACACCGCATAACCCCAGCCCTGCAGTGAGGGTGCTGTGTGGTTCAAAAATTCGTTGTCAGCTGTGTTGATGAAAAACTGCGCGGTGGCTGAGTGAGGTGCTTGTGTGCGTGCCATGGCCAAGGTGTACTTGATATTTTTCAAGCCATTGTTGCCTTCGTTTTGAATGGCGGCATCGGAATGCTTTTGTTCCATGTTGGTTTGAAACCCGCCACCTTGAATCATGAAGCCGGGTATGACGCGGTGAAATATCGTGTCGTCGTAATGACCGTTGTTCACGTAATGCAAAAAGTTCTCAGCACTCAAAGGCGCTTTTTCGGCATCGAGTTCAATGAGGATGACGCCTTTGCCGGCGATGTGAAGTTCAACTTGAGGATTGCTCATTGTTATTGCACCAAAGTGATTGAAAGAATGACAACAGGGGTTTTTGGAACATCGGTTCTAAAGGGACCGCCCATGCCTGTTGGCGTGGCTCTTATTTTATCCACGACATCCATGCCAGAGGTGACTTTGCCAAAAACCGTATAACCGAAGAGTTGTAGGGCATTTAGCAGGTTTTCCCGCGGCACGTTTTCATAGACTTGGCCCTTGTAGTCGAAGCGCTTGACAGGATCGCCATCGGGAATAGGGGTAGGGTCTAGGAAAGCATTGTCCACGGTATTGATAAAAAACTGAGCCGTGGCTGACTGAGGGTCGTTGGTTCTGGCCATGGCCAAATACCCTGTTTGATTTTTGAGGCCAGCCATCATGGCCTGACGACCTTCATGTTGAACCGGTGCGCGCGTGCTGCGTTCCTTGTATTGGGCGTCGTAGCCGCCACCTTGAATCATGAAATTGGCAATGACGCGATGAAAAATGGTGCCGTTGTAGTGTTTGTCCTTCACATATTGAAGGAAGTTGGCCACTGTTTTGGGTGCTTTGTCGGGGTAGAGCTCCACCATGATGTCACCCATGTTGGTGGCAATTTTGACCTTGGTAGCGTCTTGCGCGGCACTGGTCAGCGGCGTTGCAAGCAAGCCTGCGCTCAAGAAAAATGCGCCGAACCATGAAGTCAAAAAGTTCAGAGGTTGACGACGGACAGAGACGTGGTTCATGGTTTCATCGCAAAGTGCGTGTATTGGTTGTGGTGGTCACCTCGGCTGCAGGCTTTGGCAATGGCAGTATAGATTTGGCATCGCTCAAAGCATTGGCTTTCTCATAGGCTTGCTGAGCCAGTGCGGTGTACAAATCCCCCAAGTTTTTCAAAGCGACTTTGTAATTGGGGCGAGCTTGAACGGCGCCAAGGAGTGCCTCTACGGCAGCACCGTATTGGCCCTGGGCCGCCAACAAAACACCCAAATTGTTATAGGACTCGGGCAACTCAGGAAAATCTTGTATCAAGGACTGAAGGGTGCCAATGGCCTCGTCTGCCTTGCCCAGACCGGCCAATACTTGGCTCGACATGAGTCGCCACTGAGGTGACTGGGCTGAGGACGACTTCCTGTCTAGCTCTGCCTGAATCAATCGTTGGGCTGGCACCCATTGCTTGTTTTGAATCAGGGCTTCAATTTCGGATGCAGTGTCTGCCCAGGCGGGTGCGCAAGCCAAGCCCAGCCCCGCGAAAAGCAAGCGCAAAAGCAACCATTTGCAAGCCAGTGGGCTGAGCCGGTTGAAAGAGAAGGGGGCGAAAGGCTTCATGGGTGCGTTTAAAGTTGCTTTGTCTCTGACTTAATTGAGCCTTATACTGGCGCAAATTGTAACGGAGGCCTTGCGTTGGGGCTGTGCTTACATCATCAATGGGGCTCAGGCCCCTTTTTGCACCCAATTACAAAAATTGTCATTCATGAGTTTGCGCATTTACAACACGCTCTCCCGCGCGATTGCCGAATTTTCTCCGCTTGAGGCAGGCCATGTGCGCATGTATGTATGCGGCATGACCGTCTATGACCTGTGCCATGTGGGGCACGCACGTTCCAACGTCGCCTTTGACGTGGTTCAGCGTTGGTTAAAAGTCAGCGGCTACAAAGTGACCCATGTTCGCAATATCACTGACATCGACGACAAGATCATCAGGCGTGCGGTTGAAAATGGCGAAAGCATTCGTGCACTCACCGATCGCATGATCGACGCCATGCACACAGATTTCGATGCGCTGGGCATTGCGCGTCCTTCGGCCGAGCCTCGTGCCACTGAGTTTGTGCCGCAAATGCTCAGCATGATCAGTAGCTTAGAAGAAAAGGGCTTGGCCTATCGCACCCCACAAGGTGACGTCAACTTTGCGGTGCGCAAGTTTCCTGGCTATGGCAAGTTATCGGGCAAGTCCTTGGACGAACTTCATGCGGGTGAACGTGTTGCGGTGCTAGATGGCAAAGAAGACCCACTTGATTTTGTGCTGTGGAAGGGCGCCAAGGCGTCCGAACCTGCTGACGTGAAGTGGGACAGTGCATTTGGCGCAGGCCGTCCGGGGTGGCACATTGAGTGCTCGGCCATGGCTTGCCAAATGCTGGGGGACAGCTTTGATATTCACGGCGGCGGCGCTGATTTGCAATTCCCGCACCATGAGAATGAAATTGCACAAAGCGAGGGTACGACGGGGCAGCCATTTGCGCGCTTTTGGATGCACAACGGCTTCATCCATGTTGACAACGAAAAAATGTCCAAAAGCTTGGGTAACTTTTTCACCATTCGTGATGTGCTCAAAGCCTTTGATGCCGAAACTGTTCGCTTCTTCTTGGTTCGCAGCCACTATCGAACGCCGTTGAATTATTCCGATGTCCATTTGCACGATGCCCGCGGTGGTTTAAAGCGTCTCTACACTGCCTTGCAAGCGACGACCCCAGCCAACATGCCAATCGATTGGACCAACGCCTTTGCTGCCCGCTTCAAAGCGGCCATGGACGAAGACTTTGGCACGCCTGAAGCAGTGGCTGTGTTGTTTGATTTGGCGGGTGAAGTGAACCGCCATCAGTCTTCAGAACTTGCCGGCTTGCTCAAAGCTTTGGGTGGTATTTTGGGTTTGTTGCAAACCGATCCAAAAACTTATCTGCAAGCGGGGGCAGGTTTGGACGAGGCTGCCATTCAGGCGCATATTCAAGCGCGCGCAGATGCCAAAGCGGCCAAGAATTTTGACGAAGCCGACCGCATTCGCAAGCACCTGTCAGCGCAAGGTATTGTGCTCAAGGACAGTGCTGCTGGCACCACCTGGGAGGCATCACAATGACCGCCAATGACCTTGTGGTCACGCCGGAATATTGGGCTGCAGCTTGCGCCCATCTGTCTAAAAAAGACAGGGTCATGAAGCGACTCATCCCACAGTTTGGTGACGCTTGCTTGGTGTCCAGAGGCGACGCTTTTGTGACTTTAGCGCGCAGCATTGTGGGGCAACAAATTTCTGTCAAAGCGGCGCAGTCTGTTTGGAATAAGTTTGCTGCTTTGAACAAAAAAATCACACCTGCAGGGGTTTTGAAACTGAAAGTAGACGACATGCGCGGCGCAGGCTTGTCGGCGCGTAAGGTTGAATATTTGGTCGATTTGGCGCTGAACTTTCATGGGAAAAATGTCAGCGTCAAAGAGTGGCAAAGTATGGAAGACGAGGCCATCATTGAAGAATTGGTGGCCATTCGAGGCATTGGCCGCTGGACCGCCGAGATGTTTTTAATTTTCCACCTCATGCGCCCCAACGTACTTCCGCTAGACGATGTGGGCTTGATCAATGGCATCAGTAAGAGCTATTTTTCAGGCGAACCGGTCAGCCGAAGTGACGCCCGTGAGGTGGCCCAGGCCTGGCAACCCTATAGTACAGTTGCAACTTGGTATATTTGGCGGTCGCTCGACCCGTTACCGGTTGAGTATTGAGATCCATAAAGGAGGCCCATATTGGCCAAGCGCACATTCCTAGACTTTGAGCAGCCCGTGGCGGAACTCGAAGGCAAAATTGAAGAACTTCGCTACGTGCAAAGCGAGTCAGCCGTTGATATTTCTGAAGAAATTGATCAGCTCAGTAAAAAGAGCCAACAACTGACCAAGGACATTTACTCTGATTTGACGTCCTGGCAAATTACCAAAATTGCCCGTCACCCCGAGCGCCCCTACACCATGGATTACATCCGTGAAATTTTCACAGACTTTGTGGAAATGCACGGTGATCGCCACTTTGCAGACGACCTGTCCATTGTGGGTGGCTTGGCCCGTTTCAATGGCTCGCCTTGCATGGTCTTGGGTCATCAAAAAGGCCGCGATACCAAAGAGCGCACGCAGCGCAACTTTGGTATGAGTAAGCCTGAGGGCTATCGCAAAGCTTTGCGTCTCATGAAGACGGCCGAAAAATTCAAGTTGCCCGTGTTCACTTTTGTCGACACGCCTGGCGCCTACCCCGGCATTGATGCCGAAGAGCGCAGCCAGTCTGAGGCCATTGGCCGCAACATTTTTGAAATGGCCCAACTCGAAGTGCCCATCATCACCACCATCATTGGTGAAGGGGGCTCGGGTGGCGCCTTGGCCATTTCCGTGGCCGACTCTGTGCTCATGTTGCAGTATGCGGTCTACTCGGTCATCAGCCCTGAAGGCTGTGCGTCCATTTTGTGGAAAACATCCGAGAAGGCCGAAGAAGCGGCAGAAGCCTTGGGTATCACAGCACATCGTTTGAAGGCCCTCAATTTGGTTGACAAAATTGTGAACGAACCGGTGGGCGGCGCACACCGTGACCACGCTCAGATGGCAGCATTTTTGAAGCGCGCTTTAGGCGATGCTTGGCGCCAAGTGACCGATTTGAAACCCAAAGAATTGGTCGAGCGTCGCTACGAGCGTTTGCAAAGCTATGGCCGATTTACCGACACCAAAGCTGGCAAATAAGCCAGCAAACAAGCCAGCAAATCATTCTGCAGGTGGCAGCCAATTGCTGCCCCCCAGTTTTCAGCCTTCCTTGCCCATGGCAGTCGCGTTCAGCGGCGGTGCAGACTCTACCGCCTTGCTGTTGGCCTGCACTAGGCAATGGCCAGGGCAGGTAAGGGCCATTCACATCCACCACGGTTTGCAAGACGCAGCCGATCAATTTGCAAACCATTGCCAGCAGCTGTGCGAGCAGTTGCAAGTGCCTCTGGTGCAATGCAAAGTCAATGCCAAAAATGAAGCCGGGCAGAGTCCTGAAGATGCTGCAAGACGCGCGCGTTATGCGGCGCTGAGTGAAGCTGTCCATTCACACCCCACTTTGCAGGGCGTGAAAGATGTCGCTGTGGCCCAACATGCAGACGATCAAGTGGAAACCTTGTTGCTGGCGCTGTCGCGCGGTGCAGGTCTTGCAGGCTTGGCCTGCATGCCCGCCAAGTGGACGCGTGATGGTTTGCAATGGCACCGCCCCTTGTTGAATGTGCCTG
>CAIMUZ010000230.1 GCA_903844775.1 uncultured Burkholderiales bacterium | reverse complement strand
CGGGTTTGTTTTCAATCACGACGGTCTGGCCCAAAGCCATGGTTAACTTCTCGGCCAGAGCGCGGGCCACAATGTCAGTGCCGCTCCCTGCTGTAAAGGGCACCACAAATTTGATGTTTTGTTTAGGCCAGTCTTGGGCTTGGGCAGCAATACTGATGGTGCTTAACGCGACGGCTGCAATGCTCAGTTTAAAAATGCCTTGTAGCATGGACTTCGTTCGAATTTTGGCTTTCATGTTGTCTCCTGATTTATTTGATAGCGGGTGGATAGGGCATGGCCAACAAAATGCTGGCATGTCGATTGGTTTTATTCAACAGCTGGCGCTTTTCGCCGGGGGCAAAACATGCTGAGTCGTGAACCGTCAAAACAGATTCTGAAACGACACCATTGAGTTCAGACACCAGGGTGACTTCGCCTTCTAAAACTACATAGTGTTTTTCGACTGGCGAGCCATCCAAGGTGGTATGACCTCCCGGTTGAATTTGCGACACGCCCAACCATAAAGTTTGTGATGGCCCAGCTTCATGCCCTTGCAAGCGCAGGCACTTCATGTCGAAGTGATTGGGCGCTTTGTATTCGGGAGCCTGTTCAAAACGTGTGATGTTCATGGCTTGAGGACCATTCTGTTTTTAGCACCCGCCAACACAGCTTTGTAGGCGGCGTAGGCATTGGGAAGTTCAATCATATCGGCAGTGTCCACGGAAAAGGGCTTTAAGGTGCGATCTTCAAAGCCGAGCTTCAATTCAGCTAACAATTCACATGAGCGAACACAGTCCAGCGCAAGTGTATCGATGCCTACAAAGTTGTGCATGCCGCGATAGAACTTGAACAAGTCAAACGCCACTGTTTGCCCCTTGGTAGCAATGATAAATATTTGGGTGGCCCCGTGTGCCATGGCTGCATGGCCCACGTCCCAATAGACTTTGTCGACTGTGTTAAAGATCAAATTCGCACCCTTTCCGCCCGTTAATATCATGATGCGTGCCAAGGGGTCGGTGTGAGAGCTGTTAATGACTTCAACGGGTGAACACGCAAAGCCCTCCAGTGCATCTTGCCTTTGAACAGCAATGACTTTGGCACCCGCGCGCGCCGCAATTTGAACGGCAGCTTGACCCACCTTGCCATTGGCACCCAACACCACCACTGTTTGACCCGCCTTGATGCCGCCAGCGCGGCTGAAGCCTTCGCATGCGGTTACAAAAGGTACGCCGACCGCACCCGCCTCTTCCATGCTGATGCCTTTTGGAATTTCGCAAACTGCGGCTTCAGGCAGCAGCATGTAGCGAGCATGGCTGCCGTTGCGGGTGATGCCAATGTCACCACCGGAGCCCCAAACTTGAAGGCCTTTTAAATGCGCGGGGCCATCAACCACCATGCCTGCAAAATCGCGGCCCGGTGTACGAGGAAAAACAGCATGCGGCATGATGCCCAAAGTGGCTTTAACGTCACTTGGATTAACCGCAGCAGCCAACACTTGAACCACCACTTCGCCTTTTGCAGCTTGGGGTTGCGTCTGTACATTGCAATCTAGTTGCAAAACCTCGATGCCTGCAGCTTTGCTTTGCACATGAAGGGCGTGTGCTTGAGATGGGGTGCTCATTTTCAAGCTTTCTTCAAATTCAACATATTTCGAGTTTGAGCAGATGTTGCCACTTGCCCGCCCAATTGCTTGATTATGTCGGCAGCTTTGGCCACCAGTTGCGCATTGCTTTTGGCCAGTACGCCTTTTTCGAGGTAAATGTTGTCTTCCATGCCAACTCGCACATGGCCACCATAAAGCCAGCTTTGGGCCACGATGGGAAACTCAGTACGGCCCAAACCAAAGGCCGACCAAATAGCGCCCTGCGGCAAGAGATTGCGGGCATACATCAGTGTTTCGGGTGTGGCGGCAAAGCCATACTTCACACCCAGCACAAAGGTCCACATGCCAGGGCCATCCAGCGTACCGTCATTGATCAGGTCGCGCGCCAAATGCAAATCACCGGAATCAAAAATTTCCAGCTCTGGCTTGACACCACTGTCGCGCATGACCTTGGCCATGATGCGAACATTGCGTGGCGTGTTGATGACCACATCGGCGCCGCTGTTCATGGTGTTCAAGTCAAGCGAGCAAACATCAGGCTTGATGATGGCAATGTGCGCAACCCTTTTTTCTGGGGGAACCAAGGTGGTACCAGGTGCATATTGTTTGGGGTCGTTGGCATCAGGCACAAATCGCCCACCTGGGCCCGTGGTGAGGTTGATGACCAACTCTTTGTTGCGTTTGCGAATACGGTCTACCACATCGCGGTAATGCTCTAGTTCCATGGAGGGCCGGCCTGTGGCGGGGTCGCGCACATGAATGTGCACAGCACCGGCGCCGGCCTCAGCAGAGGCCAAGCATTCGTTGGCAATTTGCTCGGGCGTGACAGGCAAGTAGGGCGTTTGCTCTGGCTTGGTGATGTTGCCAGTGATGGCGCAGGTAATGAGCGTTGGGCGGTCCAACATTTACAAACTCCTTCCGCCATCAACCACAAAGCGTGAACCGGTTGCAAAGCGCATGGTGGTGGCGCAGGCTTCAATGGCAGAGGCTGTGTCTTCAACATGGCCAATGCGTTTAAGCGGTATGGTGGCGGCTGCTTTGTCATTGAAGTCGGCGCCGCGTCCTTTTACAAAGTTGGAGTCAACTACACCTGGCGACACAGCCAACACCCTAACTTGAGGCGCTAATGCTTTGGCCAATCCTTTGGTTAAAACATCCACACCCGCTTTGGCGGAGGCATAGGCTAAATTGCTACCAGCGCCCGTAAAGCCTGCAATGGAGGAGACATTGACGACGAGACCATCGCCAGATGCTTTGAGCATTGGCGTGAATGCCCGAATGGTGGCAAATACGCCACGCAGATTGGTTTGAACCACTTCGTCAAAGAGCTCGTCCGTTAGGCCTTCTAGATCGTTGGCGGCCACAGGCTTTGTAAAACCTGCGCTGTTGATTAAGATATCGCAGCGGCCAGCTCGCTCTTGCACGGCCTTGGCGGCGGCATTCAAGGCTGAAGAATCTGTGATGGAGGCGGTCAAAGCAAAGTGAGCGCCAGAGGCCACGGTAGGCAATGTGTCGAGCATGGCTTGAACGCCCGCAGGGTCGGAACGATCAACAGAGACAATGAGGGCGCCCAGTGTTGCCAGCCTTTTGGCCGTAGCAAAACCAATGGCGCCTTTGCCGCCCGTGATGACGGCTACATGACCATCTAGACGTGAAACAGGTTCAAAACTCATGCATAACTTTCGATTGATTGAAGGGGGTGAATACTAAGTACTAAGGCGACTGGAAAATTCTTGTTTAGAACTTCAAGGAATGGGGGGTGCTGGAAACTGCATTTCGCCAGCCTGTAATACAAAGTCGTATTCCAGTGAATAACCCACTTCGCCAGGGCTTGTGCGCTTTTTGAACTTGCCCACCAAACTTTCCACCACCGAGAAAGTAACGTCGGTGTGCAGGCGGTGATCGTCGTCCGCAAAGACTTGGGTGATGAGAACTTGATAACCCGGTTTTGAAATCATGTAATGAACATGCGCTGGACGATAGGGGTCGCGCAATTGACTGCGCAACAAATCGCCACAGGGTCCATCAACGGGAACGGGATAGCCAGAGGGGCGCACCGATTTGAAATTGAACTTGCCGTGTGCATCGGTTTTGAACTGTCCGCGCAAATTCATGTCGGGTTGTTCTTCGTCTTGGTTTTCGTAAAAACCCAAGGGTGATGCTTGCCATATGTCGACATCGGCGCCATTGATGGGGTTGCCATTGGCATCGCGTACATAGCCAGAAACTTCAAACACCTGATCGGATGTATTTGATTCGGGGCCACGAGAGATGTTGCTGCCGTTGGCGTAATGAGGTGCGTTCTTGCGCCAGAAAGGACCCAGCAGGGCAGACTCGGTTTTCATCTTGCCAGCAGCTTCAGCGCGCTTCACGTTGTTGATGAGCGTGATGAGCGTGGAAGCCCCCAAAATGTCAGAGGCCAAAATGACCTCGTTCTTTTTCTCGCTAGTGGCTTTGCCAAGGCCGACTAAAAACTCGCAAGCCAATTCAAACTCGGGGTCAGATGGCTCAACTTCGCGAATGAAAGCATGCAAGTGCGACACCAAAGATTGCATCACTTCGCGTAAACGCGGATTGGGAGTTTTTTCGAATACTTCCAGCACCTGATCGGTGATATTTTCGCGTGTCACAAAGGCCATCTAGAACTCCAACAGAACTTGCGCCCATTTTGGGCTGGAAACCATTATGTGGTTTTGAGCGGCTATGCAGTAGCGTGCAAATACGCATAGGCGTTTATTTTCCCTTAATTCAGTCGAAGGGTGTGACTTTTGCTATTGAATTTTAGGTGTTTTGAGATTCTCTTCTCGAAAATCATAAGGCCGGAAGCGAACAGAAGGAAGATGCCAAGCCATGCCATCGGATTGGGGATCTCGTCCCAAACGATATAGCCAATCAGCAGTCCAAAGAGCAAACCGCTGTATCTGAAAAGCGCCACCGTATGAATTACAACAAACGCCATCGATAAATTTGTCAAACGAGATAGACGGTATATTCGGCATGAAGTCATCGTCGAAGACGTGCATTCAGGTCAGGCCTAGGTGAATGAATTACGCGATATTCTGTCGCGTTAAGCTTTGATTTAATCTTTGCCTTGGGATGGCCGCTTTAATATCTGACTCGCAGGCCCTTTATGAACCATGTATTCATCACAACCTAGGGTGAATACTGCTTTAACAAGTGGTCTCTAAAGATTAATATCTACGTCATTCGAAGGAGACATCATGACAGCACACCTGCAAGACTGTCCGTCTTCAAATGGTTTGAGACAGATGGGTTAATTTTTTATAGGAGAGATTGGCTCATTGGTTTTAAAGTTTAAACGGTTTCACATCTGTGTTGTAGCCTTCTGCTTTGGATTGTTTGCTCTTTGATTCTTCTCCTCTCTTCAAGTATCGCCTCACCCCTGCCAAAGTACACATCCGCAGGGGTTACGTTGCTCAGGCTTTCGTGATACCGCTGGTGGTTGTAGTACGCCACAAACTCCCCCACCGATTGCTCCAGGTCTCCTGGCAGGTAGTAGT
>CAIMUZ010000229.1 GCA_903844775.1 uncultured Burkholderiales bacterium | reverse complement strand
TCAAAATCTATAAATTTTTAATATCTTAAAATTAAAAAATTATCTAAATAAATTATTAGTGAATACATATTTTTAAAAACTGTACTATCATCGCGATATTGCCTTGTTTCTGGGCCTCTCATCCACTGAAGACAGCTTTTAAATATGAACAATCCCACATGGCGTTCTGAAGATGGGCAGCTCTTGCGAAGTTTGCGGGAAGAGGCAGGTCTTGATGAACTGGTATTCGCAAGGCAAAACACCGTGTCTTTGGCCCAGCTCAAAGAGCTTGAGTTAGGTGGTCACAGCAGTTTTTACACCCCTGCCATCAAGCGCTGCACGGGTGTCAAACTGCTCAAAAAATTGGGGCATGACTTGGTCACGCCAGAGGTGGTCACTGTGGTCCAAGAATCCGCCGAGCCCAGGTTGAAAGAGTCCACCACTGCCATGGCCACCGTGATGGTGCCAGCACCTGTCAGTCATCCAAAAACTCATTCCGACTCCCATCGACGTGGGCTGGTTCAACAAGCTTTGTTTTGGACTTTGGGTGTGCTCTGTCTGGTGGGACTGACCGCCTTCAAGCCCTGGAGCTTGTGGGATGGGCCTGTAACCGACTGGATCTCTGACCACCAAGCAACGCAAACCCCACCCCCAAAGGTTTTGTCGGCCCCAATAACTGCGCAGTCCGCACCTGTCCAGCCTGAGCTGAAGCCTTCTGCAGCGCCAACTGAAGTGACCGCCTGGGCCCCTGCCTATAGTGAACTTCCCAGACTTGCCGTCAAAGTCTCACTGCCAACCGCTACCCCGGCCTGCGATTGGCAACACAGAGACCACAGCAAAACCCACACGTCCAACCAGCCACTCAAACCAGGCAACTATGTCTACTTGGAGGCCCAAGCCGACACCGAACTGTGTGTGCTCGACAGCCAAAACCAAAAAACAATGCTGCAACTCAAAGCGGGCACGGCCACAAGCGTTTACGGCGCTGCCCCTTTTCTGGTTCACAGCCAAGACTGGCAAAACCTCAAGTTGTTCTTTCAGGGCCGTCGTGTGGTAGACGCCATGACCGATGAGCAACACCTGCTTCTCGCCAGCCAACCGCTTTGACGCTGCCACTGAACTGCTGCGCACGGCCATTACAATCCGCATCTTGGCCACCGTAGTTCAATGGATAGAACTCTCCCCTCCTAAGGGAGTGATACAGGTTCGATTCCTGTCGGGGGCACCACGCAAATTAAAGTATCCCAACAAAATCAATAGCTTAGCAACCACAAGGCCCTTCCACTTAGGTAGAGTTTAGGTATGCTCCATGGCGAAGCTAAAAATTGGTACCATCACGTTCATTGTGAATGGCTACTCTCTCAATAATAGTCTGCCCTACTTTCAACGCGCAGTACCTGCGCGCCATCAAGAACGTTTAGGGAAAAAAACTATCAAAATCAGGCTGCATGTAGAGCATGGCAACTATGCGCTGCAGTGCCATAGGCTCACAGAGCAACACAACGCGTTGTTCAAAGCCATGGACAGCGATCCACTTTTAACACCGACTGAGAACAAGCTTGCCGCCATTGCCCTGCTGGCAGCTCATGGCCTGTCTCCCAAGGATGCTAAACCTATAGTCTCTAGGCCAGCTGATTGGATCGGGACCTTTGATGAGACACCTCACATCAATGAGTTTCTTGACTCAGAACTTCCCAGAGGCGTTACACATTCAACGCTGGCTTTGACTGCCAGAGATGCCCTCTTCAATGGACTGCCAGTCCTCCTCTCAGAAGCATTCTCTGTGTATTTGGACAATCACAGAAAGTCAGATGACAAGCGTTTTAAAAAAGCACAAAAGCTTCACTGGGACAAGTTAGTCAACCACACTGGGGACATTGCGCTAGAAGCTTTTTCACGTGATCACGCTAAGAGTTTTCGGGATCATCGCCTGCAAGTTGGGATTAACCCAGTGTCCGTTAAGCGCGAAATTGCAACGATCAAAGCCATTTTCGAGAAAGCCATTGTTGAGTTGTCCCTCAGGATGAAAAATCCCTTCGAAAACCTAACCATAAGAGGGGCTGAAGTTGAGGGTAAACGGCCATCCTTCACCAAGGATGAGCTGAGCAAGCTAATTGAATCAGCCATCATCAAAGATGACGAACGAAGAAGACTTTTTCTCTGTCTCGCCTTGACTGGTGCTCGATTAGCAGAAATTGTTGGGCTGCGAAAACAGGATGTTGACCTTGAGAAAGAAGTCATCTTGATCGTTCCACACGCATCGCGAAGCCTTAAAACAGCTAATTCAAAAAGGCAAATCCCAATGCATCCGTTGGCGCGTGAGGCCTTGCGCAAACAATTTGAAACATCAGACGGTAAATTTGTTTTTCCTTCATACGCATCAGATGTTTCTGTCAACGCAGACAGTGTTTCGGCGATGCTAAAAAAATGGATTGCTTCTGTACTTTCCGGTACAACAAAAACAACGCACTCATTGCGTCACACCATGTCTGACCTATTTCGGGAAGCAAACACCCCTGATGCAATCAAGAACGCTATTGGTGGCTGGTCGAACACAAAAAGTGTTGCTGAACACTACGGTGAAGGTCACTCTGAACTTGTTTTGCGACGTCATCTGCTTGCAGCACTAGATTGGTTACCATCATCTTTGCAAAGTCACTCGGCCTTTCACCCCCTACCATCTCAAGGCTCATAACTAGCTTCGAGGCTGTTTTCCTACAGCTGGATGGCACCGCAGGGCAGTGCCCAAAATACTACGCCGCTGACCTAAGGTTAGATCGGCCTCAAATCACTCTTGTCTAGCTTTCAAATAAGTGAACTTAGAGTTGGGATGGTTAACTGAGATAGCTCTAACAACCCAATACCCAACCAATTTAGTTGGCTATTCCTGATGCCTAGCCTAGCAAGCTACCTACGGTAGGGGTTGCTTTTGCTGATGGCCAGTTTGACAAGCAGGCCAAAAAGTCTGCATTCTAAAAAGGCACAACGGCAAGGAGGGGCATCATGCAAGTCAGTCAGGTTCTTGAGTCAAAGCTAATCTTAAAGGTTGGAGAGATGCGCCTTTGGAGGGGTGGTCGATCCATGTGTGTAAATTCTCGGGCTCACTATGCAGGCGGTATAGGACCACTTTGGGCAAGTGAGGGTGTTGAGCTGGAGTTCTCACTGTTTGGCTCGAATAGGTACTACAGAGGTTATTGTCGGAGAGTTGATCCAATTACAAAAACGGTCGTGATGACGATTACACAGGGCAACACATGGGGATCGCTTTCACAAGGCACAAGTGTCTGCATCAGTGCTAACCGCTTCAGTCGCTGCCATCTGCCTGATGCTGATTTGCCCTCATTGGTAGATGCTGCTCAAATTAAAGAAGCAGAGATCAATGCAAAGCATGCATTTATTGATCTATCGCTTGAGGAGCTTGAGCGAGGTTTCAAAAATGAACAAGCTGAAAATATGAAAAAGCTGATTGGCTCAGACAATTATCAGTGGTTCCATTCAGCCTTCGTTGAATATAACAAATTGCGCATTATGGCTGTTGAGGCTGGTTCATGGTATATCGATCACCCGAGTAAAGCTATCAACAAGCAACGTAATAAGTTAATCAAGCTCATCAATAGCAATCCTGAAACCTCAAAAAATAAAGGATGAGTAATGACTGACGATCAAGCAGCGGGAATGTGGTGGGGTCTCTTTATCGGTGATGCTATGGGCGTACCGCTTGAGTTTACAAAGCCAAACTATGGGAAACCAGTGACAACCTTCACTGAAGGTGGTGTACATAAAGCAGCCAAAGGTGAGTTCAGCGACGATGGATCAATGGCTCTAGCGATAGCGGACTCTTACATAACTCAAGGCCGCTTTTGTGGCTCAACCATTCAGCAGAACTTCATTGATTGGATGGAAACGGGCGTATTTGGCACGAGACCGGGTCAGCCTGCTTGGGATGTCGGCATGACTGTGGAGCGGTCTTTGAAGGCCGTAAGGAACATTCAAAGGCCCTATACAGGCTCTACCATGGCCGACACCAGTGGAAACGGATGCATCATGCGCTTAGCCCCATGCATCATATGGAACAGGAACAATCTGAGTGCAGCCATTGGCGAGTCTGTAGCTCAGGCACTGTTGACGCATGGGTCATCTGACTGCATCACTTATACAGCTGCTCTAGCTCATGAGCTTTGGGAGGGTAGACCGCTCCCGCAATACGATCATTTGCGTGATCGACCTATCAACAACTCTGGCTATGTTGCGGATACATATGCGAGCGCTTGGTATTCAGTTAGGACAACAAAGTCATTTAATGCCGCCGTTGTTGATGCAATCAACAGAGGCGGGGATGCGGACACTGTGGGTGCCGTGACAGGAATGATCGCCGGGAGAATTTATGGAATTCAAGAAAACATCAACACGGAGCTCTTGAAATATACAGAAATAAAAGCCTGCTTTGAAAAAATATCCAAAAACTGAGGTTTAAGAGATTTTTAACTGCAATATCAAGCACACAACAGGAATAACAAGCAATGAACTTATCTTCTGAAAATATTTATGCGATCATTCACATTGGTTTTCTTTTATCGATTTTCTGGGTAGCTGTGATTTATGGCATAGAACAATCCTATGAGATTGGTAAAAAACCACAAGATGGCTTCAAAATAGTTCGAAATAAAAATGGAAGAGCTATTCTAAAAATAGAATGGCCATTTATAATCGTCTATAGTTTTTTCACGATTGTATATATTGGCATATTGGGCGGTATTGCATTACTAATTCAAGATGGTTTGTATGAATTATCTAACTGGATATTTAAAACGAGCATAGCGTCAAAACTTGGGTATTCTGAAGAGTATGTCATTGCTCTTTTATATGGCTTAATCATGACTTGGGGTTATTACTCAGGCAAAGCATGGGCATGTTATTTTTTAGCAGGCCAAATTCTCACTTGCATAAATAAAATAAGCCCACTGCAACATCCTGAAAAAGATATTTCGGTCTTAAAGGTCCTTGAAGAAAATATGCAACGAGAAGAGAACCACCAAAATAGATATTGATATTGATTCTTAAACCAAATGAAAACCCAAACAATCCTGAGTAAGAAACGATATAAAGATGAAAGATCATACGTATATCTTCGCTACAACTGGACAAGTAACTCTGAAAGGCTACAGGTCGTTGCGGCAACACTTGCAGAACGATGTAGAGCGTCACGCGGCACAGGTGTAAGACAGGTACGAACCGATTTCGCTCCTGCATTCAATGTGGTGATGACAGCCTTAGAAGTGTCTGATGCGTACAAGCCAGACCAATGGATCAGAATCGTTACCGATGATGAGGTTTATGGCGGCAAAACCCAGCGCAGCGCTACCCACAACAGACAAGTATTGGCAGCACTGGAGTGGCTGATTCATGGTGGCTATCTGCTCAAGGTGGATGGCAAACGGCAAGTCAAATCAGAAGGATCGTCACAGGTTCATGACCTGCCCTTCGCATATGTCATCACGAACAAATGGCGCATAGAAATAGCTGATCAGCCAATTTCGCTTCAGCATGAGATCGAACGAAATCCTCTGTCTTCGTATGTCCAACTTCGTAAGAAGACGAAAGGACGCTCTGTATCGCTTCCAATTACACAGGCTGATAGGCAACAACACCCGGACTTGATCGGTGACACAGAGAGGCTTTTAGAGGCTGCAGACGCCATCTGGCAGCAGGTCAGTATCCACCTTGATGATGACTTATTGCAACCTATGCAAACCACCATGACTCGCATCTTCAACAATGGTAGCTTCAACGAGGGTGGACGGTTTTATTGTCAACTTCAGAACCTACCAAAGAAGCAGCGCATCAATCTTCGTTTTGACTCTGAACCAACGATAGAGATCGACTTCAGCGGCATGCATCCTCATTTGCTCTACCACCTGCAAGGGGATGATTTCAATGGTGATCCTTATGCCATCGAAGGGTTTAAAC
>CAIMUZ010000228.1 GCA_903844775.1 uncultured Burkholderiales bacterium | reverse complement strand
GCAGTCGATATCACAGTCGATCAAGGGGGTTGAGGCTTGCGAAGGCTTCAATCCTTTTTTCATTTTGAATTTAAGTTCCTTTTAAAGTTCCCACCATGACCGAGTTGGACAGTTTGGTTGAAGCGGCCAGCGCCAGTTTTGAACAGGCACAAACCCCCGCCGACCTTGAAAATGCCAAAGCCTTGTATTTGGGCAAATCAGGCCGCATCACGGAAATGATGAAGGGGATGGCCGCATTGAGCGTTGAAGAAAAGAAAAGCTTCGGCGCGGCAGTCAACATGGCCAAGCAGGGCATTGAAGCAGCGCTCACAGCGCGCCGTCAATCTTTGGCCGATGCAGAGTTGTCTGTTCAACTGAAAGCAGAAGCTTTCGACGTGTCATTGCCAGGACGCCCGCTCACACAAGGCGGCCTTCACCCCGTTTCTCTCACTTTAGAACGCATTGAGCAAATTTTTGGTTCTATGGGTTTTGAAGTGGCGCAGGGTCCTGAAATTGAAACCGATTGGTTCAACTTTACGGCCTTGAACACCCCCGAAGATCATCCAGCACGTTCGATGCACGACACCTTCTACGTAGAAGGCGGCCATTTGCTGCGCACTCACACCAGTCCCATGCAAATTCGCCATGCGGTGCAACATGTGAAGCGCTACAAATCACAGATAGACGCAGGGCAGGGCATGCCTGAAATTCGTGTCATTGCACCCGGCCGCACCTACCGTGTTGACAGCGACGCCACGCATTCACCCATGTTCCACCAATGCGAAGGTTTATGGATTGGCGAGAACGTCAGTTTCAAAGATTTGAAAGTGGTGTTCACCGATTTTTGTCGAACGTTTTTTGAAAGCGACGACTTGGTCTTGCGCTTCCGCCCCAGTTTCTTTCCTTTCACGGAACCCAGCGCAGAAATTGACATTCAGTTTCAAACTGGCCCACTGTCAGGTCGCTGGCTTGAAGTGGCAGGCTCTGGCCAAGTGCACCCTAACGTGGTTCGCAACATGGGCCTTGATCCCGAAAAATTCATTGGCTTTGCCTTTGGCATGGGCCCTGACCGCCTCACCATGCTCAGATATGGCGTCAATGATTTGCGTTTGTTCTTCGATGGCGACGTTCGCTTTTTGAGTCAATTTCAATAAATAAAAGACCATGCAATTTCCTGAATCTTGGCTGCGTGAGTTTTGCAACCCACCGCTCACAACCGAACAACTCGCCGAAACCCTCACCATGGCGGGCTTGGAGGTTGAAGAACTTCAACCTGTGGCACCACCGTTTTCCAGCGTGGTCGTTGGTGAGATAAAAAGTGCAGAGCAGCACCCTGATGCTGACCGCTTGCGCGTGTGCCAAGTCGATGTCGGACAAGCGACGTTGCTCAACATTGTGTGCGGCGCACCCAACGCACGCGTGGGAATTCGCATTCCTTGTGCCATGGTGGGCGCGGAGTTGCCGCCTGGCGAAGATGGCAAACCTTTTCATATCAAGGTGGGTAAACTGCGCGGTGTCGAAAGCCAGGGCATGTTGTGTTCGGCCAAAGAACTCAAGATTGCCGACGATCATGGTGGCTTGTTAGAGTTGCCCGCCGATGCGCCTCTGGGTGAGAGCATTCGGACTTATTTGAAGTTGGACGATACGCTGTTCACACTCAAACTCACGCCCAATTTGGCCCATTGCTTGAGTGTCTATGGCATTGCCCGCGAGGTCTCGGCTTTAACAGGCGCGCCCTTGAAAGCCCCCTCATTCAAAACACTCACGGCACAAGTGTCTGACATATTGCCGGTGGCAGTTCAAGCCACTGACTTGTGTGGCCGATTCAGTGGCAGGGTGGTCAAGGGCGTCAATCCCAAAGCCAAAACGCCGGCATGGATGGTGGAACGTTTGGCGCGATGCGGTCAACGCAGTGTGAGTCCCTTGGTCGACATCTCAAATTATGTGATGTTTGAATTGGGCCGTCCCTCGCACATCTTTGACCTGAACAAAATCCATGGTGGTTTACAAGTCCGCTGGGGCCGAGCCAATGAATCATTGAAATTGCTCAATGGCAACACAGTCACCGTCGACGACAAAGTGGGTGTGATTGCAGATGACTCCCAAGTTGAATCCCTGGCCGGCATCATGGGTGGCGATGCCACGGCTGTGTCTGATGACACGCAAAACATTTACATCGAAGCCGCTTACTGGTGGCCCAAAGCCATTGCGGGTCGTTCACGTCGTTACAACTTTTCGACCGATGCAGGCCATCGTTTCGAGCGTGGCGTAGATCCTGAAAGTACGGTTGAGCACATCGAGCGCATTACCCAGTTGGTGATTGATATTTGCGGCACATCTGCAACGCAAATCGGCCCTGTCGATGATCAAAAATTGAACATGCCTGTTCGCAAGCCTGTGACATTGCGCGTGGCGCGTGCCAACAAAGTGATCGGCATGGCCCTGAGTCAAAAACAATGTGCCGATGCCTTGCGTGGTTTGGCTTTTGAAGTTTCAGAAACAGAAGGCTTGATCACGGTCAATCCTCCCAGCTGGCGCTTCGATTTGGAAATTGAAGAGGATCTCATTGAAGAGGTGGCGCGCATGGTGGGCTATACCCAGCTGCCCACCACGCCACCCATGGCACCGATCACTGCCAAAATTCGCAAAGAAAATGTGCGCGGCCCGTTTTCTGTGCGTCGAAGCTTGGCAGCGCTGGGTTACCAAGAGACCATTAACTTCAGCTTTGTTGAAGAGCGTTGGGAGCATGAGCTGGCAGGTAACCCCAACCCCCTCAAGTTGCTCAATCCTATTGCCAGCCAAATGAGTGTGATGCGCACCAGTCTTCTGGGGTCCTTGTTGCAAGTGATGAAGTTCAACCTTGATCGAAAAGCCGATCGCGTGCGTGTCTTTGAATTGGGACGGGTCTTTTTACGCGATGCCTCTGTGAAAGATTCGGACACCACCGTTGAAGGCTTGAATCAGCCTGTGCGTGTGTCCGGCGTAGCTTATGGACCTGTGTCCACCACTTCTTGGGTCGGCAAGGTTCGCAATGTCGATTTCTTTGATGTGAAAGGCGAGGTTGAGGCTTTGTTGGCACCCGCCAAGCCAGTTTTTTCGTCGGCCGAGCATCCTGCCATGCACCCTGGACGTTGTGCGCAAGTTTCCTTGCATGGCAAAGCCATTGGCCATGTGGGGGAGTTGCATCCGCGCTGGCGGCAGTCATGGGACCTGCAGCAGGCGCCCATATTATTTGAACTTGACTTGGAGGCCGTCCTCCAAAGAGAGGTGCCCGTGGCGCAAGGCGTTGCAAAATTCCAAGCCGTAGAACGAGACATTGCGGTGGTGGTCGCTGAAAAAATAACACACGCCGAATTGATGGCAACTGTTCACGCTGCCCCTACAGCAGGACTGCTTCGAAGTGCTGTTTTGTTTGATGTGTTCCGTCCTCAGGCCTCACTCGGTGTTGAAAAAAGTTTAGCCGTGCGACTTGTTTTGAACAGTGACGAAGCCTCATTGACAGATGTGCAAATTGAATCCACAGTCAAGGCTGTGTTGGATCATTTGGCATTGACGTTGTCAGCCCGCTTGCGTGCTTAATGCTGGCCTGAAAGTTGATATGAATTTTTCTGTTGAAAGCCTCGAAACGCCCGCCCTCACCAAGGCCCATCTGGCTGATTTGTTATTCGAGCAAATCGGTCTGAACAAGCGTGAATCAAAGGACATGGTTGATTCTTTTTTCGATCTGATTGCGACGCAATTGGTTCAGGGAACGGATGTCAAAATTTCTGGATTTGGCAATTTTCAAATTCGTGAGAAAGCACCACGGCCTGGCCGTAACCCTCGAACGGGTGAACTGATCCCGATTGACGCCAGGCGGGTGGCCACCTTTCACGCAAGTCACAAACTGAAGGCGGTCATTCAGGGTGATGAAAAATTGGAAGACTGATGTTCAGTCTCTTCAATTCTTTTTGAATCCTTCAAAATTTTAATCACTGGGGACTTTACTTGGGGCCCATGCTTAGAGTAAGCTTGCACTCCCCCTAGCAAGTTAGTGATTTCAATGGAGAACTCCCTCCCGTCTATTCCAGCCAAGCGCTACTTCACCATTGGTGAGGTGGGCGAGCTTTGCGGTGTCAAGCCGCACGTGCTGCG
>CAIMUZ010000227.1 GCA_903844775.1 uncultured Burkholderiales bacterium | reverse complement strand
TATAGGGCCCAGAATGCCATAATTCGACTCGCCCAAAATGGGTGCGTAATTTGGTTCATCACCTTGGCCACAGAACAAGAACTTTCAGATTTCCTCAAAAACACGGAGAAACGTGCCTTCAAACGCACGCTGTATCACGTTCGAAATGAAGAATCTGCTCTTGATATTGTGCAAGACAGCATGATCAAATTGGCCACCCACTATGGTGACAAGCCCTCGACCGAATTGCCCATGCTTTTCCAGCGCATCTTGTCCAACACCACCCTGGATTGGTTTCGGCGACAAAAAACTCGCAATGCGCTGTTCTCCAACATGAGCGATTTCGGCACCAATGCCGAGGGCGAAGATTTGGACTTTCTCGAGAACTTAGGCGGCCAAAGCGAGCCTGGATTGGGAGAAAGTACCGAAGACCAAACACACAGAAAACAGGTTTTTCACCAAATTGAGGCAGAAATACAAGAATTGCCGCCACGTCAACGAGAAGCCTTCCTGCTGCGTTATTGGGAGGAGATGAACCTTTCTGAGACGGCTGTGGCCATGGGCTGCACGGAAGGCAGTGTCAAAACTCACTGCTCTCGGGCTGTTCAAGCGCTGAGCAAAGCCCTGCGCGCCAAAGGATTTAACACATGAAAACGCAAGCCAAACTCGATATGACACGCGTTGACCAACTGGGTCAGGCCTTGGCGCGCCGCCTTAACGAGCATGCCACCCATCTACCCCATGACATTTCAGAGCGCCTTCGCGCGGCTCGAATGCAAGCCATTTCACAACGAAAGCGCGAGCCTATTCGTGTTATTGCACCCCAGATGGTCACGGCTGGCGGTCACAGCTTTGGTGGTTTCGACGAAGGCTTGAACCTTTGGAGTCGAATTGCTTCCATCCTGCCCTTCATCGTCTTGCTTTTTGGCTTGGCCAGCATTCACATCTTGCAAAACGAGTATCGAACCGACGAAATCGCTTCATTGGATGCAGAGCTCCTTACCGATGATTTGCCGCCCGATGCCTATACAGATCCAGGGTTCCTGATATTTCTCAAGTCCAATCCCATCCTAGAAAAGGCTGCGGATTGAAACCCCATCGCGTTCTTGTCCAAATTTTGGTTGCAAAAGCATGCTTTGCAATCGGTTTAGCTTGGTCACAAAGTCCTAACCCGATACCCCCAGTCACTCCAAAAAGTGCCGCCAAAATCCCTGATGCCACTTGGCAAAATCTAAGCGCTCAGCAAAAAATAGCCTTAGCGCCCTTAGCACCTCATTGGACACAGTTGAGCGCTGCGCAAAAGAACAAATGGGTTGCTGTGTCTAATAATTTCGACAAATTGCCTGCCAAAGAGCAAGCTACTTTGCAAGACAGAATGGCCAACTGGGCTGCCCTCAGCCCCAACCAAAGAGCCCAAGCTCGCCTCACATTCAATGAGACAAAAAGCATTGGTGCCGACGATAAAAAAACCCAATGGGAGGCCTACCAAGCCCTGAGTCCTGAAGAAAAGAAAAAACTAGCAGCTCAGCAAAAAACAGGCATTCAAGGCGCGGCCACTGCTTCCCGAGCACCTTCGCCAAACAAGGTCATCCGCTTGCCCAACAAAGCCGCCCCAACGGTCGATCCCACAAACTCGACCACCGGTATCGTGATAGACAAAAAAACACTTCTACCAACCACGGTCACTATTCCTGAAGGCACCTGATTTGAGCGAAGAGTCTTTGGCCACTGAGCCCATGGTCAAGCCATCATCCGGCACGGACAGCGAATCTCTATGCACCCCCTCATTGGCCCGACGCATGGCCTGTTGGCTGTATGAAGGGATGCTTTTGTTTGGTGTGCTTTTCATAGCTGGCTATCTCTTCGGCACCCTGAGTCAAACCAAACATGCCTTGGACAACAGGCACGGGCTTCAAGCTTTTTTGTTCCTGGTTTTTGCCATTTACTTCACTTGGCTTTGGACAAAAGGTCAAACATTGGCCATGAAAACTTGGCACATTCGGGTTTTGGACGCTCATGGCAAGCCCCTCACTCAGGCGCGCGCCTTGCGCCGATATGTTTTAAGTTGGGTCTGGGTATTACCACCCCTCCTCCTCACTTGGTCGCTCCAACTTCCGGCAACAGCAGTGGCTTTTTTACTTTTAGCATGGGTGCTGATCTGGGCACTTTCAAGTAAATTTCAATCCCGTGGACAATATTGGCATGATGTATGGGCTGGAACACAATTGGTTGATGTTCAAAAGAAGCTCTAAGACCCCTCTTTATTTTCCCCACTCATGAACCAAGATACGGTCAACCCGCAAAAGTCCAGAAAAGGCTTTTCACGCATATTCCATGCAGGGGGTTATTCCCTGGCAGGCTTGAAAGCGGGCTGGGGCGAAACGGCTTTCCGTCAAGAAGTCATTCTGTCTGCCATCTTGCTGCCCATTGCATTTTGGCTGGGTCAAACTTGGGTCGAGGTTGCCTTACTTTGTGGCTCGGTCATTTTGGTCATGGTGGTGGAATTACTCAACACCGGCATCGAAACCGCCATCGATCGCATTGGCACCGAGTGGCACGCCTTGTCCAAACGCGCCAAAGACATGGGAAGTGCCGCTGTACTTCTGAGTCTCATTCTTTGCTTAGGCATCTGGCTTGCGGCCATCTGGAAAATAATGCATGTCTGACCCCGCATTCTCTCTTTGCGTTTACTGTGGCTCCAAACCAGGCAACCAAGAGGCCTTCACACAATCAGCTATACAAGTCGGCACTTGGATTGGTCAACACGGCGGTCAACTGGTTTATGGCGGAGGTCGAAACGGTCTGATGGGCACTGTGGCTGAGGCCACGATGTTGGCAGGTGGACGCGTCATCGGCGTCATTCCTCGTGCCTTGGTTGAGAAAGAATGGGCCCGAACCGAATGTACTGAGTTGCACATCGTAGAAACCATGCATGAACGCAAGCAGATGATGGCTGAAAAAGCCGATGCATTCATTGCCCTGCCTGGCGGTATAGGGACCTTTGAAGAATTTTATGAGGTCTGGACCTGGCGGCAATTGGGCTATCACAACAAACCCATTGGCCTGCTCAATCTCAATGGTTATTACGACAGCATGCTGAGTTTTTTAAACGCCGTGGTGGCGCACGAATTCATGGGGTCATGGCAAATGGACTTAATCCGCACTGAGAGCGACCCTCAAAAACTCTTGCCACGCCTGATACAAGAGGCGGGGCTTCCCACTCCGTTTCTAAGTCAAGCCATCTGAATGAAAATCAGGCTTAATTAAACCGCGTCATCGTCCAACTCGCCTGTCCGAATGCGAACGACTCGTTCGACTGACGTGATGAAGATCTTGCCATCGCCAATTTTCCCCGTGCGTGCTGCTTTAATGATGGCATCGACGCAACGATCGACATCATCGTCTTTGACAGCCACTTCGACTTTGACCTTGGGCAAAAAATCGACCACATACTCAGCGCCACGGTAAAGTTCAGTGTGCCCTTTTTGACGGCCAAAGCCCTTGACTTCTGTCACAGTGAGGCCCGTAACGCCGCAGTCAGCAAGGCTTTCGCGCACTTCTTCTAATTTAAAGGGCTTGATGATGGCTGTGATTTGTTTCATGAATAAGGTCCCGTCGAAAAAAAATTAAGCTCGAAATCGATTGGTAATAGGATAACGCCAATCTTTGCCAAAACTTCGGTGTGTGACACGAATACCGACAGGAGATTGTCGGCGTTTGTACTCATTGAGTTTGATCAATCGGGTCACCTTCTCAACATCGGCACGATCAAACCCATCCGCCACCAAGGCATTGATGCCTTCGTCATTCTCCATGTAGCGCTGAACAATGGCGTCCAACACTTCATAGGGTGGCAGGCTGTCTTGATCTTTTTGGTCTGCACGAAGTTCTGCGCTTGGGGGACGCGTAATGATTCGTTCTGGAATAGGGTTGCGACCGGTGCCATAAGGATCGTTTTCATTGCGCCACTCCGCCAGCTTGAACACTTGCGTTTTGACCACATCCTTAATGACGGCGAATCCACCCGCCATGTCGCCGTAGAGTGTGCAGTAACCGGTTGCCATTTCGCTCTTGTTGCCTGTGGTGAGCACAATGGCGCCCGTCTTATTGGACAGCGCCATCAACATGGTTCCTCTGACACGCGCCTGTATATTTTCCTCGGTTGTGTCTTCAGCCAAGCCCTCAAACTGTGCTTTCAAGGCAGACTTAAAGCCCTCAAATAGAGGCGCGATCGAAATTTCGTCATAACGAACGCCCAAACGTTTCACCATGTCACGAGAGTCAATCCAGCTGATGTCTGCCGTGTAGGGCGAAGGCATCATGACCGCATGTATTTTGTCGGCACCCAAGGCATCTACGGCAAGCGCCAAAACCAAGGCCGAGTCAATTCCGCCCGAGAGACCCAAAATGGCGCCTGGAAATCCGTTTTTACCCAAGTAGTCGCGAATCCCTAAAACCAATGCATGCCAAAGGTCTTCTTGCCATGCGCTGCCATCAACAATTTCCGAACCTGTGATGCGCAATGTGGGTTGGACCTTTTCGCTTTCCAGCTGGATGTATTGCAAACACTCTTTGAAAGCAGGCGCCCGCGCCACCACTTCTGATTGCGCATTGAGTGCAAAAGATCTGCCTTCAAAAATAACCTCGTCTTGGCCGCCCACCAGATGCGCGTACACCAAGGGCAAGCCAGACTCCTTCACGCGCTGGCCCATTTGAACTTCACGCTCTAGGCCCTTGCCCACATGGAATGGGGAGGCATTTAAAACCACCAACACCTGGGCACCAGCATCTCGGGCGAGTTGGGCGGGCCCTTCAAACCATGCGTCTTCACAGATCAGCAAGCCTAATTGAACGCCCTCCACCTCAAACACAGAAGCCGTATTGCCCGGTGTGAAATATCGACGCTCGTCAAATACCTGATAGTTGGGTAATTCTTGTTTGGCATAAGAAGCCACTACGCGACCTTCACACAACACGCTTGCGCGATTAAAGCGTTGGATCACCGATACGCTACGGCTTTGAATGCCCCCGCCCTCTGGATGGCCCACAACAACATGCAGGCCTTTTAACCCAGCCAACTCACGGGCCACTGTTTTCAGGGCATCATCGCAGGCATCGATAAAAGCTGGCCGAAGTAAAAGGTCTTCAGCGGCATATCCACAAATGGCCAATTCGGGGGTCACAAGCACCCTCGCACCTTGGCCGTATGCTGTGTGCGCTGCGTCGATGATTTTGCGGGCATTGCCCGACATGTCACCGACGACAAAATTAAGTTGAGCGATACAAAGTTGAAGGGTCATACTGGTGAAGGAATTCAATTCCAACAATTATGTCATTGACGTACTGGGTTCAATGCGTGATCTTAATGCGCAAGAGTGGGACGCCTTGTTAGAGGCTCAATCTGAGCCCACCCCCTTCATGCGGCATGCCTACCTGAGCGCCATGGAAGAAAGTGGCTCGGCATCCGCTAAAACCGGCTGGGAACTCCGACTCATCACCCTGCGCCGTCCCGCAGATCCAGAGGCAGCTCCAAAAACTGCAGGCCAGGTGGGTGCCTTGGCTAGCGCTGTGGCCCTCTACGTCAAACCTCACTCCTATGGAGAATATGTCTTTGATTGGGCTTGGGCAGATGCCTACCAACGACATGGCCTGAGCTACTACCCCAAGGCAGTTGGCGCAGTTCCCTTCACGCCCGTCCCTGGCGCTAGGTTGTTGGCAGACTCGGAAAATAGTCAAAAGGCTCTGATAGAAGCAATGCTGGCGCTCGCGCAAGCGGAAGATTGGTCTTCCTTGCATCTTTTGTTTTTGTCAGAGAACGACCTCAAAGCCACTGACTCAGCCGGCTGGTTACGTCGGCACACCGTTCAATTTCATTGGCACAACCTCCAATTTCAAGACTTTGAACACTTTCTAGAACAACTCAACCAAGTCAAACGAAAAAAGATTCGACAAGAGCGGAGAAAGGTTCAGGAGGCTGGGGTCACTTTTAAAACACAGGTTGGGTCTGATATTCAATCTGCTGATTGGGATTTTTTTTACCAATGCTATGCCCAAACCTATTACGAACATGGCAACGCGCCTTATTTGTCGCGTGACTTTTTTCAGCGCATGCAAGACACCATGCCCCAGCATTGGGTCTTGTTCGTGGCGGAGCGAAATGGGCAACGCATCGCATGCAGCCTGATTGGCGTAGACACCCAAGTGGCTTACGGCCGATATTGGGGCGCCCTGGAAAGGGTCGATTGCCTCCACTTTGAAGCCTGCTACTACCAACCTATTCAATGGTGCATTGCCAACCATATTCAAAGATTTGAAGGCGGCGCACAGGGCGAACACAAAATGGCGCGTGCGCTGTTACCCGTCAAAGCCAGCAGTGCGCATTGGTTAGCGCACCCGGGCTTTGCGGATGCAGTGGAAAAATATTTAGACAGAGAAGGCCAAGGTGTCTCAGCCTATTTGGAGAATTTAGAAGCCCGATCACCGCTCAAAGCGAAGTAATCGGTTTCTAGAATTTCAATCAAGCATTTTCTTTTTGGTAGTTGGCAATGCCGTCCAAGATTTCTTTCTTGGCTGACTCGGGGCCTTCCCAACCCAAAATCTTGACCCACTTGCCGACTTCCAAGTCTTTGTAGTGCTCAAAGAAGTGTGCAATGGTTTTTAAACGCATTGGATTCAAGTCTTCAGGCTTTTGCCATTGCGAGTAGATAGACAATATTTTGTCGGTTGGCACAGCCAACACTTTGCCGTCTTCGCCAGCTTCGTCTTGCATTTTCAAAATGCCAATGGGACGGCAAGGCAACACCACACCGGGAATGAGGGGCACAGGCGTGATGACCAAGACGTCCACAGGATCGCCGTCACCACTGATGGTTTTGGGCACATAACCATAGTTGGTTGGGTAGTGCATGGCGGTGC
>CAIMUZ010000226.1 GCA_903844775.1 uncultured Burkholderiales bacterium | reverse complement strand
TTGTTCCTGCCCCTTCATAGGGGGAGTCTCTAGGTCAGGTCACCCATGTCTGATTTAAGTCTTCAACTGCAGCAGGCCTCAAGCCAACTACCAGTTTCAAGCTATTTCGATGATGCGCTGTTCCAGCGTGAGCTGAAAACCATTTTTCAGCAAGGCCCCCAATATGTGGGTCATCAATTGTCCGTTCCCGAAGTCGGGGACTACCATGCCCTTCCCCAGGAAGCCGGCGGACGAGCCTTGGTGCGGTCGGCCCGTGGCGTCGAGCTCATCTCCAACATTTGCAGGCACCGTCAGGCTGTCATGTTGCAGGGTCGAGGTTCGTTGAATGATCCACAAAAAGGCAGCGCTGGCGGTAACATTGTTTGTCCTTTGCACCGCTGGACTTACGCACCCGAAGGCAAACTTTTGGGTGCGCCGCATTTCGCACAAGACCCCTGTCTCAACCTCAACAACTACCCGCTGCGAGAGTGGAACGGCTTGTTGTTTGAAGACAATGGGCGTGATGTCGCTGCCGACTTGTCAGGCATGGGCCCCAGAGCGGCGCTCGACTTTACCGGCTTCAAACTTGATCACGTTGAATTGCATGAGTGCAACTACAACTGGAAAACATTCATCGAGGTTTACCTCGAGGACTACCACGTCGAGCCCTTTCACCCAGGTCTAGGCAATTTCGTCACCTGTGACGATCTCAATTGGGAATTTAAACCAGAGTTTTCAGTTCAAACCGTTGGCATTGCCAATCGCTTGGGCAAAGCGGGCAGTCCCGTTTACGAACGCTGGCAGAAACAGCTCATGCAATACCGCCAAGGTGCCGTTCCAGAATTCGGCGCCATCTGGCTCACTTACTACCCCCACATCATGGTCGAGTGGTACCCCCATGTGCTCACAGTTTCCACACTGCACCCCATCAGTCCCGAAAAAACTTTGAACATGGTGGAGTTTTATTACCCCGAAGAAATTGTGGCCTTCGAGCGCGAATTTGTAGAAGCTCAAAAGGCCGCCTACATGGAAACTTGCATCGAAGACGATGAAATCGCCGAACGCATGGATACGGGCCGCAAGGCCTTGATGCAACGTGGTGACAACGAGGTGGGACCTTATCAAAGCCCCATGGAAGATGGCATGCAACACTTTCACGAGTGGTACCGAAGCAAGATGGGCATTTGAGCTGAATGCAAGCACTTTGGATGGTCTTGGCATCATTTTTTTTCGCATCCATGAGCGTGTGTGTGAAATTTGCAGCCACCGACTTCAACACCTTTGAACTGGTTTTTTACCGAGGTGCTATCGGCACTTTGATCATGGTGGTGGTTTGTCAGAGAAAAAATATTTCATTGCAAACACCTGTTCCCAAAATGCATGTTGTTCGTTCTATTGCGGGCGTCATATCACTTGCAGCTTGGTTTTATGCCATCGCCAAATTACCTTTGGCCACCGCCATGACCCTGAACTACATGAGTTCCGTCTGGGTTGCCGCCTTTTTGGTGGGCAGCACCCTATGGATTGGCACTTTTAAAAGTGCCGCTCGACAAGTTCCGGTCGCCATGACAGTTTTACTGGGATTTGTTGGCGTGGTCATGACATTGCGTCCAAGCTTTGAACAAAATCAATTTGCGGCGGGCATCATCGGTGTCGTCTCTGGCATGGTGTCCGCTATTGCCTATTTGCAAGTTGCGGGATTGGGCAAAGTGGGCGAACCCGTAGAACGAACTGTGTTTTATTTTTCTCTAGGCTCAGCCATTGCAGGTGCGCTTTGCATGCTGGTTTGGGGCACCAGCGAATGGGTTTGGACCCCAGCCCTGTGGCTCTTGCCCGTTGGTATTTTGGCGGTCTTAGGACAGTGGTGCATGACTCAAGCCTACAACGATGGCGCCACCTTGGTGATCGCCAATTTACAATATTCAGGTATTGTTTTCTCGGCCGTGTTTGGTCTGTTTTTATTTGGCGACGAAATACCCTGGGTGGGTTGGGCCGGCATAGGGGTCATCGTTTTAAGTGGCATTGCTGCTACAGCTTTTAGAGAGCGTAGCGTTGGCCATATGCCTGCACAGGAACATTGAATTTTGAACATTGAACTTTGATCATTGAATGAGCCCCTTATGCACACCACTTTAATTTCTGTTGCCCAACTTCAAGCCTTGCAAACATCAAGCCAAGCACTGATGGTGTTTGATTGCAGTTGCGATTTGATGAAACCCGAGATGGCCGATGCCATGTTTGCATCCAGCCGAATCGAAGGCGCACATCAAGCCCACCTAGATCGGAACTTAAGCACACACGATGCATCGGCCGTCAATGGCGGTCGTCATCCTCTGCCCTCTCGAGAAGTCTTTGCAAATTGGCTGATCAGCCTTGGTTTTGAAAACAACATGCAAGCCGTGGTCTATGACAGAAATGGCGCCAATTATTGTGGTCGTTTGTGGTGGATGCTGAAGTGGTTAGGCCACGATGCCGTTGCAGTTTTAAATGGTGGCTTGCAAGCTTGGGAGGCAGCAGGCGGTGCACTGAGCTCTGGCGCAGCGCCAGCCGCACAAGCAGCCGCATCTCGATTTGAATTGAAACCTGCACTGCGTGAATGGATCAGCACAACGCAATTGGCATCCGATTTAGGACGTCCCTCTCAAACTCTCATCGATGCCCGCGGTGCGGCCCGGTTTCGAGGTGAAGTAGAGCCCCTCGATCCTGTCGCAGGCCACATTCCAGGCGCGCTGAACCGCCCTTTCACTGAAAACATCACGCCTGAAGGTTTTTTTAAGAGCCCTGAAGTTTTGCGCGCAGAATTTGAAAAATTATTGGCTGGCAGGGACCCCTCCAGCGTGGTACATCACTGTGGAAGCGGTGTGAGCACCCTGCCCAACATGTTGGCCATGGAGTTGGCCGGATTGGGCATCACGCGTCTGTATCCAGGCAGCTGGAGCGAGTGGTGCAACACGCCCGGAATGGCCTGCGCCAAGGGCTGAATCAATGAAGGTTGGTATGGGCCAAATAGCTCACCGCACTGACCAACCCGATACCGCAGAGCAACCAAACAATTTGGGCTGCCGTTTCGCGTGAGCTCAATCGTTTTTGCAGCTGGGGAATCAAATCAGCCAAAGCGACATAAATAAAGCTGCTGCTGGCGATGGTCAGCATGTAGGGCAAGATATCGTGCAATTGTTCAAGGAGCAGATAGCCTGCAACGCCACCCAAGGCGGTGATTGCGCCCGCCAACGAGACCTTCAAAACCGCAGCCTGCTTGTTGCCTGAAGTTTCTCTCAGCACCACCAAATCTCCCATGTGATGCGGCACTTCATGGGCCAAGACGGCCAAGGCCGCCACAATCCCTAAGCGCAAGTCAACCAAGAAAGCAGAGGCAATGAGCACGCCATCGCCAAAGCAATGCACGCTGTCACCCGCCAAGATGGCCCAGCCACCAGAAACAGGGTTATGGGCTTGCGCATTAACATGATTGTGTTCATGCTTGTGCTCATGCTCATGCTCGTGTTCATGATTGTGAGGGTGCGACTCAAGCACAGGGCCATGGTGATGTTCGTGTCCATGATGCCAAAGCTCGGCCTTGTCGAGCAAAAAGAAAAACAACAAGCCAAACAACAAAGTCATAAACAGGTTGTGCGGCTCTACACCCGCCTCGAATGCTTCAGGCAGCAAGTGTAAAAAAGCCGTGGCCAACAAGGCCCCCGCAGCCAAGCTCAACATGTGCTGGGTGTATCGGCTCAAAATACCAAAGCTAAGCCAAGCGGCCAACCAAACACTGCCAATACCCGCCGCCAAGGTGCCCAATAAAATTGCCAATAGAGTCATTCGCATTCCAACAGACGCTCAAACAGAAGTTGAGCACAGACCAATTATGCCTTGTGCTGAATTTCAGGAAAATTCATGAAGGTGATGACAAAACACTGAAGGCAATCACAGCCCCCGCATCGACTGTCAAAGACCCTGCTTCAATGGCTTGAACCACTTGCCTGGGTGGTAAACATAAAAATTCACTGACTTCACCGTCTTGGTTGACCGGTTGAAATTCCGTTGGCAGGGTGAGGTTGTAAATCCATAAGTTCTCATGGTGCCAACCCTCCTTCACTTCTCGACAGGTTTCGACTTGTCCCCCCTCAATGGCTTGACGGGCCTTCGCAGCATCCAAGCCCGCCTCTTCGTGCATTTCTCGAACCCCACAAAGAAAGAGCGATTCCCCCGCGGGCAAACCACCCGCAGCCAAATTGTCCAACATGCCGGGATCTGTCGCCTTGCTGAAAGAACGCCGGCCACACCACATGAACCCTTCAGGTGTGAAACCATTGATGTGAACCGCATGGCTGCGCAGTCCAAAAAAACGAAATGCGGCACGCTCCATGCGAAATGCTTCTGCACGCAATGGGTCGGGTTCTTTTCTTCGATCTGAGGGCGCTTGCTCGTCCCGCCAGAAGCTGAATTTTTCATCTCGCCAGCCCGTGATTTGACCCTGCGTTCGAAGCTCCTCGGCCAATTGTGCCAAAGCCATATTTCGGGAGGCTGGCGTTTTCTCAGGCGTATCCCAACAGAGCCCCTTTGGCAACGTCGTCCAATCTGGGCGCAGACTTTTCAGCAGATTGGCATGTTCGTGGACCAGATATCCCGTGGCCCCAAGTGAAACTCCCAATGAGTCTCCCAGATACCAGGGCTGGGCATGGACAGGCACGGGTTGCTTTGCCTCTTCAAGGCATTTCTGCAGCACCTTCAAATCCGACGCCGTCAAAGCCGCTTTGAAATTTTCCAGGGCTTGCATTTTTGAATCAATGGGCCTGATCCCAATTCAGGCCCACACCAACTTCTGCCAACAATGACACCTTGAGAGAGGCCACTTGGGCCATCCATTTTGGAACAGCCTCTTTGAGCCACGCCACTTCATCCTCTGGCACTTCAAAAACCAATTCATCGTGGACTTGCATGATGACCTTGGTTTTGCGTTGCTCGGTGTCAATTCCCGCTTGCACCGCAATCATTGCCAACTTGATTAAATCGGCGGCTGTACCTTGCATCGGTGCATTGATCGCAGCGCGCTCTGCACCCGCTCGACGGGGACCATTGGGTGAGTTAATTTCTGGCAGATACAAACGTCTGCCAAATACAGTTTCGACATAACCCTGCGATTTGGCTTGCTCGCGCGTGTCGTCCATGTAACGCTTCACGCCCGCAAAACGCTGGAAGTAGCGCTCGATATAGTTTTTGGCTGCACCGTTGTCAATGCCCAAGGCCTTGGCCAAGCCAAAGGCACTCATGCCATAAATTAAACCGAAGTTAATGGTTTTGGCATAGCGACGCTGTTCGCTGGACACTTGGTCAGGACTTAGGCCAAAGACCTCCGCTGCAGTGGCTTTGTGCACGTCCAAACCCTGATGAAAAGCCCGAAGCAAAGCTTCGTCACCACTCAGATGCGCCATGATGCGCAGTTCAATTTGAGAATAGTCAGCACTGGCAATCAAGCTGCCGGCAGGTGCCACGAAGGCCTCGCGGACTTTACGACCTTCGGCTGTGCGAATCGGAATATTTTGCAAATTGGGATCGTTGCTAGACAAGCGTCCAGTCACGGCCACCGCCTGTGCATAGTGCGTGTGCACCCTGCCCGTTCTGGGCAAAGCCATTTGCGCCAGCTTGTCGGTGTAGGTGCCTTTCAGCTTGGACAAACTGCGGTGTTCCAAAATACGCGCTGGCAAGGGATAGTCTTCGGCCAACTTTTCCAGAACTTCTTCGTCGGTACTGCGCGCACCTGTGGCAGTTTTTTTAATGACAGGCAAACCCAACTTGTCAAAAAAGATTTCACCCAACTGTTTGGGGCTGCTTAAGTTGAAAGGCTGCCCTGCAATTTCATAGGCCTCGGTTTCCAGCTGCAAAATGCGTTGTCCTAAAGCTTGGCTTTGCGCGGCCAGTGTGGGGCCATCGATCAGAACACCATTGCGCTCGATGCGAAACAAAGCTTCGCTGGTGGCAATTTCGATGTCATAGATGGCGCGCAGTTTGGCATCGGCTTGAATGCGCGGCCAAAGCACGCCATGCACATCCAAACACTGATCAGAATCTTCGCACGCGTATTCCGAAGCCTTGTTCACATCGACTTGTGCGAAGGAAATTTGATGGACACCTTTGCCGCACAAATCTTCATAGGTCAAGCCTGTTCGACCAACATGGCGCAACGCAAGGCTGGTCAGACTGTGCGGCTTGTGGACCTCCAGCACATAACTTTGCAACATGGTGTCGTGCGCATAGCCTCGCACTTCGATACCTTGATTGGCAAACACATGTCGGTCGTATTTGATGTGCTGACCCACTTTGAGTTTGAGGGGGTTTTCAAGCCACGGCTTGAGCTTGGCAAGCACTTCCGCCATGGGCAATTGGACGGGCGCATCGGGGCCGTCATGCCTCAAAGGCAAGTAAGCCGCCTCGCCTGGCTGAACACTCCAACTGATGCCCACCAATTCGGCTCGCATGGCATCCAGCGAGGTGGTCTCAGTGTCAATGGCCGCGCACGCTGCCGCTTCAAGTTTTGGCAGCCATGCATCAAACTCTTGCCACGTCAAAATAGTTTCGTAGTGCTTATCGCCTGTGACCGTGATCACTGGTTCTGGCTCTGCAAACAAATCGTCCATGGGCACAAAACCTGGTTTGGCATGGGGCTTCCCAGCGCCGGAGGATTCTGAAGCCCCTGGACCGCGGCTCCGAACCAATCCTTTGAAACCAAATTTTTCGTAGAAAGCCAACAATTCAGATTCATGGGGCTCCGCCAAGCGAATGGTTTCTAAAGAGGGCAGCTCAGGGACGTAAGCACTCAAATCGCAATCTGTGCGAATTTTCAAAAGTTGACGGCCTGTGGGCAACCAGTCAACGGCTTTGCGCAGGTTCTCACCCACCACGCCCTTGACTTGATCTGCATTCACCATGAGTTTGTCGAGCGAGCCAAATTCGAGCAACAACTTGGCAGCTGTTTTGGGGCCTACCTTTTGCACACCTGGTACATTGTCCACGGTATCGCCGACCAAAATTTGATAGTCCAACATGAGGCTGGCGGGCACACCAAATTCTTCTTGGACGCCCGCCAAATCGCGGCGCTTGCCGTTCATGGTGTCGATGATGGTGATGTGTTCATTGACCAACTGCGCCAAATCCTTGTCGCCACTGGACACCACCACCTCAATACCGTGTGATGCACCCACGGCAGCCAAAGTGCCAATCACATCATCAGCCTCGACGCCAGGCACATCCAATACTTTCCAGCCCATCAACTTAACCAACTCATGGATGGGTTCAATTTGCGAGCGCAGGTCGTCAGGCATGGGGCTGCGATTTTGTTTGTACGCAGGATAAATCTCGTCACGAAAGGTCGGCCCCTTGGCGTCAAACACACAAACCGCATAGTCAGCTGGAATGTCCTTTCTGAGGCGCTCCATCATGTTGATCATGCCGCGGATAGCGCCGGTAGCAGGGCTGCCAGGGTCGCCAGGCACGGCCCGTAAATCAGGCATGGCATGAAAGGCGCGGTACAGATAGCTAGAACCATCGACCAGGAGTAGGGTTTTCTTATCGCTCATGCCCCAATTGTGCCTGTCCTTCTGGCGATTTGCCCACCCTCATGGGCGCAAATGCATGACCAACACCCACTACAATCACCCCATGCATTTCGCACAGCCTCACGGCGCCTGTTCTACCCCAATGACCACCCTCTAAACCATGGCTGTCTTTACGCCCGTTTCTGAAGAGATTGCCGCCACACTCTTGTCCGAACTGGATCTGGGAGAACTGACCGAATTGAGGGGCATTGAAGGTGGTATTGAAAACACCAACTATTTCGCCACCACCGATCAAGGCGCCTACGTTCTGACCCTGTTCGAACGGCTCAACCACGATCAGTTGCCCTTTTACTTGTTTCTGATGAAACACTTGGCAGAAAAAGGCATCCCAGTCCCCAATCCAGCCGCCAACCGCGATGGCGACATTTTGCATACCGTGGCAGACAAACCCGCCGCCGTCGTCAATCGCTTAAACGGCAAAAGTCAACTCGCGCCAGAAGCCGTTCACTGTTCGGCCGTGGGTGACATGCTGGCCCGTATGCATCTGGCTGGCGAAGACTACAACCGCAGCCAACCCAACTTGCGTGGCCTGTCATGGTGGAATGAAACGGTGCCGGTGGTGTTGCCGTTTTTGAACGAATCACAATCTGTCTTGATTCAAAGCGAATTGGCCTACCAAAATCACATTGCGCAAAGTGCGGCTTATCAAGCCCTTCCCAAGGGTCCGGTTCACGCTGATTTGTTTCGTGACAACGTCATGTTTGAAAATGAAACATTGACCGGCTTGTTCGATTTTTATTTTGCTGGCGTTGACACATGGCTGTTTGATTTGGCCGTGTGCATGAACGATTGGTGCATTGACTTGGCCACGGGTCAGCACGATTCAAACCGTGCCCATGCTTTGCTCCAGTCTTATCAAAGCGTCAGGCCATTGGGTCGTGCAGAACGTCAGTTGTTACCCGCCATGCTGCGTGCGGGCGCACTTCGTTTTTGGACATCAAGACTTTGGGATTTCCACCTGCCTCGTGATGCAGCCATGCTGGTGCCGCACGATCCCACTCACTTTGAACGGGTATTGAGAGCACGCGCAGCGTGCCCCTTTAAGCTTTGGTCATGAAACTTAACATCGTTCCTGCAAAACAAGGCTTGGTGTGGGTCAAGCAAGGCATTCGTACTTTTTGGCGACAACCTCTGGCTTTCACAGGCCTGTTCTTTTTGTTCATGGCTTGGGTCTCATTGCTGTCCATGTTGCCCCTCATCGGCGCCATCCTTGCTTTGCTGGTATTGCCTGCGGCCACATTGGGACTCATGGTGGCCACAGAGCAAGCAAGCTTGGGCAAATTTCCCATGCCCACCGTCTTGATGGTGGCTTTTCGTGCTGGGCAACAAAGATTCAAAGCCATGCTGGTTTTGGGCATGCTTTACGCGCTTAGTTTTTTAACGGTCATGGCACTCACAACATTGGTCGACGGCGGAAGTTTTGCAAAGGTCTATTTGGCCAATGCCCCCATTACCCCCGAGGTGGTGGAAGCGGGTGATTTTCAAATGGCCGTCTGGCTCAGCACCGTTCTCTACATTCCCATGTCCATGATGTTTTGGCACGCGCCTGCGCTGGTTCATTGGCACGGTGTGCCCCCAGTCAAGAGCATGTTTTTCAGTGCCATCGCTTGCTGGCGTAACTTGACTGCCTTTGCCGTTTACCTGCTGGCTTGGGCAGGCTTTTTTGTGATTGGCGCCACCGTCATTCTGACCATCAGCAGCGCCCTTGGCGGCAATGATTTGACAGCCGCCGTGCTCATGCCAGGGGCTCTGCTCATGAGCGCCATGTTTTTCACCTCGGTCTATTTCAGCGTCAAGGATTGCTTCGATTTACCGTCGCCAGGCAGTGAAACACAAGCGTAAAAAAAGCCTGCAAAGCAGGCTTTCTCGTTGAACCTGATGCACTTGGATTCAATGGTGGTGACCATGTGCGCCATGAACGTGGCGATGTTCAATTTCTTCTTGAATGGCGGCGCGAACTTCAAGCACATTCAATTGAAAACGCAAAGTCTGCCCAGCCCAAGGGTGATTCCCATCCAGCATCACAGTGTCGCCCTTGATTTTGACGACATTGAAAATGGCGTCACGACCATCGGGTGTTCGGCCCCGCAATTGACCACCGACTTTGACACCGGCTGGAAAATCTTTTTTGGGCATGGTTTGCATCAAGCTTTCGTCGCGGTCACCAAACGAATCTGCGGGTGACAGCAACAAAGTGGTTTGATAGCCCTTTTCTTGTCCGTCCAAGGCCTCTTCAATTTTGGGCAATGTGTTTTCATAACCGCCATGCAAGTAGGCCATCGGCTCTGCTGCAGCTTCCAACAACTTACCTTGTGCATCTGACACTTTGTATTTCAAAGTGACGACAGTGTCTTTTTCAATTTTCATGGGTCATCTTTCTAAAATTCTTTTCCTAAAATTCTAATCATTCCACAGGCGTTAGCTTGGCCACTGACAAGGCCAACCACTTCACCCCGTGCCTTGGGAAATTCACTTGCGCCCGCGCGTCGGCGCCAGCACCTTCTACAGCCAATACTTTGCCTTCACCAAACTTGGTGTGAAACACTTTCATCGCCACTTTAATGCCATGCGAAGGCTCTGATTTTTGCACAGGCACGGGTAGGCTTTTGTAAGTCTCTGCCGAGCCCAAGCTGCTGTGTCCCCAAGCAGGTTTGGCCTGAAAGGCTTGCGCAGGTGAGGTCCAACCCCCACCCAAGCCTGATGAGAAGCCAGGATTTTTAGGCGTGATCCATTTCAGGCACGCTTCAGGCAACTCGTCCAAAAAGCGACTTTTGAGGTTGTAGCGGGTTTGACCGTGCAGCATCCGCGTTTGGGAATGGCTCAGATACAAACGTTTCCTAGCACGCGTAATGGCCACATACATCAATCGCCGCTCCTCCTCCAAACCATCGTAGTCATTCATGGAATTTTCATGGGGAAACAAGCCCTCCTCCAAGCCCGAGATAAACACCGCATCAAACTCCAAGCCTTTGCTGGCATGCACCGTCATGAGCTGAATGGCATCCTCACCGGCTTGTGCTTGGTTATCCCCCGCTTCCAAGGCTGCATGCGTTAGGAACGCAGCCAAGGGTGACATCACTTCGCCATCCTCTGGATTGGGCGCCAGCTCTGAGGCGGTGGCCTCGGCATCACGGCCAAAACCTTCTTGGGTGACAAAGCTTTCGGCCGCGTTTACCAACTCTTCCAAGTTTTCAACGCGGTCTGCGCCTTCCTTTTCAGTTTTGTAATGCTCAATCAAACCCGTTTTATCCAGCACCACGTCGATGATTTCGCGCAAAGTCATCCCTGGCGTTTGCTCGCGCATCACGTCGATCATGGCCACAAAGCCAGCCAACTTAGCGCCAGCTTTGCCTGCGGTGGTGCTGACGGCGTCGTGCAAGGAGCAACCCAAACCTTTGGCCGCATCTTGCAGCTGCTCAACACTGCGCGCACCAATGCCTCGCGGTGGGAAATTCACGATGCGCAAGAAGCTGGTGTCATCGTTGGGATTTTCCAAAATACGCAGGTATGCCAAGGCATGTTTGATTTCAGCACGCTCAAAAAAGCGCAGCCCGCCATAAACCTTATAGGGCACCCCTGCATTGAAGAGCGCCGTTTCCATCACGCGACTTTGCGCATTACTGCGATACAACACGGCCACTTCCTTGCGTGTCAAGCCATCGCCTTTGACCAGTTGCCGAATCTCATCCACCAACCACTGTGCTTCCGCAAAGTCACTGGTTGATTCATAAACTCGAACGGGTTCGCCCGCGCCTTGATCGGTACGGAGATTCTTGCCCAAGCGGTTTTTATTATTGCCAATGAGTGCGTTGGCAGAGTCCAAAATATTGCTGTAACTGCGGTAGTTTTGCTCCAGTTTGATTTGATGCTGCACACCAAACTCACGCACAAAATCGGCCATGTTGCCCACGCGTGCGCCGCGGAAGGCATAAATACTTTGGTCGTCGTCGCCCACCGCCAACACCGCGCTGCCCAACTCTGCGGGCAAGCCCGCAATCATTTTGATCCAGGCATATTGCAATTTATTGGTGTCTTGAAACTCGTCAATTAGCACATGTTTGAAACGCGCGCGGTAGTGCAAACGAATCGCATCGTTGTCGCGCAACAGTTCGTAAGAGCGCAACATCAACTCGCCAAAATCCACCACGCCTTCACGCTGGCACTGGTCTTCGTAAAGCTGATAAATTTCAACTTTGCGGCGTGTTTCATCGTCCCGTACATCCACATCTTTGGGGCGCAGGCCATCTTCTTTACAGCCCGCAATGAACCACTGCAGTTGTTTGGGAGGAAACCTCTCATCGTCCACACTGTGCTGTTTGCACAAGCGCTTAATGGCCGACAACTGGTCTTGGGTGTCCAAAATTTGGAAGGTTTGCGGCAGGTTGGCCATTTTGTAATGGGCTCGCAAAAACCGATTGCACAGGCCGTGAAAGGTGCCAATCCACATGCCCCGAACATTGACAGGCAACATGGCCTGCAACCGAAGCATCATCTCTTTGGCGGCCTTGTTGGTGAAGGTGACGGCCAAAACACCACCCGAACTCACCTGCGAGGTCTGTAATAACCAAGCAATTCGGGTGGTTAATACCCGGGTCTTGCCCGACCCGGCCCCCGCCAGAATCAGGGCTGATTCAGAGGGAAGCGTTACGGCCCGCAGTTGTTCAGGGTT
>CAIMUZ010000225.1 GCA_903844775.1 uncultured Burkholderiales bacterium | reverse complement strand
GTATTTTCAAAAGTAATCGTATGAATCATCTAATAAGCTAAAAAATTGGTGTGTACAGAGCAACACATTAGATTCTTGCGAGCGCATCTTGTCGCTTGCAATTGAATCCAAATGGCCTGATTCTGAGCACTGAAAATGGGGGTAGCGTGAAATCAAACCCACCCGTATTTGGGGGTGCGCTGCTCATCTGTAAGGTGCTGATTTTTGAGAAATTCACGAGAAATTCGGTATAAATTCAGTCAGCTTGCAGGAACTGCGCTTGTTGTGACCGCCCATCAAGTTGGATTTAAGCGTTTGGTCACAAGACCGGACTGTAACACAAATGTTTTAAAAACTTGCCTTCTTTTTATAAGAACTTGGCAATCAAAGTGATCACAAAGCTCAGCAGCAAGGTGCTGGTTAAAGGAATAAACCATTCGCGGCCAAATAACTTGAAATGAAAATCGCCAGGCAGTTTGCCCAAACCCATTTTTTCAAGCCAGGGGCGCACCCAACTGATGAGCAGCAGGGCCAGGAAGGTGACGATGATCCAGCGGAGCATGATCAGAGGCGATGACTGCGGTCACCCGCCGCAAAACCTTCTGCCTGCCAATGGTCGTGGGTGGCAAAGCCCATGACCTTGAACAGCTCGCCCATTTCGTGCTCGTTGATGAGCTTCATGGCCTGCGCGCGCTCTGCCAAGCCAGACTGCGCCATTCTTTCGGCCAGCCCTAGGTTCAACAAAAATCGGCCTTGGCTGGTGTACCCCAAGACCAGAAGCCCAGCATCTTGTCCGGCCAATGCAATGCCCGTGAAGTTCACGTGGGCAGTGATGTCCTTCATGCCGACAGACACCAAAGGATCGGGGTCCGCTTTGTGCGCTTGATGGCACATCACGGTGCCCATGTGGCGTTCTGGGTGAAAAAACTCCGTTTCTGGAAAACCGTAGTCCAAGAAAAACGCAGCGCCGCCCTTTTCGCTGGCCAGTAGCCGCTCTGCCAAGCTGGCCACAAAGGCTTCGCCTTGAGGCTGAATCTCAGTCAAGTAATCGTGCTCGCCAAGGGGCTCAACCGGCGGCCGCAAGGCGGAAGGCCTGTCTTGCCAAGCCAGTCCGTCAGGGTTTTCAGGATGCGCAAGCACGACACCTCGCTCATGCCACTCGCCCTTGATTCTGTGCAGCAGTTTCACTGGCATGGCATCCAGTACTTCATTGCCCACCACCACCCCTTGCAGGGTATCGGGCCATTGGTTGAGCCATTGCACCTGCTCGCCAAACTCTGCCAATTTAGCCTGCTGCCTGGCTTTCAGCGTGCTGGACAGGTCCATGATGTTGTAGCGTTTGATCTCGCAGCCCAAGCGTTTGAATTCACTCAGCAATTGACTGGCCAAAGCGCCGCTGCCTGCGCCAAATTCCCAGACCTCGTCGGTGCCCGTTGCCTTCAAAGCTTCGGCCACTTGCTGCGCCAAGGTCGCGCCAAACAAAGGCGATAACTCGGGCGCCGTCACAAAATCGCTGCCTGATTGGGGCATGGTGCCAAACTTGGGTTGCTGATTGGCGTAATAGCCCAAACCCGGCTCGTACAGGGCCAGGGCCATGAACTGATCAAACGGCAGCCAGCCATCGGCCGCCAAAATGGCCTTGTGCACCCGCTCCAGCATGGCGGTCGTTAAACTATCCGCTTCTGTCATCACCCCTGATTGTCACTGAATGTCGGCGCCTTTTTCTTCTGCCTCTCGCAACGCTCCCCGGACGGCCCTGGTCACAGGCGCTGGCAAGCGCTTGGGCCGCGAGATTGCATTGGGCTTGGCCAGGGCGGGCTGGCGTGTGGCTGTGCACTACCGAAGCTCAGAGACTGAAGCGCTTCAAACCGCCCAAGAATGTTTGGCCTTGAGCCCCTCAACCCAGTCACTCGACCCACATCACTTTATTTTTCAAGCCGATTTGGCAGACGAAGCTGCCACGCGTCAACTGTTGCCGCGGGTCGCCCAACAATTGAGCCAAGTCGATGCCGTGGTCAACAGTGCCGCTTTGTTTGAACACGACGATGTCAAAAGCTTTGGCTACGCCAACATGGCGCAGCACTGGGCCAGCAACACAGGCGCCGCGATCTTGTTGGCACAGGCTTTGCACCAGCACTGCGAATCGCGCGGGGCACAAGATGCCGATGCCGTGGTCATCAACATGCTCGATCAAAAGTTGTGGAATCCGAATCCGGACTTTTTAAGCTACACACTGTCCAAAGCAGCTTTGGAAGCTGCCAATACATTGCTGGCCCAGGCATTGGCGCCCAGGGTTCGTGTGGTGGGTGTGGCGCCTGGTCTGACTCTGACCAGCCACATGCTGGACGACGACAAATTTCAGCAATTGCACAAACTCAGCCCCTTGGGCCGCTCCTCATCCGTTGAAGAGGTGGTCAGCACGGTGGTGTTTGCCATGCACAACCGCGGCATCACGGGCACCACTTTGTTGGTCGATGGTGGGCAGCACTTGATGAAATTTGAGCGCGATTTTTCTTTGATGTGAGCCCCATGACTGCCCCGCCTAATAAAACCACGGCCACTTCTGGCAATCAAACCCTCACGCTGACAGGCTTGCGTTTTGATGCCAACCTCGGCATTTTGGAACACGAGAAAACGGCACCGCAACCGATTCAAGTGGACGCCGAACTCAACCTGGGACCCCAGCCTTTGTTGCCGCGCGACGATGACATCAGCAATGTATTGGACTATCGCAAAGTGCGCAAAATCATCATCGATGAATGCACTGCAGAGCATGTCAATTTGCTCGAAAGCCTCATTGGCAAACTCTCGCACCGCCTCATGCAATTGCATGGGGTCAAGGGCGTGCGCGTGAAAATTGCCAAGTTAGAAATTTTTGAAGATTGCGAAGTTGCCATTCGCATGGAAACAGGACAATGGTGAACCCATGAATGCACCCACACACAATGCCTGGCTTGAAGCCGTGGCCGACCACAACGAACTTGAGGTCGAACACAAAGCCAAGGCTCTCAAAATTGAACGCGAAACGCACAAGTTAGAAAAACGCTTGTGCCGTCAGGTGGGTCAGGCCATCACCGAGTTCAACATGATTGAAGAGGGCGACCGTGTCATGGTTTGCATGTCGGGCGGCAAAGACAGCTACGGCATGCTCGACATTTTGCTCAAAATGAAAGCGCGTGCGCCAGTCGATTTCGAACTGATCGCCGTCAATTTGGACCAGAAGCAGCCTG
>CAIMUZ010000224.1 GCA_903844775.1 uncultured Burkholderiales bacterium | reverse complement strand
TGAATGACATCGGTGCCTTGCTGAATGCCCGAGACGGGCAACAAATTGTGCAAAGAAATGGGCGCGTTCATTTAAGCCACCTCCGTGGTTGTTTGAGTTTGTTCTTCAATGAAATCGATCACCAAATTGCGCGCTACCAAAGAACGGTAGGCCCATGTGGCACGCAAGCCGTCTCGCGCCACAAAACTGGCGGCAATGGCGGTGTCTAAATCGGATTCCTTCACATCGGCAGGCGCTTTGCCTTCCAACACGGCTTCAAGTTTGGGGGCTCTGCAAGGCGATGGGGCCAAGCCGTTGTAAGCCAATTTCACACCGCTCAATTTGCCTGCTTTCAAGGTGTAACTGATGGCGGCGCATGTGGCAGAAATGTCTTGTTCAAAACGCTTGCTCACTTTGTGCGCCCGAAATACTTGACCCGCTTGTGGCTTGGGCAACACCACGGCTTCAATGAACTCACCCGCTTGCAACACAGTTTGTTTGAGGCCGGTATAAAACTTGTCCAAAGACACAGTACGCGTTTTGTCGCCACGTCGCAGCGTGAGCGTGGCGCCCAATGCCATTAGGCAAGGCATGGTGTCGCCAATGGGAGAACCGTTGGCAATGTTACCTGCCAAAGTGGCTGTAGAGCGAATGGGGGGCGAGCCAAAACGACGCAGCACCTCTGCAAAATCAGGGTACGTCTTGGACACCAAGGTTTCAACTTCGGTGAGCGAGACCACCGCGCCGATGTGCCAAGCTTGAGGCGTGTCTTTCACTTGCCTGAGTTCGGAGACATTGCCCAAATAAACAATGTGATCAGGGCGAGAGAATTGTTTGTTGACTTGCAAGCCCACTTCGGTACTGCCAGCCAGCAAGGTGGACGAGGGATGCTTGACCAAATAGTCGGCCACTTCGGCGATGGTGGCGGGCGACACAAACTCATTGCCTTTGCGCGTACGAACCACCGGCTGAACAATGATGTCGCCATCCAAGCTGAGCGTGGGCGAGGACGCACGTTTAATTTCCTTCAACAAGGGCACGTCTGCTGAGTCGTCCAACTTAAGCGACGCTTGATTGCCACTGACTTTGGATGCGGCTTCTAAAATTGGGGCGTAGCCTGTGCAACGGCACAAGTTGCCACTGAGGGCGTCGCTGACTTCTTGGCGCTGAGGACTGGGATTGACCTGCACCAGATTCACCAAACTCATGACGATGCCTGGGGTGCAAAAACCGCACTGCGAGCCATGACAATCGACCATGGCTTTTTGCACGGGATGCAAAGCACCATCGGCTTTTTTCAAGCTCTCAACGGTCTTAATGGATTTGCCATCGAGGGAAGGCAGTAATTGAATGCAGCTGTTGACGGCTTTGTAATCAACCCCTTGACCGCTGTCATTCAATTCACCGACCATGACCACACACGCCCCGCAATCACCCTCCGCACATCCCTCCTTGGTGCCTGTGCGCTGCAGTTGCTCGCGCAGGTAATCTAAAACGGTGGTGGTGCGGCGCACGCCTTGGGCTTCAACGATTTTGCCGTCAAGCACAAAACGCACTGTGTTGGTCACTTGGCTCATGATGGGAGTTAATTTGTTATTGGGTCTGATGAAGCGTTGATTTTATTGATTTCGCCTTGATCTCGTTCAACTTCCACGAGAAATAGTTGAGAACCTAAGAACCTCGGTAGGTCGAGTAGCTCCATGGGCTGACCAAGAGGGGCACGTGGTAATGCTGGGAGACGTCGGCCACCCCAAAATCAAGGGTCACCAAGTTTAAAAATAAAGGCTCCGGCAGGGAGACCCCTCTGGCCTTGAAATAAGCCGCCACATCAAAAGTAAGGCGATAGGTTCCCTTTTGCAAACTGGCGTTGTCATACAAAGGGCCATCCGGATTTCGGCCATCCGCATTGAGTTTGAAGCTTTTAACCAAGGTGGCAAATTGACCCTCCGTGGTGTAGAGGCTAACTTGCATGCCTGCTGCGGGGCAGCCATGCATCGTGTCTAAAACGTGCGTACTCAAACCCATGGTTAATTTTCCTTAAATTTGTCTACCGAAAGTGTATACACTTTTAACATTTGAAGCTATCATGTTCCCGCATGGAACCCTCTTCAACACACGCTATTGTGAGCGCACTGACCAAAGCCATTGTGGAACATCGGCTCATGCCCGGTTCCAAATTGGCTGAACAAAAGCTGGCCACCCATTTCGGCGTCTCTCGCACATTGGTCAGGCAAGCCTTGTTTCAGTTGTCCCAAAACAAGCTCATCCGCATGGAGCCGGCACGGGGCGCATTTGTGGCGGCCCCCTCGGCCGAAGAAGCCAAGCAAGTTTTTGCGGTCAGACGCATGTTGGAAATTCAAATGACGCGTGAATTTGTGCGCGACATCACACCCGCCAAAATTCGCGCCCTGAAAGCGCACACCAAACAAGAAAAAGAAGCCATCTCCCAAGAAGACGTGAGGGGTCGCACTGAATTGTTAGGCGATTTTCACGTTCGAATTGCAGAGCTGATGGGAAATCCTGTGTTGGCGCAAATTTTGGGGGAGCTTATTTCTCGCTGTTCACTGATCACCCTGATGTACCAGTCCCTCAACGCAGCACAACACTCAGCCCATGAACACGAAGCCATCGTGGAAGCCATGGCCCAGAAAGACGCTGATTTGGCTGCACGTCTCATGGAAGAACACCTTGGCTTTGTAGAGCAGAGCCTGAGCTTCCACAAAAAAACACCCACCCACGATATTGCATTGGCCCTGTCATGACCTACCCAGCCTACGACGCAACGGCGCCCTACCCCCGCGACCTCCAAGGTTACGGCCGAATACCACCCCATGCGCAATGGCCCGGACAGGCTCGCGTGGCCGTGCAGTTCGTCTTGAATTACGAAGAAGGCGGCGAAAACTCCGTGTTGCATGGCGATGCAGGATCAGAGCAGTTTTTGTCGGAAATGTTCAGTCCAGCTGCTTATCCAGATCGCCACATCAGCATGGAAGGTATCTACGAATATGGTTCCCGTGCCGGTGTTTGGAGAATTTTGCGCGAGTTTGAAAAGCGTCAATTGCCATTGACGGTTTTTGGTGTGGCCACCGCCCTGCAAAAACATCCCGACGTACTGGCGGCTTTCCAAGAGTTGGGTTACGACATTGCTTGCCACGGCTTGAAATGGATTCACTACCAAAACATCGACGAAGCCACCGAACGTGCGCACATGGCTGAGGCCATGGACATTCTGCAAAAGCTCAGCGGCGAGAGGCCACTGGGTTGGTACACCGGCAGAGACAGCCCCCGCACACGGCGTTTGGTCGCAGACTTTGGCGGCTTCGAATACGACGCCGATTACTACGGCGACGACCTGCCCTTTTGGATGAAGGTTGAAAAAAGTGATGGCCAAATTGCACCTCAATTGATCGTGCCATACACCCTAGATTGCAACGACATGCGCTTTGCTTTGCCCCAAGGTTATTCTCACGCCGATCCGTTTTTTCAATACATGAAAGACAGCTTCGATGCCCTCTACAAAGAAGGCGATCCGCAAGGTTTGAACCGTCCCAAGATGATGAGCATTGGCATGCATTGCCGCTTGTTAGGGCGACCTGGCCGCATCACCGCTTTGCAAAGATTTTTAGATCACATCCAAGCCCACGACCACGTCTGGGTCTGTCGTCGCCTGGACATTGCGCGTCATTGGAAAGCCACGCACCCTTACACACCATGACACTGACTCTTGAACAGCTGAATACAGCGGCCTCGCAAGAGGCCATTCAACTCTTGGATGGCCTCTACGAACATTCCCCCTGGATTGCCGAACGCGCTCTCAAACATCGACCCTTTGCATCTTGGGCACACTTGAAATACAGCATGACCCAAGTGCTGCAAGATGCAGGCCGAGAGGCCCAGATTGGTTTGATTCGCGCTCACCCCGAGTTGGCTGGCAAAGCCATGGTGCGCAATGAACTGACCGCCGAATCGACTCACGAACAAAGCAAAGCGGGCCTGACAGAATGCACGCCTGACGAGTTCGAAAAAATTCAAACCTTGAATGCAGCCTACAAGCAAAAATTTGGCTGGCCCTTTATTTTGGCGGTGCGCGGCCCAAGGGGTGCAGGACTCAACAAGCATCAAATCATCGCTGCTTTTGAGAGACGCCTGCATGGCCATCCCGATTTTGAACTGCAAGAATGTTTGCGCAACATTCACCGCATCGTTGAAATTCGCCTGAACGACAAAACGACCATCTTCCCCACACAAGGCCAGCAAGTTTGGGACTGGCAAGAAGACTTGGCGCAGCACAGCGATCCGGGATTCAAAGAGAATGGTCAACTGACCGTGACCTACCTCACAGAAGCTCATTTGGCTTGTAGCGCAGATCTTCAAAACACAATGAAGCGCGCTGGATTTGACGAGGTTTTTGTCGATGCCGTTGGCAACGTTGTCGGTCGCTACCACCCCGCTGAGAAAGGCGCCCAATACCTCCTCACCGGGAGCCACTACGACACCGTTCGCAATGGCGGCAAGCACGATGGCCGATTGGGTATTTTTGTACCCATCGCCTGCGTTCAAAAATTAGCCCAAGAAAAAAAACGCCTTCCCTTTGGTCTTGAAGTGGTCGGATTTTCTGAAGAAGAAGGCCAACGTTACAAGGCAACATTTTTAGGCTCTGGTGCTTTGGTGGGTCAATTCAATTTTGACTGGCTGAACCAACTTGATGCCAATGGCATTTCAATGCGCGAAGCCATGTCTCGGGCTGGACTGAATGAAAAAGACATTCCAAAAATCAAACGCAATCCCAATGATTATTTAGGCTTCATTGAAGTCCACATCGAGCAAGGCCCTGTGCTCAATGAAATGAACCTGCCCTTGGGCGTGGTTAACTCAATCAATGGCAGCGTTCGATATGTCTGCGACATGATCGGTGTGGCAAGCCACGCTGGCACCACCCCTATGAACCGCCGCCGCGATGCTGCCAATGCGGTGGCAGAGTTGGCTTTGTTCATGGAACAGCGCGCTGCGGCTGATGGCGACTCCGTGGCCACCATCGGTCAACTTCAAGTACCCAATGGCTCTATCAATGTTGTGCCAGGTCGTTGCCTTTTCTCCATGGACATGCGCGCACCCACAGACCCACAGCGCGATGCACTTGAGCGCGATGTGCTGCAGGCCCTGGACGAAATTTGTGCCCGACGCGGCCTTGTTTGCAAGCGTGAAGTTACGCTTCGAGCCGCTGCAGCGCCCAGCGACAAAGCTTGGCAGCAGCGATGGGAAAGTGCGCTGCGCGCGCTTGGCGTGCCCCTCCATATCATGCCCAGTGGCGCCGGCCATGACGCCATGAAACTGCACGAGGTCATGCCTCAAGCCATGCTTTTTGTTCGAGGTGAAAACAGCGGCATTAGCCACAATCCGCTGGAATCCACCACCAGTGACGACATTCAGCTTTGCATTGATGCCTTTGCACATTTACTCACCCAAACCGCCGCCGAAATTTCCCTTTAATCCAAGATGACCTCCACTCAAAATTACGACCAAATCGACCAATGGATCGACGCCCACTTTGACGAACAAGTCAAGTTTCTCCAAGCACTGGTTCAAGTGCCCACAGACACGCCGCCGGGCAACAACGCACCGCATGCCGTTAAAACCACCGAACTTTTGAAAGCCATGGGTTATGTGGCTGAACAATTTCCAGTGCCCGAAGAAGAAGTCAAAGCGTATGGCCTCACATCATTGACCAACCTCATTGTTCGCCGCCCATTTGGACCTGGCGGGAAAACCATTGCACTCAATGCGCACGGCGATGTCGTGCCCCCCGGTGAAGGCTGGACACACCCACCGTATGGCGGCGAAATTAAAGATGGCAACATGTACGGCCGTGCTACGGCGGTGAGCAAATGTGACTTTTCGACTTTCACATTTGCACTGCGCGCTGTTGAAGCGCTTCATGCGCAACACCATTTATCGCTGAAAGGCAATGTTGAATTGCACTTCACTTACGACGAAGAATTTGGCGGAGAAAAAGGTCCGGGATGGCTGCTCAATAAGGGCTATACCCAACCCGACTTGATGATCGCTGCAGGCTTTAGTTATCAGGTTGTCACCGCGCACAACGGCTGTTTGCAAATGGAAGTCACTGTTCACGGCAAGATGGCGCACGCAGCCATTCCAGAGACTGGCGTGGATGCATTGCAAGGTGCTGTTCATGTCCTGAATCACCTGTATGCACAAAACAAGCTCTACCAACACATCAGCTCCAAAGTAGAGGGTATCAATCACCCCTATCTGAATGTGGGACGCATAGAAGGTGGCACCAACACCAACGTCGTGCCAGGCACAGTGAGTTTCAAACTAGACCGCCGCATGATTCCGGAGGAAAACCCGACTGAAGTCGAGGCCAACATTCGACAAGTGATGGCGCATGCGGTGAACGAGTTCAACCAAGGCCGCGCCCAAGACGCTCAGATCAGCATCGAGATCAAACGCATGCTCATGGCGCATGCCATGAAACCATTGGCTGGCAATGCGCCCTTGGTCAATGCCATTCAACAGCATGGGCAAACTATTTTTGGCGAACCTATACCCGCCATGGGAACGCCGCTGTATACCGATGTTCGGCTCTATGTTGAAAAAGGCATTCCGGGGGTCATTTACGGCGCAGGCCCTCGCACTGTTTTGGAATCGCATGCCAAACGTGCTGATGAACGACTTCATTTAGAGGATTTGAGAAAAGCAACCAAGGTGATCTCCCGCACCATTTTGGACCTCTTGAAATAAAAACAGCCCAAAAAAGGGCTGACTCGGGGTTTTACCGATCCTTTTCGGCCTAAAACTGTATACACTTTGTAAAACAAGTGAACCATTCAAGGGCTTCATAATGGCATCGATTTTGCTAGTTGTTCAAAGCTGGTTATCTACAGTCCATCCTTCATTCTTTTTGGAGTTTTCATGAAAAAACGCTTCTTGCTCAAAACTACTGCTGCTTTGTTGGCAGCCTGTTCATTCGGCTTTGCCCATGCGCAAAATACACCTCTTAAATTCCAATTGGATTGGCGCTTTGAAGGTCCAGCGGCATTCTTCTTAACGCCTGCGGCCAAAGGTTATTTCAAAGACGCCAAATTGGACGTCACAGTGGATGCCGGTAACGGCTCCGGTGGCGCCGTCACACGCGTGGCATCAGGCACCTATGACGTGGGCTTTGCAGACCTTGCAGCATTGATGGAATTCCACGCAAACAACCCCGATGCGCCCAACAAACCCGTGGCCGTCATGATGGTCTACAACAACACACCGGCTTCGGTCATGGCGTTGAAAAAATCGGGCATCAAAACCCCAGCCGATTTGGCTGGTAAAAAATTAGGTGCACCTGTGTTTGATGCAGGTCGCCGCGCTTTCCCCATCTTCCAAAAGGCCAACAACATTGGCACTGTGGCTTGGACAGCCATGGACCCACCTTTGCGTGAAACCATGTTGGTTCGCGGCGATGTCGACGCCATCACTGGCTTTACCTTCACGTCCCTATTGAACATCGAAGCCCGAGGCGTGAAAGCGGAAGATGTGGTCGTGATGCAATACCCCGATTTTGGTGTGAAGTTGTATGGCAACGCCATCATTGCTTCTCCCAAACTCATCAAGGAAAATCCTGCTGCGTTGAAAGCGTTCTTGGTGGCCTTCACCAAAGGTGCCAAAGACGTGATTGCCAATCCAGCCGCCGCCATTGGCGATGTGAAAGCTCGCGACGGCATTATCAATGTCGAACTTGAAACTCGCCGTTTGCAATTGGCCATCGACACCGTGATCAACAGCCCCTCTGCTCGTGAAGAAGGCTTTGGTCAAATCAAAGGCCCACGTTTGTCTTTGATGGCTTCACAAGTTTCTGATGCGTTCAACACCAAAACTCGCGTGAAGTCCGAAGACATTTGGAATGGCTCCTTCTTGCCTACCGCCAAAGAACTGGACATTTTGCCCAAGCCTAAGAAGTGATTTTTTGATTGAACAAGGCGGCCTGTTTTGACCACTGCAAATTTCGTTGATTTTCAAAATGTTTGGTTGGCCTACAACGATGAGTTGTTAGCGGAAAACCACTTTGCAGTTGAAGACATCAACTTGCAAGTCAAACAGGGCGAGTTCATTGCCATTGTGGGCCCATCGGGCTGCGGCAAGTCCACCTTCATGAAGCTCACCACAGGACTCAAGCGTCCCAGCAAGGGCCAAATATTGGTGGATGGTCAACCGGTCACCGGTCCTTTGAAAATCAGTGGCATGGCCTTCCAAGCGCCTTCTTTGTTACCTTGGCGCACCACCCTTGACAACGTCTTGTTGCCCCTTGAAATTGTCGAGCCATTCCGTTCACAATTCAAACAACGCAAGGCCGAGTTTGCAGAGCGTGCCAGCAAGCTTCTGAGAACCGTTGGTCTTGGCGGCTACGAAGACAAATTCCCATGGCAACTTTCGGGGGGCATGCAACAACGCGCCAGCATTTGCCGCGCCCTCATTCATGAGCCCAAAATGCTGTTGCTCGACGAGCCCTTTGGCGCACTCGACGCTTTCACACGGGAAGAGTTGTGGTGCATATTGCGCGATCTCTGGACTGAGCAAAAGTTCAACGTCATCTTGGTCACACACGATTTGCGCGAGTCTGTTTTCTTGGCTGACACGGTCTATGTCATGAGCAAAAGCCCCGGCAGGTTTGTGGTCAAAAAAGAAATTGACTTACCACGGCCTCGCGATTTGGAAGTGACTTACACGCCCGAGTTCACCCACATCGTTCACGAATTGCGTGGCCACATCGGTGCCATTCGCCAAGCCGGCGCGGTTATCAATCAATAAGCAGGTGATTTGTGAATAAGAAAACGCTAGAAGCAACCGCACCTTGGATTTTATTGGTTCTCACGCTGGTCATATGGCAGGCGGCCTGTAGCCTCTTCAATGTTTCTGAATTTATTTTCCCCAGCCCTTATCGCATTGCACAGCAAACCGTTGAATTCAGCGGCGTCATTGCAGCCCATGCTTGGCGCACTTACTGGGTCACCATGGCGGGCTTTGGCATTGCCATTGTGGTGGGTGTTTTGTTAGGCTTCGTCATTGGCAGTTCCCGCTTGGCTTATGCCGCGGTCTACCCCCTCATGACCGCTTTCAATGCGCTGCCAAAGGCCGCCTTCGTGCCCATCTTGGTGGTTTGGTTTGGCATCGGCATCGGCCCCGCCATCCTGACCGCTTTCCTCATCAGCTTTTTCCCCATCATGGTCAACATTGCAACAGGCTTGGCCACACTTGAGCCTGAACTTGAAGACGTTCTGCGCGTTCTTGGTGCAAAGCGTTGGGACGTCCTGGTCAAGGTGGGTCTGCCCCGCTCCATGCCCTATTTCTTTGGCTCACTCAAGGTGGCCATCACCTTGGCATTTGTGGGAACCACCGTGTCTGAAATGACCGCCGCCAATGAAGGCATCGGCTATTTGCTTATTTCTGCAGGCTCCGCCATGCAAATGGGTTTGGCTTTCTCTGGCTTGGTGGTGGTTGGCGCCATGGCCATGGCGATGTACGAGCTTTTTAGCTACATCGAGAAGCACACCACCGCTTGGGCGCACCGCAGTACCAACAACGAATAAGTGTCTTATTTTTGACTTACTGACATATGATTGTTCAAGGCTTTGATGCTTCATTGACAAAATAGCTTGCAAATTTCATTAAAGGCTTGACGTTTAAAGCCGATTCAATACGATGCACACATGTATGGAAATGCCAAATCGGTATTTCACATTTTTGCCATCTTCATGGAACTCTCTCACATGACAGACAATGTACACACACACGATGCTGATCAAGCAGCACCGGTCATTTCGGGCATGCCCAATAAGTCCGATGTTTTGTTTCTCATCTTTTTAGCTTGCATCATGGCCACTGTGGCATGGGTTGGCGTTTTGGCTTACAAAGAAGGCTACAAGAACGAAGTCACCAAGCACAACGGCGAAGCTTGGATGAATTGGATGAAGGACAACAGCGAAGCCCGTAGCAAAGAAGGCTTCAGCGTTGGTAATTGCGCTGCCAGCGACATGGAGCGAAAACTTTGGGGCGACTGCTTCAAAGAACTGACTGAAAAAGTTGCCCCACTCAACAACCTGACCAACCCTTTCACCCAAAAACCTGTTCATTTTGTTGCCAAATGCGACCCCAAGGACAGAAGCACCATTGGCGCCATCTTTTTAGAAAAACTGATGGCAACCCCAGTGGGTTCGGCCATTCCCGTGGTGGCCTCTCAGTTGGTTGATACCGACCCCATCGACACCAAACTAAGCCTAAGGCTGACGGTGTGCGACAAGGGTGGCTACGCCAACAAAGTTGATGAATTTGAATTCTAAGGAACAC
>CAIMUZ010000223.1 GCA_903844775.1 uncultured Burkholderiales bacterium | reverse complement strand
TGGCGGCAACGAACTTACGGCGCTTGTTGGTGGAGAGTGGACTAAACTCCTGTCATCAGGAATTCATTTCCATTCAAATCAACCACTTACAGCACAACGCCGGTGAATCAGATTATAGGGCCTCAAGCCATACATTCGGACATTTTTGTGGCCTCATCTTCGGCCGTGGAGGTCAAATGGCTGACTGTGGACGAGGAGTCGGCGGGGCAACGCTTGGACAATTTCCTCATTCGGCATCTGAAGGGAGTTCCCAAAACGCACGTTTATCGAATTATCCGCAGCGGTGAAGTTCGAGTGAACAAGGGGCGCGCTTCGGCCGATACCCGCATTGAGACGGGTGATGTCGTTCGGCTTCCGCCCGTGAGAATTTCGGACAAGGTGGCTGAAAAGGCGGCCAGACCTGCACCAGGCCGGGAGTTTCCTCTGTTGCTAGAAGACGACGCTTTGATGGCCATCGACAAACCGGCGGGCGTCGCCGTGCATGGGGGCTCAGGTGTTAGTTTTGGTGTGATTGAGCAACTCCGACAGGCGAGGCCCTTGGCAAAATTGCTCGAATTGGTGCACCGATTGGACCGTGAAACCAGTGGCATTTTGCTGGTGGCCAAGAAAAGAAGCGCCCTCAAGCACCTTCAAAATCAATTCAGGGAACGGGAAACCGGTAAGACTTACCTTGCCTTGGTGCAAGGGAGCTGGCCTGAAAAGTTAAAGGTGATTGACAGCGCGCTGCACAAATTCCTTTTGCCCGATGGCGAGCGTCGTGTGAAGGTCACTTCAAATGAGGATCCCGATGGCATGCGGTCTATCACCTTGGTGAAGGTGGCTGAACGCTTGGTGGGTTGCACTTTGCTGGAGGTCACCATCAAGACTGGCCGGACTCACCAAATCAGGGTGCACTTGGCTTCTGAAGGGCACCCAATTGCCGGAGATGATAAATATGGTGATTTCGAATGGAACAAAGCGCTTCAAAAACAGGGTTTGAAGCGAATGTTCTTGCACGCTTGGCGGCTGCAATTCACGCACCCTGCAACCGACAAGCGGGTCGAACTGAAATCAAATCTACCTTCTGAACTGCAACTTTATGTCAACCATGCCAAACCCAAGCCTCCGTCCTCGTCAGTTTGACCTGATCGCCTTTGATTGGGATGGCACGCTGTTTGATTCCACCGCCATCATCACGCGGTGTATTCAGCGTGCAGTGGTCGATGTGGGAGGAAAAGAGCCCAGTAAAGAGGCCGCGTCTTATGTCATTGGGTTGGGATTGATGCAGGCACTGGCGCATGCAGCCCCTGATGTGCCTGTGGAAAAATATCCAGAACTTGGCAAACGCTATCGCCATCACTACACGGCACACCAAAACGACATTGTTCTTTTTGACGGTGTTTTGCCCCTGTTGGCCGAGTTAAAGTCGCGACATCATTGGCTGACAGTAGCCACTGGCAAGAGCCGCCAAGGTTTGAATGAGGCCTTCCATGACGTTGACCTGAAGGGCATGTTTGATGGCTCTCGCACAGCCGATGAAACGGCGGGCAAGCCCAACCCGCTGATGCTGCATGTGCTGATGCGAGAGTTTGGTGTTGACCCTGAGCGTACGCTGATGATCGGCGATACCACGCACGATTTGCAAATGGCGTTGAATGCAGGATGCGCCAGTGTTGGGGTGAGTTATGGTGCTCATGAACCTGATGCTTTCCACGCTTTGAAACCAAAGTTCATTGCACATTCCGTCTCTGAGTTGCGTCAATGGCTTTTGGAAAATGCTTGAGCTTTGAGTCTTCTGGCGTCGCATTTAAAATTTGAAACTGATTTTGAAGTGGTTTGATAAAAGGTGATTTCATGAGCGAAGTAATTCCTTTGTGCAATTCAAATGAACTGACAGATGGGGGTTTGGCAGTGCCATTTGATGTTGTTTATGGCGGCCAAACGTGCAGAGCGTTTGCCATCCGTTTTAAGGGAGTGGTTCATGCTTACTTAAACCGCTGCAGCCATGTGGCCATGGAAATGGATTTTCAACCCAACCGTTTTTTTGATACCACGGGACAATTCCTCATTTGTGCCACCCACGGCGCCATGTACCGTCCTGACTCTGGCGCCTGCGCGGGCGGCCCCTGCAATGGCGGGCTGATCTCAATCACCTTGTCGGAGCAGGGCGGTGTGGTTCACTGGCATACTGACTTCAATTTAAAACCTTTTGAGTTCTCATGAGTTCTGAAAACCCTGAATCATCCAATACGCCAAAGCAGACCAGCGATCATCAGGCGTCCGCGGGAGTGTTTGCACAGTCTTCCGTTCAAAACGTTGCGGGAAATTGGGAGCGACAAATCTTGTCAGACCTGGTTCAGTCCAATTTGAAAGAGCAGAAGGCCGCGCGTCGATGGAAAATGGGTCTCAGGCTGGGGTGGTTGTTGTTTTGGTTGCTGGTGCTGTGGCAGGTGTTTTCACACAACCAGCCTTCGACCAGCATCACCAAGCCACATACCGCTTTGGTCAATATCAAAGGCGAAATTGCCGATGGTGGAGATGCCAGTGCCGAAAATGTGGTGGCTTCAATGCGTGCCGCTTTGGAGGACTCTGGTTCGCAAGCTTTGATCTTGCTCATCAATTCGCCCGGTGGCAGCCCCGTTCAGGCGGGCATCATCAACGATGAAATAGTTCGTCTGAGAGAACTTCATCACAAACCCATTTATGCTGTGGTTGAAGAATCATGTGCGTCGGCGGCCTACTACATCGCTGCGGCAGCAGACAAAATCTATGTCAACAAAGCCAGTATTGTGGGCAGCATTGGTGTGCTCATGGATGGCTTTGGCTTTACCGGCTTGATGGACAAACTCGGCGTCGAAAGACGGCTGATGACGGCAGGTGAAAACAAGGGATTTTTAGACCCCTTTAGCCCTCAGACCGAGGCGCAGCGAAAACATGCGCAGTTCATGCTGAACGACATTCACTCGCAGTTCATTGCAGTGGTTAAAAAAGGTCGTGGCGATCGTTTGAAAGAAACACCAGGGATGTTCAGTGGTTTATTTTGGACGGGTCAGCAAGCGGTTGAGTTGGGCTTGGCGGATGAATTGGCCAGCCTAGATCAAGTGGCCCGTGACGTGGTGAAAGCTGAGGATTTGGTGGACTATTCACGTCATGACAATGTGGCTGAGCGTTTGGTGAAGCGCTTCGGCGCAGCCATGGGAGAAGGCGCATGGAAAGCGATGCGCTCAAGTGCTGCCATTCGTTGATCGGCATGTGACCGCCGCAGCCATTTGATTTGTGGAAAGCGCCCTTGATTTAAGCGCCAATTGCAAATACGGCAGGCGTCTGATTGTTCAGACCTTCAGGCATTTTCCCAGAAGGCAAGTCTCGCCATTGTTGCGCCGTACAACTTTGATTCACTGCGCTTGTTAAGGTGAGGCCGCAGCTGAATGCCAGCCGACTCCCCGGCTGCAAGCTTTGAACCAGTGACGACCAAAGTGCCGCGTTGCGATAAGGTGTCTCAATGAAGAGTTGAGTTTGACCTGACTTCAAGGCGTGTTGTTCTAACTCTTTAATTCTTCGTGCGCGATCTTGGGGCTCTTGTGGCAGGTAGCCCACAAATGCAAAATTTTGTCCGTTCAAGCCACTGCAGGCCAATGCCAATAACAGAGAAACCGGACCGACCAGCGGAACCACTTGAATGCCAAGTTCGTGCGCTGCGCGAACCACTGAGCTGCCAGGATCAGCGACTGCCGGCATGCCAGCTTCGCTGACCAAGCCCATGTCTTCGCCTTCCAAAACAGATGTCAACATGGGCTTGGCATCAAAGCCGCCCAGATGGTCGCCTTTTTTATGCACTTGTCTTGGAAGCTCGGTGATGATTTGAGATTGGATGCTGGCTTTCAAAGGTGTGCATGCATCAATTCGCTTGAGATAGGCGCGGGTGGTCTTGGCGTTCTCGCAAATCCAGTGCGTGATGCTGGCGGCTGCCGAGAGGGTTCCCATTGGCATCACTTGTTGCAGATCAATGTCTTCGTCGCAACCAAAGTCAAGCGGGGCTGGCACTAAAAAAAGTTTGCCAAATTGGCGAGTTGCTTTTGTCATAACAATTTCACACCAGCCTCTCTAAGCATTTGACAGGTTCTGATCAATGGCAGACCGATCAGGGCCGTGGGATCGTCGTTGTCAATCGAATCCAAGAGTGCAATGCCGAGGCCTTCGCTTTTGGCGCTGCCTGCACAGTCGTAAGGTTCTTCGGCCCTTAAGTAAGATTCAATTTCATCGTCACTGAAGTCGCGAAATTTAACTTTGACCGACGCCACATCAGTGCGCTCATAACCAGAGGCCAAGCAGACCACTGAGAGCGCCGTTTGAAAAATGACCGTTTTGCCGCGCATGCGTTGCAGTTGCAAGGTGGCATTGGCGTGATTGCCGGGTTTGCCTAGCGGTGTCCCTTCAAGGTCGGCGACTTGGTCCGAGCCAATCACGACGGCCTCTGGATTTTTGAGGGCTATGGCCCTTGCCTTGGCAAGTGCCAACCTGAGTGCCAAGTCTTTGGGCGGTTCATTGCTGTGGGGTGTCTCGTCCACATCAGGTGTCGCAGTTTCAAATGGAATTTGCAGTCGAGAAAGCAACTCCTTTCGGTACCGAGAGCTCGAGCCCAAAATCAGAAGGCGGGAGGAGGGCGGAGTGGGTTGTTGTTTGTCTTTGGACATCCCTCAATTCTCTTACACTGGAAGCATGGATAAAAAATTTGATTTGAATCGCCTCAATGTCAAGGCTTTTGCAAGAGACGGACTCAGTTTGCAAGGGCAGTTGAGTCTGGCACAGTTTGCCAGATTGGCAGAATTGGCTTTAAGCCCTGTAGAGTCCTCTTTGAAAGGTTCAGGACAAGCGGCCCAGGTTTCATGGGCGATACAAGCTAAGTCAGTGCCTGTTTCAAGCGGTGATTCTCAAATTTGGATGCACTTAAAGGCCGATGTTGATCTGCCCATGCAGTGCCAAAGGTGCATGGGCGAAGTCAAATTGACGCTGCAAGCCAACGCGTCCTTTCGTTTTGTCGCAGATGAGGCCACGGCAGAAGCAGAGGATGATGAATCCGAAGAAGATTTGTTGGTTTTAGTGCCTGAATTGAATGTTTTCGAGCTCATTGAAGACGAGCTCATTATGTCGGCGCCCATTGTGCCTAAGCATGAAATATGCCCCACTTTGGTGCCAATGATGGCTGTCGATGATGCCTTTGAGGCGGCCTTGGAGGCGCGCCCTAACCCTTTTGCGGCATTGGCAAAATTGAAGAAAAAACCAAACTAAAGCGCTGGATAGAGCGAAAAGTATGGGCTATAATCAGCGGCTTCGTGCCTGTGAGGGCGCGTTAATTCATTCACTGTTTAACCCAAAGCTGCGTTGCGCTTTTTGCGCTTGGGTCGAAAAGGGCAACCGTCCTGATCTTCAATAACGCTGCTTTCAACGCATCCAAGGAGCCATCATGGCTGTTCAACAAAATAAAAAGTCACCTTCTAAGCGTGGCATGCATCGTTCGCACAATGCGCTGAACGTGCCTGGTATCGCTGTCGAGCCAACCACAGGTGAAACTCATTTGCGTCACCACATTAGCCCCAACGGTTTTTACCGTGGCCGCCAAGTTCTGAAGAACAAATCAGAAGCTTAATTGACGCTTGAAATACAGGCCCGATGCTACATTCAAGGTAGCCTCGGGCCTTTGTATTTGTGTCTATGGACAACATGTCTTCCAAAGAATTTTTCACCCTTGCAGTGGATTGCATGGGGGGAGATCACGGGCCTCAGGTCACGTTGCCCGCTTGCCTTCATTTTCTGGCAACCCATCCTAATGCGCGTTTGAAACTGGTCGGGCGTGCGGACGCACTCTCGTCATTCCAGCACGAGCGTGCCCTCATCGTTGAAGCCACAGAGGTTGTTGGGATGGACGACTCTGTCGAGGTGGCCCTCAGAAAGAAAAAAGATTCTTCCATGCGTGTGGCCATTGAATTGGTCAAGGCAGGCGAGGCCGATGCTGCCGTTTCAGCTGGAAATACTGGCGCATTGATGGCCATTGCCCGTTATGTTCTTAAAACAATGGATGGCATTGACCGGCCTGCCATTGCGGGTCAAATGCCAAATTTCAAGGGTGGTGGTACCACCATGTTGGATTTGGGTGCCAATGTCGATTGCTCGCCCGAACATCTTTTGCAGTTTGCTGTCATGGGCTCGGCCTTGGTTTCTGTCTTGCAAGACAATGAAAGCCCCAGTGTCGGGCTGTTAAATATTGGCGAAGAGGCCATTAAAGGCAATGAAATCATCAAAAAAGCAGCCGATTTGTTGCGATCTGCTGGTAACTCCGGCGATTTGAATTTTTATGGCAACGTTGAAGGGAATGATATTTTCAAAGGAACTGTCGACATTGTGGTGTGCGATGGTTTTGTTGGGAATGTTGCGCTGAAGGCGAGTGAAGGCTTGGCCACCATGATGGGTGGATTTCTAAAATCAGAGTTTTCTCGCAGTATCTTCACGAAAATTGCTGCTATCTTTGCCTATCCTGTTCTAAATTCGTTTAGAAACAGGGTTGATCATCGTCGCTACAATGGCGCTGCTCTTTTGGGCTTGCGCGGCTTGGTTTTTAAAAGCCATGGTTCCGCGGATGAACTGGCGTTCGGAGTCGCCTTGAACCGAGCGTATGATGCTGCCAGACATCAACTGCTTGGTCGTGTTGCTGCCCGAATTGCACATGCAGCCCCTTTGTTGAATGCACAAGGGCTTGCTGAAAGTTCAGCCAACCCGTCCGCTTCCGAATGACCATTTATTCTCGTATTTCCGGCACGGGCAGCTTTTTGCCTCCAAGAAGGCTGACCAATGCTGACCTGGTTGCTGAATTGGCAACCCAAGGCATCGAAAGTTCAGACGATTGGATCGTGGAACGAACAGGCATCCGCGCCCGCCATTTTGTGGATGCCGGTGTTGGAAGCAGTGATTTAGGCGCGGAAGCAGCCCAGCGTGCGATGCTGGCGGCGGGTTGCCAACCCTCTGACATTGATCTGATCATCGTGGCCACCTCTACACCCGACATGGTGTTTCCATCGACAGCCACCTTACTCCAAAGCAAATTAGGGATTGTGGGTTGCCCCGCTTTTGATGTGCAAGCTGTTTGCAGTGGCTTTATCTATGCCATGACAGTGGCAGACGCCATGATCAAAACGGGGACGGCCAAGCGAGCCTTGGTCATCGGTGCTGAAGTCTTTAGTCGCATTCTTGATTTCAAAGACCGTACCACCTGTGTGTTGTTTGGTGATGGCGCGGGTGCCGTTGTGTTGGAGGCTTCCAGCACGCCAGGCATTTTGGCAACCGATATTCACGCGGATGGCAAATATTCAGAAATTTTATGCGTCCCTGGCCACGTTTCGGGGGGCGCTATTTTGGGCGATCCCGTTTTGAAAATGGACGGACAAGCAGTTTTCAAACTGGCTGTCGGTGTCCTTGAAGAAACTGCTCTTGCATCTTTGAACAAAGCCGGATTGAACGCCGGTGACATCGATTGGCTCGTACCCCACCAGGCCAATATTCGAATCATGCAAAGTACGGCGCGAAAACTCAAAATGTCGATGGAAAAAGTCATTGTCACAGTGGACCAGCATGGCAATACGTCTGCCGCCTCGATTCCGCTGGCGCTTGACCACGGTGTGCGTTCTGGCCAAATTACCAAAGGCCAAACCCTGATGCTCGAAGGGGTTGGGGGTGGATTTACTTGGGGCTCGGTCCTCTTAAAATATTGATCAATGTTGCTTTGAAATCATGAGTCCATTTGCTTTCGTTTTTCCCGGTCAAGGCTCCCAATCGGTGGGCATGTTGGACGCATGGGGCGATCATCCGGCCGTCGTCGAAACTTTGAAAGAAGCGTCCGATGCGATGGGCGAAGATTTGGGTGGGTTGATTCATCAGGGACCCAAAGAAGCCTTGGCCTTAACCACGAACACGCAACCGGTCATGTTGGTTTCTGCCATTGCAGCCTATCGTGTTTGGTTGGCAGAAGGTGGTGTGCAACCTGCTGTTGTTGCAGGCCATTCATTGGGTGAGTATTCGGCCCTGGTGGCCTCAGGTGTTTTGACCTTGGCTCAGGCTGCACCCTTGGTTCGATTCCGTGCTGCCGCCATGCAAGATGCTGTGGCGGTGGGGGTGGGCGCCATGGCTGCCGTTCTGGGAATGGACGCCGCGAAAGTCATTGAAGGCTGTGCGCAAGCAAAAGCCACTTTCCCTGCTGACAGTGGTGAAGTCGTTGAGGCCGTGAATTTCAATGATCCCGCTCAAACTGTGATTGCAGGCAGCAAAGCTGCCGTTGAAAAAGCCTGTGAAGTTTTAAAAGCCATGGGCGCAAAGCGTGCTTTGAACTTGCCTGTGTCGGCGCCTTTTCATTCCAGTCTCATGCGGCCTGCAGCGGAAAAGCTGAAAGAAAAACTGGCGGCAACCCCATTTGCTTCGCCACAAATTCAAGTCGTCAACAACATCGATGTTGCCGTCGAAACAGACGCTGATCGCATTCGCAACGCACTCTATCGCCAAGCCTTTGGGCCCGTGCGCTGGGTCGAATGCATTCAAGCCATCAAGGCCCAAGGCGTCACCATGGTCATTGAGTGTGGCCCTGGCAAAGTATTGGCTGGCATGGTCAAGCGCATTGATGCTGAGATGACGGGCCTCCCTGTTTTCGATCCTGCCTCCTTGGCAGAAGCCAAAGGCGCATTGACATGAGCACGACAACGACAGAATTCAAAGGCCAAGTTGCTTTGGTAACGGGCGCTTCCAGAGGGATTGGTGCGGCCATTGCGCTGGAATTGGCCAAACAAGGCTTGAAAGTGATTGGCACGGCCACCACGGACGATGGTGCCACTCGTATTTCTGATGCTTTGGCAGCCTATTCAGGGTGCCGGGGTGCCAATTTGAATGTCAATGACGCGGCCGCAGGCGAGGCGCTGATCGATGCCATCGTCAAGTCAGAAGGCGGCTTGCATGTTTTGGTCAATAACGCGGGCATTACGCGTGACACTTTGGCCATGCGCATGAAAGACGACGATTGGGATGCTGTTTTAGACACCAATTTGAAGGCTGTTTTTCGCATGAGTCGTGCTGTGATGCGCCCCATGATGAAGCAGCGCTATGGCCGAATTATCAGCATCACCAGTGTGGTGGGGGCCTCTGGTAATCCCGGACAAGCCAATTACGCCGCGGCCAAGGCCGGTGTCGCGGGCATGACCCGTGCCCTGGCCAGAGAGCTGGGAAGTCGCAACATCACAGTCAATTGTGTGGCGCCAGGCTTCATTGCCACAGACATGACGGCCGCTTTGCCAGAGGCGCAGCACCAAGCCCTGATGGCTCAAATTCCATTGGGCAAACTGGGTTTACCAGAGGATATTGCGCACGCAGTATCCTATTTGGCCAGTCCTTTAGCAGCTTATGTAACGGGTCAGGAATTGCATGTCAATGGCGGCATGCATATG
>CAIMUZ010000222.1 GCA_903844775.1 uncultured Burkholderiales bacterium | reverse complement strand
GCTCGCTTTTTGGCCATGTTGCCTTACAGCGACCAGCACAAAGTTTAAGGAGAACAACCATGCAAATTATTCTGCTCGATAAGGTTGTTAACCTTGGCAATTTGGGTGAAATCGTCAAAGTCAAAGATGGTTACGCTCGCAACTTCCTGATTCCCAGCGGCCGTGCACGTCGCGCCACTGAGGCCAACAAAGCTGAATTCGAAGCACGCCGCGTCGAACTCGAAAAAGCTGCTGCTGCCAAATTGGCTGCAGCCCAAGCACAAGGCGAAAAGCTCTCTGGTGCCGTGGTCAAAATCACTCAAAAGGCCGGCGTTGACGGTCGTTTGTTTGGTTCAGTGACCAACCACGACATCGCCGAAGAGTTGAACAAGGCGGGTTACGGTTTGGCCAAAGCCCAAATCCGCATGCCCAATGGCCCGATCAAAACGGTCAGCGAATCTACGGTTGCTGTGGCTTTGCACACAGACGTGGTGGTGGAAGTCACTGTTTCTGTCTACGGCGAAACAGCTTAATCTTCAGGCTTCCCTTCAAGCCGTCCGTCGTAAGTACGCTTGCGACAGGCGGCTTTTTAGTTTCTGGCGTGTTATTTGATTTATTCACAAGACTTTCTGTACTTACCAACGACTTATCCACAGGCTTGTCCCATGACCATTTGCCTCGTCGTGCGTAAGATAAGGGCCACAACATTGAACGTCCATGTCCGCACTCTTTTCTCCTCAGTCTCACTCTGAATCCGAGCTGGGTTTCAGCGCAGTCAGCCAAGATCAGCAAATCGCACAGCTGCGAGTGCCTCCGCACTCCATCGAGGCTGAGTCAAGTGTGCTGGGAGGGTTGCTGCTGGACAACTCGGCTTGGGACCGAATGGGTGACTTGCTGACGGACAATGATTTCTATCGACATGAACACAAGCTCATATTTGCGGCCATCTCTACGTTGATCAATGGCTCTAAGCCAGCTGATGTGATCACGGTGTACGAGCAGTTGCAAAATCAAGGTAAAGCAGAGGGCATGGGTGGCTTAGGCTATCTCAACGCCTTGGCGCAATATGTGCCCAGCGCCAGCAATATCAGACGTTATGCAGAAATCGTTCGAGAGCGATCCATCCTCCGCAAGTTGGTGACCGCCAGCGACGAAATTGCCACCAATGCCTTCAGTCCACAAGGCCGTGCTGTTGAAAAAATATTAGACGAAGCCGAGCAAAAGATCTTCAACATCGGTGAAGAGGGCTCTCGCATGAAGCAGGGCTTCCAATCCATGGACACCTTGGTGGTCGACCTGATGGACCGCGTGCAGGAAATGGCGGACAACCCCAATGACATCACGGGCGTGCCAACAGGTTTCTACGATTTAGACCGGATGACATCAGGCCTGCAGGCCGGCGATTTGGTTGTTTTAGCGGCGCGTCCTTCGATGGGCAAAACGGCTTTTGCCATCAACATTGCCGAACATGTTGCCCTCAACGAGGGTTTGCCAGTGGCGGTGTTCTCGATGGAGATGGGCGCAGCACAATTGGCAGTTCGTGTCGTGGGCTCGATTGGCCGAATTGATCAAGGTCACTTGCGCTCGGGCAAACTCACTGATGAAGAATGGCCGCGCCTCACCGACGCGATTGAACGGCTCAGAACGGTTTCCTTGCACATCGATGAAACGCCTGGCCTCACCACCAGCGAACTCCGTGCCAATGCGCGTCGTCTGGCACGAAAATGCGGCAAGCTTGGCTTGATCGTTGTGGATTATTTGCAATTGATGAGTGGCTCCTCCAGCTCAGATGGCGATAACCGCGCGACCGAGTTGGGCGAAATTTCTCGAGGCCTCAAAATGTTGGCCAAAGAACTGCAGTGCCCTGTGATTGCGCTTTCGCAATTAAACCGAGGCGTTGAACAAAGAACCGACAAGCGACCCATGATGAGCGATCTGCGGGAGTCTGGCGCGATTGAGCAGGACGCCGACATTATCATGTTCATTTATCGCGACGATTACTACAACAAAGATTCCAAAGATCCAGGTGTCGCTGAAATCATCATTGGCAAACAACGTAACGGCCCCACCGGCGCCGTTCGTTTAACTTTCTTGAAGCCCCTCACACGCTTTGAAAGCTTAGCCTCAAGCGGTGACAGTGGCGATTATTAAAACAAGCCTGATCGATGAAATGACTAGAGCACCTCGCTGGCAAAGTCTGCCAGACGTGATCGCTCTCCGCGTGCCAAGGTAATGTGGCCGCCATGGGGCCATCCTTTAAAGCGGTCAACGGCATAAGTTAAACCTGAAGAACCTTCCGTGAGGTAGGGCGTGTCAATTTGCGCCAAATTGCCCATGCAAATGATCTTGGTGCCGGGGCCTGCACGAGTGATCAAGGTTTTCATTTGCTTGGGCGTCAAGTTTTGCGCTTCGTCGATGATCACGTATTTGTTCATGAACGTGCGGCCACGCATGAAGTTCATGCTCTTAATTTTGATGCGACTGCGAATGAGTTCATTGGTCGCAGCCCGGCCCCATTCGCCAGCGTTGCCGCCGTCGCCTTTGGCCAAGAATTCCAAGTTGTCATCGAGCGCGCCCATCCAAGGGCCCATTTTTTCTTCTTCAGTGCCCGGTAAAAATCCGATGTCTTCGCCCACGCTCACGGTGGCGCGGGTCATGATGATTTCGGTGTAGCGACGGTCATCCAAAACTTGTGTCAGTCCCGCAGCCAAGGCCATCAAGGTTTTGCCTGTGCCGGCAGTGCCAGCCAAGGTCACAAAGTCGACTTCGGGATCCGTCAGCATGTTCATCGCAAAGTTTTGTTCGCGATTGCGCGTGGCCACACCCCACACTGCATTTTTGGCATGACCAAAATCTTTGAGTGTTTTGAGAACGGCCGTTTTGCCTCGGATTTCAGTCACGCGGGCGTACAGGCTAGGTTCACCGGGGGCTTCTAAATAAACAAACTGATTGATCAGCAAGCTCGGGACCAGTGGCCCACTAAAACGATAGAAGGTGTGACTGCCTTGCTGCCAGCTTTCTATCGCCTTGCCATGGCGATTCCAAAAATCTGTGGGCAAAGCCAATGCGCCTGAATAAAGCAAGTCGCCATCGTCTAAGACTTTGTCATTTTGGTAGTCTTCTGCAGCCATGCCAAGGGCCCTGGCCTTGACGCGCATGTTGATGTCTTTGGACACAAGCACAACTTCTCGTGGTGCATGAAGTTTCCCGAGGGCCTGTACGACACCTAGAATTTGATTGTCTGCTTTACCCTGAGGCAGGCTGATGGGCAAGTTGACATCCATCATTTGGGTTTGAAAGAACAGTTTTCCACCCGCCTCAATGTGGCCTGTGGTGCTCAAGGGCAATCCTTGTTGCATGTCTGTGCCGGGTGCTGCGGCCAGTGAATCGAGTGAGCGACTGGTTTGCCGCGCATTTCTGGCAACCTCCGTCATGCCTTTCTTATGACTGTCTAGCTCTTCGAGAACAATCATGGGCAAATAAATATCGTGCTCTTCAAATTGGAAAAGGCACATGGGGTCGTGCATGAGCACGTTGGTGTCCAGGACAAACAACTTGCTAGGACCGTTGCTTTTCTTAAGCGACTTTACTTTTTTGGCAGAGCTGGGTCGCGCTGGCCGCTCGTATGCAGCTTCTTTCACGACGGGTGCTTCAAGTTTGAAGTCGATGGCGCTTCGCTTGGGTGCGTTTTTACGAACCGAAATTTCTGGGTGAACGGGGGAGGTGGACGAAGGCGCCAGTTTTTCAGACTTAGGGATCGATGAAGGTGAAATTAAGGACGCGCGCTGAGAAGGTGCGGGGGGCAATGGCATAAATCGAGGCCTCAGATGGAATGGTAGAAACTTGTGAGCAAAGAAAAAGCCGCCTTGAGGCCGAGGCGGCTTGACTTGATTGGCTAGAGCGAATGGGGCTGTTTTTCAGCTGCATATCAGCATTATGCTGCTTTTTTAAGGGCCTTCACTGCTTTTAAAACATCTTCAACGTGCCCTGGAACTTTCAGGCCGCGCCATTCTTCTTTGACCAGGCCATCGGGGCCGATCAAAAATGTACTGCGCTCAATGCCTTTGACTTTTTTGCCGTACATGATCTTGTTCTTGACAACGCCAAACATGTGACACATTTTTTCTTCGGTGTCTGCAATCAGATCAAAGGGCAGTTCGAGTTTGGCTTTGAACTCATCGTGAGATTTCATGTTGTCGCGGGAAACGCCAAGCACGGTGGCGCCAGCTTTGGCAAAATCTTTGAATTTGTCACGAAACTGCATGGCTTCCGTGGTGCAACCAGGCGTGTTGTCCTTCGGATAGAAGTACAAAATCATGATTTTGCCATTGTGTGATGTGTTTGAAACCTTGAGTCCGCCCGTTGCGTTTGCTTCAAATTCAGGGAGGGGTTTGTTAACAACGATCGCCATAGAACTAATCTCACGTGACAGAAATGAACCGCTTAAGCATTGAGCTGCACTGGGCAAGCTCACCGGACGGCAATCTGATATTTTATCCTGAAACCTCGGGTCTTTGCCGGCCAGCTTCAAACACTTTGTTCAAATGGTCTTGGAATAGAGGAGGGCCATGACCACCCTTCGGCCCTCGCCCGCCAAGACATTGAAAGTTCGGCAGGCGGCGCCGTTGTCCATGGTTTCAAGGCCGATGCCCTGCTGAATCAAGCCTTGCAGGAGTCTGGTGGGCGGGAATTTGAGTTTTTCGCCACTTCCAAAAAGGATCAATTCGGGCTGAAATGCTAAAAGTTCGTCAAAACTTGCCTGTGTCAGGGTGTCAAAGCTCTCTGTGTCCCATTTTTGGGGGCCTTTGATTGAGCACAAGATGAGGGCACCAGTCTGAAGCTTGCCGTTCACCACAACCCCCTCAGGGCTGTAGCTTTGGATCGAATAAGCATGGCCAATGTCAGGATGGAGTTTCATAGGGATAGGTTTTTAAAATTAGGCCAGTTCTGTGGTCAAATTATAGGTTTTCCCCAGCGTCAACACCCCTCGGAGGGATTTTGAAAACTATCCATAAATCAGCCAAGCTTGCCAACGTTTGTTATGACATTCGCGGACCCATCATGGACCGCGCCCGACAAATGGAAGAAGAGGGGCACAAGATCATCAAACTCAACATCGGCAACTTGGCGGTGTTTGGCTTTGACGCGCCTGAAGAAATTCAACAAGACATGATTCGCAACCTGCCTAATTCTGCAGGTTATTCGGACAGTAAAGGCATTTTTGGTGCCCGCAAAGCGGTCATGCACGAGACCCAAAAGCAAGGCATCAAGGGCGTGACCTTGGACGACATTTATTTGGGCAACGGTGCCAGTGAGCTCATTGTGATGGCCACGAACGGGCTCTTAGACAATGGTGACGAACTTTTGCTGCCAGCCCCTGACTACCCACTTTGGACCGCTGCTGCCAGTTTGTCGGGCGGAACGCCAGTGCACTACATCTGTGATGAGTCCAAGGGCTGGATGCCCGATTTGGCCGACATCCGCGCCAAAATCACACCCAAGACCAAAGGCATTGTGGTCATCAATCCGAATAATCCCACGGGCGCTTTGTACTCTGACGAGATTCTCCGGTCGATTGTGGACATTGCCAGAGAACACGGCTTGGTGATTTTTGCGGACGAGGTCTACGACAAAGTTTTGTATGACGGTGCAAAACACACACCCATTGCCAGCTTGAGCCAAGATGTCTTAACGCTGACCTTCAATTCCCTTTCTAAGAGTTACCGGTCTTGTGGATACCGTGCAGGTTGGATGGTTGTGACGGGCGACAAGCGAGCCGCAACAGACTACATCGAAGGCCTGAACATGTTGTCCAACATGCGGCTTTGTGCCAACGTACCAGGCCAGTGGGCCATTCAAACAGCACTGGGTGGACATCAAAGCATCAATGAGTTGGTCAATGAAGGCGGTCGTCTGCGAAAGCAACGCGATTTAGCGTATGAACTCATCAATGCCATTCCAGGTGTTTCCTGCGTCAAACCCACCGCCGCACTTTACATGTTTCCCAGGTTGGATCCCAAGGTCTATCCCATCAAAGATGACCAACAATTTTTCCTGGAAATGTTGCAGGAGACCAAAGTGATGTTGGTGCAAGGGACAGGGTTTAACTGGGTCGCACCTGATCACTTCAGAATTGTTTTCTTGCCGCATTTAGATGATTTGCGTGAAGCAATTCAAAGAATGGCCAAGTTTTTAGACAAGGCGCGCCAGCGCTTTGGAACCGCATAAAGAATGAGATCAAAATGAATCCGATTCAAGTGGGCCTGATGGGGATGGGCACTGTGGGCAGCGGTACTTTCAACGTATTGCAGCGCAATCAAGCAGAAATTAAACGTCGCGCTGGTCGTGGTATTGAAATCACCATGGTGGCCGATTTAGATGTGGCAAAAGCACAATCTTTGTCAGGGCCTCATGTCAAAGTTGTGAGCGACGCCAGGCAGATCATCGCCAATCCTGATATTGACATTGTGGTTGAACTCATCGGCGGTTATGGCATTGCAAAAACCTTGGTGCTGGAAGCCATCGCTGCTGGCAAACACGTTGTTACCGCCAACAAAGCGTTATTGGCCGTGCATGGCACCGAGATTTTTGCTGCGGCACACGCCAAAGGTGTGATGGTCGCGTTTGAAGCCGCCGTTGCGGGCGGTATCCCTATTATCAAAGCCTTGCGCGAAGGTCTCACAGCCAACAGCATTCAATGGGTGGCGGGCATCATCAATGGCACGACCAATTTCATCTTGTCTGAAATGCGCGAGAAGGGTCTGGATTTTGATGTGGCCTTGAAGGAGGCTCAACGCTTGGGTTACGCCGAGGCCGATCCTACCTTCGACATCGAAGGTGTCGACGCAGCACACAAAGTCACACTCATGAGCGCCCTGGCCTTTGGCATTCCTGTTCAATTTGACAAGACCTACATTGAAGGCATCGCCAAGTTGGGTGCGGCCGATATTAAATATGCCGAGCAATTGGGTTACCGCATTAAGTTATTGGGCATCACCAAGCGCACTTCAGCGGGTGTAGAGCTTCGTGTTCATCCCAGCTTGGTTCCCACCCAGCGCTTGATTGCCAATGTCGAAGGGGCTATGAATGCGGTGATGGTGCAAGGCGATGCGGTCGGCACCACGCTTTACTATGGCAAAGGTGCCGGGTCAGAGCCCACCGCCAGTGCAGTGATTGCCGATTTGGTTGACATCACTCGCTTGCACACAGCGGACCCCTTGAACCGAGTGCCGCATTTGGCGTTCCAGCCCGATGCCATGAGCCATTTAAAAATATTGCCAATCAGCGATGTGGTGACCAGCTACTACCTGCGACTGCGTGTGGCAGACGAAGCGGGTGTCTTGGCCAAGCTCACGGGTCTGCTGGCAGAAGCCAATATCAGCATCGATGCGGTTCTGCAACGGGAGGCCGATCAAGTCAGTCAAGCCGGTGAAAATCAAACAGATGTGATTATCCTCACGCACGATACGCGCGAAGGAAAAATCAACGAAGTTTTGGCTCAGATGCAGGCGTTGCCCACAGTCATGGGGCCTATCACCAAAATTCGCAAGGAAGAGCTGAACTGATGCGTTATTTGTCGACACGGGGTCATGCCGATCGCAAGCGATTTTGTGAAATATTGCTGGAAGGTTTAGCGCCGGACGGTGGCTTGTACTTGCCAGAAACTTACCCTCAAATTTCTGCAAACCACTTGACCCAGTTGCGAGAGGTTTGGAAAACACAGGGCTATGCTGCATTGGCTTTTGAAGTGCTGTCTTTGTACATCGATGACATTCCCCCCAAAGATCTTCGCGCTTTGTGTGACAAGACATACACCGAAGCCGTTTTTGGGACGCGCGAAATTGTGCCCCTGAAGCGGCTCAAAACCAAAGCAGTTGCAGGCTCACAAGTTATTCTGGAAGCGCTGTCGAACGGCCCTACCTTGGCCTTCAAAGACATGGCCATGCAATTACTGGGTCATTTGTTTGAATATGAATTGGCGCGCAGAAATGAAGAGCTCAATATTTTGGGTGCCACTTCAGGCGATACAGGAAGTGCTGCTGAATACGCGATGCGAGGCAAAAAAGGTGTGCGTGTTTTCATGACCAGCCCCCAAGGTCGAATGAGTCCTTTTCAGCAGGCGCAAATGTTCAGCCTGATGGATGAAAACATTTACAACATTGTCATTGATGGCGTATTCGACGATTGCCAAGACATCGTCAAAGCCGTAAGCAATGACTTGGAATTCAAGCGTAAATACAAAATCGGCACGGTCAACTCCATCAATTGGGCGCGTTTGCTGGCGCAAGTGGTTTATTACTTTGCAGGTTACTTGCAGGCCACTGAAAACAATTCTCAAAAGGTCAGTTTCAGCGTGCCAAGCGGTAATTTTGGCAATGTGTGTGCCGGTCATGTGGCGCGCATGATGGGCTTGCCCATTGACCAGTTGATTGTGGCCACCAATGAAAATGATGTGTTGGATGAATTTTTCAGAACAGGTGTTTATCGTGTTCGCGGCACAGCGGACACTCATGAAACCTCCAGCCCTTCCATGGACATTTCAAAAGCCAGTAATTTTGAGCGTTTTGTATTTGACCTTTTGGGGCGGGATGCCAGCCAAACAAAAAATTTATTTCACGATCAATTGAATCAAAAGGGCCAATTTGATTTGGGACAAAACCCTTTGTTTGAAGATGCAAAAAATAAGTTTGGTTTTGCGAGTGGCAGGAGCACCCATGCCGATCGACTCAAAACCATTCAAGACACCTTTGCAGACAATCAGATCATGATTGACACCCATACCGCCGATGGCTTGAAGGTGGCGGTGCCCTTGGCCAAACCAGGTGTACCCCTCTTGGTTTTGGAAACCGCACTGCCCATCAAATTTGCGGCCACCCTGGTGGAGGCCTTAGGGCGTGAGCCCGATTGCCCTGCGAAGTTCATAGGCATTGAATCTTTGCCCAAGCGAGTTCAGGTCTTGCCCATGTCCGTCGTGGCGATCAAAGACTACATCGTCAAGCACTGCAACTGACATGGAAATTTGACAAATGGCGGCTGATCAACCTGTCCGGCGTTCGCCTCTGATGGCTTTGGATGAAGCTTTGGATTCGATCTTGAGTCAAATTTCAGCGCTCACTCAAACTGAATGGGTGAAAACCATCGATGCCGATCGGCGATTTCTGGCAGAGGACCTGATCTCTGCCATGCAAGTTCCGCCTCAAGACAACTCCGCCATGGATGGCTATGCGGTGCGCGTCGAGGATATTCTCGCGCCGGGTGCTTGTCTCAAAGTTGCGCAAAGAATTCCAGCGGGGCATCTCGCACTGCCTCTCCACCCCGGGGAGGCAGCCCGTATTTTTACGGGGGCCACCATGCCATCAGGTGCAAACGCCGTGGTGATGCAAGAAGACGCGCAAGTCCTTGAGGGGAGTCTTGATCATTCTGACCTGCCTCAGGTCAAGATCAATCGGGTACCCGAAAAAGGTCAGTGGATCAGACGCAGCGGCGAGGATGTCACCCGCGGCAGCGTTGTGCTGTCGATTGGTACCCGTCTCGATCCTTCTGCCATCGGCCTGGCAGCCAGTATTGGTGCTTCTCAAATCTGTGTCAGCAGAAAGCCGCGTGTGGCACTTTTTTCGACAGGTGATGAATTGGTCATGCCTGGAGAAATAGCGCCCGATCAGATGCGACCCGGTGCCATTTACAACTCGAATCGCTTTTTCTTGCATGCCTTGCTCGTTCGAGCAGGCTGCGATGTCACTGATTTTGGCATCGTGCCTGATAACTTGCCCGCCACGTTGCAAGTCTTGCGTGAGGCTTCAGAGGGGCACGATTTGGTATTGACCAGCGGTGGCGTATCGGTGGGCGAGGAAGACCACGTCAAGCCTGCGGTCGAAAAACTAGGTCAATTGAATTTGTGGCAAATTTCAATGAAGCCAGGCAAGCCTTTTGCGTTTGGTCGTCTTCATGGCGCCGATGCCAGCAAACAGGCAAGTACCTATTTCATGGGACTGCCCGGAAATCCTGTATCAAGCTATATGACCTTTCAACTGTTGGTGCACCCCTTTTTGATGAAGCTTCAGGGCCAAGCCGATGTCACTCGAAAAGAATACACATTGCAGGCCCATTTTGATTTGCCTAAAGCCGATCAGCGCAGGGAATTTCTGCGCGTTAAGCGCAACACGGAGGGGGGGCTTGATTTGTTCCCTAATCAGAGTTCTGGTGTGCTGACATCGGTCGTTTGGGGCGACGGTGTGATCGACAACCCCAGTTTGCAGCCCATTAAAAAGGGTGATTGGGTTCGTTTTTGTCCATTTTCTGATTGGCTGTCATGAAACTGAGAATTCGCTACTTTGCTTCTTTGCGCGAAAGTTTGGGTCTTTCACACGAGGAGATGGAGACCTCTGCCATGACGGTGGGCGAGGTCAGGAGCGAACTTTTAGCGCGGGGTCAAGCCTATGTTTGTTTGCAGCGTGATCGTTCTGTTCGAATGGCTTTGAATCAAGTCATGGTGAATGAGGAGGCAGTCCTTGAGAGCAATGCAGAGCTGGCTTTTTTCCCACCCGTCACGGGAGGCTGAAGCATGGTTTCGAGGGTTGTCATTCAAACAGAAGATTTCAACGTCACCGATGTTTTGGCAAAGCTTCGCGAGGGGGATCTTCGGGTCGGCGCTGTTTGCACTTTTGTGGGCACAGTCAGAGACACGCGACTGCTTTCTGGCAAAGATACGGATGCCATTGTCAGCCTGACTCTGGAGCACTATCCTGGCATGACCGAGTCATCGATAGCGGCAATGATGGATGCAGCGCATCAGCGTTTTGATATTTACCAAGCGCATGTCATTCACCGGATAGGACCTTTGAAGCCAGCCGATCAAATCGTTTTGGTAGCCGTGACCTCGGCACATCGCGGAGAGAGCTTCAAAGCTTGCGAGTTTTTAATGGACTATCTTAAAACCCAAGCACCCTTTTGGAAAAAAGAGGAGACCCCGTCGGGCTCAACTTGGGTCGATGCGCGTGTCAGTGACGATGCCGCCTTGGCGAAGTGGGGCATTCAAGCCCAAAATGCCGGCTGAACGGGTCCTTGGCTCAGTGCCTAAAACCAGGTCGGTCTAGCGGGGACGATTCAACAGGGTCTGGCCGCTGCGAAAAGTCCGGTTGCTGCCATTGGGCTTTTTTGAGGGCCAATTCCATCAAATGCAGCAAGCCGTGAAGTAAAGCTGCCTGAAGGCTCAGCTCAAAAGAAGTGCCACTGGCGTTGTCGCCACTTTTATCTTGCAAAAGTAAGTCCAGTCGGCCGCTGCTGCGCAAATTGAGCTGAACATCGGTGATGAGCATGGGTGTTTCACCCAGGGGCAAGGATGGGTTGACGGAGGTGAAAGGGGTTGAAAAGTCTGCGCGGGACAAAAAGTTTTCGCGCTTCAGTTCGGCAAGCATTTGCTGGGCGGTGGTGTCTTTTGCCAAGACTTGAGGGTCTAGCGCTTCCAGTTGAACAACGGCAGCTTGCAGATGGGGCAAGAGACGCAGTGTCATGGCACGCGTCAGCCATAACCTAAATTCTTGGCCGTCTTGATTGCTGACCCTGACGGCCAAGCGATCTTGACGCTCGTCATACTGGACTGACATTTGGTGAATGTTCATGGCTTGATTTTAGGGTCTGCAAGCCATCTGTGCGCTTAAATAGCGAAACCCCTTGAAATAAAGCGATGCCGACCCCAAGTGAGCATCAATCGGAGATTCACATGCGAATTGACAAACTAACCACCAAATTTCAAGAGGCCCTGGGCGACGCTCAATCTTTGGCTTTGGGAAAAGACCACGCTTACATTGATCCTGCGCACGTTTTAGTGGCCATGCTGCAACAGCAGGATGGCCCCAAAGCCTTGCTTCAAAGGGCCGGGGTCAATGTGACTTCTGTCACCAGCGCCGCTAACCTTGCTGTCCAGCGCCTCCCACAAGTCACGGGACAAGACCAAGTACAAGTCGGCCCCGAGCTGGTTAAGTTATTGCAGTCAGCTGAAAAGGAGTCTATCAAGCGCGGTGATTCATTCATTGCCAGTGAACTTTTCTTGCTGGCTTTGACAGACAATAAGTCTGAGTTGGCTCGCTCTTTGAAGGATGCGGGGCTGAGTCGTCAAAGTTTAGAAGCTGCAATCGAAGCGGTTCGAGGAGGACAAAACGTGAACAGTGCGGATGCAGAGGGTCAACGTGAATCCCTGAAGAAATATTGCCTTGATCTGACGGAACGTGCCCGAATGGGTAAGCTCGACCCCGTGATTGGGCGCGATGATGAAATTCGCAGGGCGATTCAAGTCCTACAACGGCGAACCAAAAACAACCCCGTGCTCATTGGCGAGCCAGGTGTTGGAAAGACGGCCATTGTGGAAGGATTAGCTCAGCGAATTGTGGCGGGTGAGGTGCCAGATTCACTCAAGGGAAAAAGGGTTTTGTCTTTGGACATGGCATCGCTGTTGGCGGGTGCTAAATTTCGCGGTGAGTTTGAAGAGCGACTGAAATCTGTCTTGCATGAATTGGCCAAAGACGAGGGTCAAACGATCGTCTTCATCGATGAACTGCACACCATGGTGGGCGCCGGTAAGGCTGAAGGTGCGATGGATGCGGGCAATATGCTCAAGCCTGCGCTGGCTCGCGGCGAGTTGCACTGCGTCGGCGCCACCACATTGGACGAGTACCGCAAGTACATTGAAAAAGATGCGGCTTTAGAGCGCCGGTTTCAAAAAATTCTGGTGGGTGAGCCCAGTGTTGAAGCCACCATTGCCATTTTACGCGGCCTCCAAGAGAAGTATGAAATTCACCATGGCGTTGACATTACCGACCCTGCCATTGTTGCTGCAGCAGAGCTCAGTCATCGTTACATCACAGACCGATTCTTGCCAGACAAAGCCATCGATTTAATCGACGAGGCCGCCTCCAAAATTAAGATTGAAATCGACTCTAAGCCCGAGGTCATTGACAAGCTTGATCGTCGATTGATCCAGCTTCAAATTGAACGTGAGGCGGTGAAAAAAGAAACTGATGAAGCTTCACAAAAACGTTTCGGATTGATTGAAGAGGAAATTGTCAGTTTGAAAAAAGAAGCGGCTGATCTAGAAGAGATTTGGAAGACAGAAAAAGCCCAAGCCCAAGGCAGCCAAAACGTTCGTGAAAAAATTGACCAATTGAGACAGAAAATTGAAGAACTCACCCGCAAAGGCGACTTCAATCAAGTGGCGGAGTTGCAATATGGCAAGTTACCCGAATTGGAAAAGCTATTGAAAGAAACGCAAGCCAAGGAATTAAATCCAGCCGCAGGTTCAACCCCGCGCTTGTTGCGAACGCATGTGGGCGCAGAAGAAATTGCCGAAGTGGTCAGCCGCGCAACCGGTATTCCTGTATCCAAAATGATGCAGGGAGAGCGAGAAAAATTATTGCAAATGGAAGTCAAGTTGCACGACCGAGTCGTCGGGCAAAACGAGGCCATTGCGGCGGTGTCAAACGCCATTCGCCGTTCGCGCTCGGGTTTGTCTGATCCGCAACGACCGACTGGCTCTTTCCTGTTTCTGGGACCAACGGGTGTTGGCAAAACTGAACTGTGCAAAGCCTTGGCTGGGTTTTTGTTCGACAGCGAAGACCATCTCATTCGCATCGACATGAGTGAGTTCATGGAGAAACACTCGGTGGCGCGGCTGATCGGTGCGCCCCCAGGCTACGTGGGCTATGAGGAGGGGGGTTATTTGACAGAGGCTGTTCGCCGGAAACCCTATTCAGTTTTGTTGTTAGACGAAGTTGAAAAAGCGCATCCCGATGTATTCAACGTCTTGCTTCAGGTGTTAGACGATGGGCGTCTGACAGATGGCCAGGGGCGGACCGTTAATTTTAAAAATACAGTCATTGTGATGACCTCTAACATTGGCTCACACTTAATTCAGTCCATGGTGGGCCAGCCCAATGAAGACGTTAAAGATGCAGTCTGGGGTGAACTCAAAAATCATTTCCGGCCAGAGTTTTTAAACCGCATCGATGAAACAGTGGTCTTCCACAGCTTGGACGCCAAACACATCGAGTCCATTGCCAAAATCCAATTGTCAATTCTGGAAGCGCGTTTGGCCAAGATGGATTTGCACCTCGAAGTTTCTTCGGCTGCGCTGGCAGAGCTGGCGAAAGTGGGCTTTGACCCTGTTTTTGGCGCACGTCCCCTCAAACGTGCTGTGCAGCAAAGAATCGAAAATCCACTTTCAAAGTTGCTGCTAGAAGGTAAATTTTTGCCAAAGTCGGTGATACCCGTGGATGTTGATCCTGTCAATGAGCCTGGGGTCTTTAAGTTTGACCGGGTCATGGCATAAATTTAGCCCATTATTGGGGGTATGAGCGCTTTGAAAGTATCATTTGGCCATCACTCAACGAGGCTGTATGACCGATCAAAATGACAAGCTGAAAGGGGCAGAGATCTCCGGAAAAATCGGAGGCCATCTGTTGGTGGAATGCTTGATAGCGCAAGGGGTGACCCACGCCTTTGGTGTGCCAGGCGAAAGCTATTTGGCGGTGTTGGACGGGTTCCACCAATTTCAAGATCAGATTCAGTTTGTGACATGCCGCCAAGAGGGCGGGGCAGCATTCATGGCAGACGCACAAGGGCGTTTAACCGGCCGCCCCGGCGTTTGTTTTGTCACGCGGGGGCCGGGTGCGACCAATGCCTCTATTGGCGTTCACACGGCATTTCAGGACTCCACCCCGATGGTCTTGTTTGTAGGCGACGTCGCGTCAGACACGCGAGATCGCGAAGCCTTTCAAGAAGTTGACTTTTGCGCATTTTTCGGCCCCAGCACCAAGGGCATGGCCAAGCGTGTGGAGCGAATTGACGATGCCAATCGCATTCCCGAATACGTGGCGCGTGCTTTTGCAACGGCCATGAATGGTCGGCCTGGCCCTGTTGTCTTGGTCCTGCCTGAGGACATGCTGACAAAAGCGGTCTCCAGCATGCCTTTGCCCAGGTTGGTGCCGGTAGAGGCTTGGAGCGATCCGGGTAGTTTGCGGACCTTGCGTGAAATGCTGTTAGGTGCTCAGAAACCATTTGTGATTGCGGGGGGTGGGGGCTGGACCCCGCAAGCGGCGCAAGCACTTCAAAGATTCGCTGAAAACTGGCAATTGCCCGTTGGCAATGCGTTCAGGTTTCAAGACACCTTTGATAACTTTCATCCTTTGTATGCGGGAGATGTGGGCATTGGCATCAATCCCAAGCTTGCACAAAGAATCAAAGACAGCGATTTGATCTTGGCGATTGGCCCTCGATTGGGCGAGATGACCACCAGCGGTTATACGCTGTTAGAGGTTCCAAGGCCCAAGCAAAAGCTGGTTCACATCCATGCCAGTGCAGAAGAATTAAACCGCGTGTATCGCGCAGATTTGGCGATTTGCGCCACGATGAATGCGGCCGCTCGCAGCTTGGAAGTCTTGACGGCGCCTACTCAGTTACCTTGGACCGCATGGAGTGCCCAAGCCAATGCCGACTACCTTGCCAACACGGTGCCTCAACCGATTGCAGGCTTATCGGCAGACACAGAGGACGGCTTGGTGAACATGCCGGAAGTGGTGGCGGCTTTACAGCGTCATTTGCCTGAGGATGCCGTTCTCACCAACGGCGCAGGCAACTTCGCCAGTTGGGTCCATCGCTATTTCAAACACCATGGCCTGAGCAAGGGTTATAAGACGCAACTGGCGCCCACAGTGGGGGCGATGGGTTATGGGGTTCCAGCGGGTATTGCAGCATCGATTGTGTCGGGACGAGTTGCTTTCACCATCGCAGGTGATGGTGATTTTTTAATGAATGGCCAAGAGTTGGCAACCGCTGCCCAACATGGTGCCAAATCCATCGTGGTGCTTTTGAACAACGGTATGTATGGGACCATTCGAATGCATCAAGAGCGAGAATTTCCAACGCATAACTTGGGCTCGCGTTTAATGAACCCGGATTTCGTCAAACTTGCAATTGCGTATGGGTATGAAGGCGTTCGTGTCTCTAAAACAGAAGACTTTGAGCCTCAATTGATTGCCGCCTTGCAAAGAGAGCGGGGCACTTTGATCGAGATCATGCTCAACCCTGAGGCCATTAGCACCAGAGGCACTTTGTCAGCCATCACGCAAAATGCTTTGAAATTAAAAACGTGATCACTTTCAATTCAATAAAAAAAAGCCGGGGTGACCCGGCTTTTTTTATTCGAGAAGCACTGAATTACTTCAGGTGCTTGCCGATCAAGCCGGCCAACTCAAACATGGTGACTTGGGCTTTGCCAAATACCGCTTTGAGTTTGTCATCCGCATTGATGTTGCGCTTGTTGACCTTGTCTTGCAGGCCGTGTTTCTTGATGTAAACCCACAACTTGCTCACCACTTCTGTGCGTGGCAGAGGGGCTGCACCCACCACAGCAGCCAAAGCGGCGCTAGGTGTCAAAGCCTTCATGAAAGCAG
>CAIMUZ010000221.1 GCA_903844775.1 uncultured Burkholderiales bacterium | reverse complement strand
CGAAATTCGTCAGGCCATGGACGCCTGATCAACACCTAAGGAAATCGACATGAGTTGGCTCGAAAAACTGCTTCCCCCAAAAATTCTGCACACCGATCCAGCCGACCGTCGCAGTGTGCCCGAGGGTTTATGGATCAAGTGCCCCAAGTGCGAATCCGTGCTCTACAAGAATGACTTAGAGCAAAACCAAAACGTTTGCCCTACCTGCAGTCATCACCACCGCATGAGCGCCCGTGCCCGCTTGAACAATTTTTTGGACAACGAAGGTCGCTATGAAATTGGCCAAGAAGTGGTGCCCGTCGATGCCTTGAAATTCAAAGACAGCCGCAAGTACCCTGAACGCATCAAAGAAGCCATGAGCAACACTGGTGAAACCGATGCCTTGGTGGTCATGGGCGGCGCGATTCACAGTATCAACGTGGTGGCCGCTTGCTTTGAATTTGATTTCATGGGCGGCAGCATGGGCTCGGTGGTGGGCGAGCGTTTTGTGCGTGGCGTTGAAACCGCGATCGAGCAAAAAGTACCCTTTATTTGTTTCACGGCCACCGGTGGTGCGCGCATGCAAGAAGGACTGCTGTCTTTGATGCAGATGGCCAAAACCAATGCCGCACTCACCCGATTGGCCAAAAAAGGTTTGCCTTACATCAGCGTCTTAACCGACCCCACCATGGGCGGCGTATCGGCTGGTTTTGCTTTCATGGGCGATGTGGTCATTGCCGAACCCAAGGCCCTGATTGGCTTTGCAGGCCCCCGCGTGATTGAGAGCACCGTTCGCGTCACCTTGCCAGAAGGTTTCCAACGCGCCGAGTTTTTACAAGAAAAAGGCGCTATTGACTTTATCTGTGATCGACGCGAATTGAAGATAACCATTGCCAATACATTGGCCATGCTGACGCGTCAATCGGCAGATGCTGTCAGCTGATTTCAAAGGCCGCCATGTTGCAAGCCGGCCAGTAACATGCCGGCTATTTGCAAGATCACCAGCAAAACCAGAGGCGACAGGTCGATGCCGCCTGGCTGAGGCAAAGCATTTCGAATAGGCGCCAGCCAAGGCTCAACCAATCGAGACAAAAGCATCATGCTGCCACTGTTGGGCTGCACCCAAGACAAGACGGCGTAAAGCAAAATGATGACGCTGAGGCCTGATACCAGCCAGTGCAAGACCCCAAACAAACTGGCCACCAAAATACCGTAAAAAGCAGCTTGGGTCCCTGTGAGCACCCACATGACTGTGACATGGCCCAATTTCATCAACCACGCAGCGACCAAGCTGGACGTGTCCAAACGCCCGATAGCAGGTAGAAAACGTCTTAGGGGCATGACCATCCAATCGGTCACCGCAAACACAAAACGACCAATCGGGTTCTGAAATGGCAGGCGTTGCCACTGCATGACCAATCGCATGAGGCAGGCGCCACCCACCAAACCGGTGGCAACGTCCAAGATCAAATTGAGAATTTGTAGAAACACAGAAGTCCTCCGAGAACTCAAATGATAGCTTGAGCCCGTAGGAATCGTAAAATAACGGGTTCGCGCTGAATTTCAGCGTATTTAAAGGCTTTCTTGGCCCCCACTTTAAAAGCGCTCCCCATGTCAGACACGCCAGCAGAAAATCAAACCGCCCCCGTCGTTGACGAAAACCAGTTGATCGCCGAGAGACGAAGCAAGCTCAAGGCCATGCGAGAAGCTCAAAAACAGGGCAAAGGCGTTGCCTTCCCCAATGACTTCAAACCTGAAGATCGCGCAGCAGCTTTAACCAAAGCTCATGGCGATAAGGCACCCGAGACTTTAAAAGGCGAAGGGATCACGCCAACCACCGCCAAAATTGCAGGCCGCATGATGCTCAAGCGTGTGATGGGCAAGGCCAGCTTTGCCACCTTGCAAGATGCAACCGGTCGTTTCCAAATTTACGTCACACGCGACGACATCGGCGAAGAAGCCTACAACGATTTCAAACATTGGGACCTGGGCGATATCGTGGCGGCCGAAGGCTACTTGTTCAAAACCAAAATGGGCGAATTGTCATTGCACGCCTCTAGCGTGCGCATGCTGACCAAGAGCCTGCGCCCCATGCCAGACAAGTTTCATGGCGTGGCGGACCAAGAAATTAAGTACCGTCAGCGCTATGTTGATTTGATGATGGACGAAGAGGCGCGTAAACGTTTCACTGCTCGCAGCAAAGCCGTCAGCGGTCTTCGCGATTTCATGG
>CAIMUZ010000220.1 GCA_903844775.1 uncultured Burkholderiales bacterium | reverse complement strand
TTTGGCAAAGCGGTAAAGCACCTTGGAAGGTTTGGCAGTGAATGCAGAATTCTGGCAAGGCAAACGCATTTTTTTAACCGGCCATACAGGGTTCAAAGGCAGTTGGTTGTCTCTCTGGTTGCAAAACCTAGGAGCAGAAGTTACTGGCTTTTCCTTGAACCCTCCAACCACCCCCAATTTGTTCGAAGTGGCCAAAGTTGCAGCAGGCATGACATCACTCATTGCCGATATCCGTAATTTGCCAACGCTACAAAAAGCTATGCATGCAGCTAGCCCTGACATTGTGATTCACATGGCAGCTCAGGCCTTAGTGCGCCATTCGTATGTAGAGCCGGTAGAAACATACGCCACCAATGTCATGGGTACTGTGAATGTCTTGGAATCTGTTCGAAGCACTGCCAGTGTTAAAGCACTGCTTGTGGTCACCACCGACAAGTGCTATCAAAACACTGAAGAAGTTCAAAGGGGTTGCAGTGAAAACGAACCTATGGGCGGGCACGACCCTTACAGCAGTAGCAAAGCTTGCGCTGAGCTTGTAACGGCGGCATATCGCAACTCATTTCTTCAACCGCAAGGAGTTGCCGTGGCAACGGCAAGGGCTGGAAATGTCGTTGGCGGCGGCGATTGGGCTACTGACCGCTTGGTACCAGATATCCTTAAAGCCTTCGAGCAAAATGCTGTTGCTCAAATACGCAACCCTCAAGCAACGCGCCCATGGCAGTTCGTGTTGGAACCTCTAAGCGGCTACCTCACTCTTGCAGAGAAACTCTTTTCGCAAGGTTCACTCTACTCAGAAGCTTGGAACTTTGGCCCGCATCATGAGGATGCTCAACCAGTTCAATGGATTGTCGAGCAGTTGGCCCTTAGCTGGGGCAAGGGTGCTATTTGGCAGCCAGACGCTGGCCAGCATCCTCACGAAGCTAGTCATCTCAAACTGGATATCTCCAAAGCCAAAGCGCGATTGGGATGGGTGCCAACTTGGAATCTTCAAATTGCTTTACAAAATATCACGCATTGGCACCGCGCATGGCTTAGCCAAAAAGACATGAAACAACTATGCCTAGATCAAATACTGCAATACAGTGTTGATATGAAGAAAAAAGCGCTATGACAGCCCCTGAAATGCAGCCCAAAAGCGCAGATGCTATTCGCCGCGAAATTTCTGAGCTGGTTCAGCAATATGCAAACATTGCTTATGCACCATCCGTTTTTTTGCCTGGAGCCAGTGTTGTTCCACCTTCAGGCAAACTCATGGGTGCCCAAGAACTTAAGTACATGGTTGAGGCAAGCCTTGATGGTTGGCTGACAACTGGTCGGTTTAACGCAGAGTTTGAAAAAAAACTAGCAGCCTTCATCGGAATCAAGCACCTGATTACAGTCAACTCCGGTTCTTCGGCGAACCTGGTTGCATTCAACACCCTTACTTCTCCTAAATTAGGTGAACGTGCAATTAAAAAAGGTGATGAAGTAATTGGCGTGGCAGCCGGCTTTCCGACCACTGTCAACCCCATTTTGCAATTTGGTGCCGTACCAGTCTTTGTGGACGTAGACCCA
>CAIMUZ010000219.1 GCA_903844775.1 uncultured Burkholderiales bacterium | reverse complement strand
GTGCGAGGACTGCCGGGTGGTGGCCCAGTACGAGATGGAGGAGGGGGGGCGGCAGTGGTAATGGTGGCGGTGGTGGTGGCGGTCGTCGCGAAGGCGGCGGCGGTGGCTACGGCGGCGGTTATTAATCGCTGTTGACTTCTGCTCTCACACTCTCGGGTGTGAGCAAAAAAAAAGCCCTGCATGCAGGGCTTTTTTATGGTCTCATCCTGGCGCGCGAGGTTTGCGAGCTTGGTATTTAAACAAGCGGTCGAACAAAGCGTTTGGCAAAACCCTGAGAATCCGAGCAATCCATGCCATGGGCTCAGGAATGACTTTGAAACTTTGACCGCGCTCAATGGCCTTAAAGGCTGCGTCAGCAAAAGCTTCTGAGGTCATCAAAAAAGGCATGGGGAACTTATTCTTTGCTGTCAAAGGTGTCTTGATGTAACCGGGTGCCAAGGTGATAACTTTGAAGCCTTGGGGATTTAACTCTCCGCGCAAACTTTCACAATAACTGATAGCCGCTGATTTGCTGGCGCAATAAGCCCCATGCCCCGGCAATCCTCGAATGCCGGCAACGCTGGCGATTCCCACCAAAGTACCGACACAAAACGAAGCAGAAAATTCAGCGGCTCGATTTTTCATGGGTTGGATGAAAGGATGGAATGTGGCGGCCATCCCCATGACATTGGTTGTCATCACTTGTTGCAAAACATCCAAGTCTCCGCGAATGCGGGTGTCCATGCCGATGCTGATACCGGCATTGGCAATGACCACATCTGGAACCCCCATCTCTGCAATGCATGTCTGTGCTGCGGCAATGATACTGTCTGGTTGGCTGACATCGGCGCCAAAGCATTGAGCGTGGTCTGACACAATACCGTGTGCGTTCAGCCAGGCTTGCATATCAGGCACCCTTCGTGCCACCAGGGCCAGACGCCAACCTGCCTGGTGATAGCGCAGCGCCAGTGCTTGACCGATACCACTGGAAGCGCCTGTGATAAATACCAAGGGCATCATGAGAACCTTCTCGTAGAAAAAACGATTTGAAACAAAGGGCAAAAACTCTTCGCTGTTGAAACAAGTCATTTAGCGTTTGGTCGCTTGTATGACACCTCGAACTTTGCCTGTTAATTCGTACTCACCTGTTTGACTGTTCAGGCGCATGCTGTTGGCTGAGAAAACATCTTGGCCACGTCGAATTTCAACGGGGACATCGCTGAACAAGCGTTCCTCTTTGGCCGCCGTGGTGATTTTCTGACTTCGCAATTCTGTGCGCGCAACGTTGCTATTTTGAGAGGGGTTTTGTTGGGTTAAAAGGACATCGCCCATCAATGTCATTTCAGAACCATCGCCCTTGGCCAGAGCTCGATCAGCTCGCGCGTTGAAGCGCTTGCCATTCGGGTTAACGCCCTGTATGACCACATCGCTGATTTCTAAAGTGTCCGAGTCAGGAAAGTGTTGAGCACGTTTGCCACTCACTTCTTTGATGAGACGACCACTGTTGTCAAAAGACTGAACTGAAAATTGGTTTAAATAATAATCGGGCTCTTGACGCACTGCTTTTGTGGGTGCGTCATTCAAAAGGGTGGGCAAACTTCTAACCAACCACCAACTGCCTAAGGCGAAAATCGCCATGACCAAACCTGGAAGGTAAAGGGCCAAGCTGTCTAAAGCGCGACGAATGATTTCCATCACGACCTTTCTGGGTTGCCAACGCGTGAGAGAAGTTGACCATATTGGCCGCTGGCCACAACAAGCACATCACAAAATTCACGGGCCGCACCGTCACCACCTTTGCGCACGGTGACAAACTGTGCGAGTGCCAGTGCTTGTGCGTGTGCGTTGAGGGGTGCGCACGCAAAAGCTGCGCGTTGCATCACGGGTAAGTCGGGCCAGTCATCACCCATGGCGGCAGCCTGATGCCAGCCAAGGCCCAAGGCGTTTAAAAAAGCCTCGGCTGCGGGCAACTTATCCTCTGTGCCAAATTGTGCGTGTTCGATGCCTAAAGCTTTGAGGCGAACGCGCAGAGGCGCAGAGTCGCGCCCCGTGATGATGACAGGGGTGATACCCGCCAACTTTAAAAGCTTCAGGCCATGACCATCCAAGGTACTGAAACGCTTGAGGGTTTCGCCTTCTTCAGAAAAATACAAACCGCCGTCTGTCAATACACCGTCAACATCAAAGAAAGCCACTTTCACGCCTTGTGCTTGGAGCAACAGTTCGGGCGGAAAATTCAAAGCAGGTTGAAGGGCTTGCATGCGTTGGTCTTTCAGGCGGCGCTTAAATGACTTTGGCGCGCATTAAGTCATGGGTGTTCAAGGCGCCGCATAAAACACCTGAAGCGGTCACAACCAAAACGCTGGTAATTTTGAACTGCTCCATGAGCTCGGCAGCCTCAACAGCAAGCGCATCTTGGTTGATGGTGTGTGGGTTTGAATGCATCACATCTTTCGCGGTCAAGGTCCGCAGATCAACCCCTTTTTCAACCAGACGCCTGAGATCACCATCGGTAAAGATACCCAAGATGTGCTCAGCCTCATCAACGATGGCCGATGCACCCAAACCTTTGTGGCTCATCTCGCGCATGAGGTCTGAGAAACCAGCCTGCGGCAAGACGCTGGGCACTTGATCGCCTGTTCGCATCAAGTCGCTGACATGCGTCAACAAGCGCCTGCCTAGCGACCCGCCGGGATGTGAGCGGGCGAAGTCTTCAGCTTTGAAGCCCCGCGCATCTAACAAAGCAACAGCCAACGCATCACCCAAGGCCAATTGGACGGTGGTACTGGCGGTTGGGGCTAAATTGAGCGGGCACGCTTCTTTGGCGACGCTGCTGTCTAAAACAATGTCTGCGTGTTTGGCCAGTGAGGACCCTGGCCCACCCGTCATGGCGATGAGCGGTATGCCCTGGCGTTTGAGCACTGGCAATATGGACACCAGTTCGTCACTTTCTCCGCTGTTGGAGATGGCCAAGACCACGTCCACCGCTGTGATCATGCCCAGGTCACCATGGCTTGCTTCGCCGGGATGAACAAACATGGCGGGTGTGCCGGTGGAGGCGAGGGTGGCAGCAATCTTGGCGCCAATGTGGCCACTTTTACCCATGCCTGTGACGACCACTCGGCCTTTGACATGGAGCATCAACTGGACGGCCAGAGAAAAGCGTTCGTCCAAACGAGATTTAAGACGCATCAGCGCATCGGCCTCAATGTCCAATGTTTCGCGAGCGAACTGCAGCGCTTTTTCAGGATTGAATGACATGGGACTTATTTTAGCGGAGTGATCGCAAAAGCATGACTATGATGGCGATGTATGCTGGAAAGCTCTATGGAAGTGAACAAATGAACAGTGCATTGCATGAAGTGCCTTTGTCGGTGAATGACTACTTAAAACAAAACATTCGGACTGTGCCTGATTGGCCGGTGACGGGTGTGCAGTTTCGCGACATTACCCCGCTCTTGCAAAATCCGCGTGTCTTTCGGGTCTTGATTGATGCATTTGTGCATCGCTACATGACGCCTTCAATGCGCCCCGATGTGGTGGCGGGTTTGGATGCGAGAGGCTTTATTTTGGGTGCCGTGGTGGCCTATGAGTTGAATGTCGGCTTTGTCCCCATTCGTAAAAAAGGCAAATTACCTTTTACAACCGTTGAAGAAACTTACGAGTTGGAATATGGCACAGCAACCGTAGAGCTGCACACGGATGCGGTGCAAGCGGGTCAGCGTGTCTTGCTGATTGACGATTTGATTGCCACCGGTGGCACGATGATGGCAGGCATGAAGTTACTCGAAAAACTGGGTGCGCATGTGATTGAGGGCGCAGCCATTGTTGATTTGCCCGAGCTGGGAGGGTCCGCAAAATTACTCGAGGCAGGGATGCAACTCTTTACCCTGGTTGATTTTAACGGCCGCTGAGACGCTGTGCCCGATGCCTGATGAATTTGCTTTAAGCGTTGAATTGAAGCGCCGCCAGACCTGCATAGACGCCGCCTAATTTAACCAACTCAGCATGCTGGCCTTGTTCTACCAAGCGGCCATGTTCCAAGACCAGTATCTTGTCGGCTTGCTGCACAGTGGCCAACCGATGTGCAATGACCAGTGTCGTGCGACCTCGCATGGCTGACTCCAAGGCCGCTTGAACCATTCGCTCACTGTTGGCATCCAAGGCACTGGTGGCCTCATCTAAAAGCAAGAGTGGCGGATTTTTCAAAATAGCGCGTGCAATGGCAATGCGTTGTCTTTGTCCGCCAGACAATCGAACGCCACGCTCACCCAAGAAAGTGTTGTAACCCTCTGGCAGATCAACGATGAACTCGTCGGCAAAGGCGGCTACTGCGGCAGCACGAACGTCATCATCTGAAGCGGCCGGGTTACCGTATCGAATGTTTTCAAGCGCGCTGGTGGAAAACAGAACAGGCTCTTGCGGCACGATGCCAATGCGTTGCCGCAAGTCGTGCAAGCTGAGATGTTGAACAGGGATGCCATCCAACAGAATTTGGCCACGTTGTGGGTCATAGTAACGAAGCAGCAATGCAAACAAGGTGGTTTTGCCAGCGCCGCTAGGTCCCACCAAGGCCACTGTTTGACCGGCTTGAATGTCGACTGAAAAATCTTCCAGTGCCATTTGAGACGGCCGTGAAGGATAGTGAAATTTCAAATCTTGAAATTCAAGGGTGCTGCCACTGACAGGGGGCACAGACGCCAGGGGATGCTCCGGAGATTGAACGGGAGAGGTGCTGCCAAGCAGTTCCATGAGACGCTCCGTTGCCCCAGCGGCTCTGAGCAAATCGCCATAGGTCTCGCCCAGTACCGCCACCGCGCCTGCAAAAATGATGACATACAAAACAGCTTGACCTAGCTGCCCGGCAGACAAATCGCCAGCCAATACCGCTTGGGTGCCTTGATACAAGCCCCACAATAAAAAAGCGGCGTTGGCAATGATGATGAATGCAACCAGTACGGAGCGAGCGCGTGTTCTGCGAATGGCGGTATGAAAACCTTGCTCGGTCGCCGCTGCAAATCGTTTGGCTTCACGCGTTTCGGCGGTGTAGCTTTGGACGACGGACATGGCATTCAAAATTTCGGTGGCAATGCTGCTGCTGTCGGCCACGCGGTCTTGGCTGGCGCGAGACAGGCGCCTCACACGCCGGCCGTACAAAGTGGCGGGCCATACCACCAGCACGACCGTCAGGACCAACTGCAGCATCACGGTGGGATGGGCCCAGACCAACATGGCCAATGCACCTGCGCCCATGACCGCGTTTCTCAGCCCCATCGAAAGAGAACTGCCCACCACCGTTTGAACCAGGGTGGTGTCTGCCACCAATCGACTGATCACTTCGCCCGTGGGCGTGGTTTCAAAAAATGCGGGACTTTGTTTTAAGACGTGGCTGTAGACGGCGTTGCGCAAATCGGTTGTGACCCTCTCACCAAGCCAGCTGACAATGAAAAAACGCGCAGCTGAAAATAAGCCTAATGCAACCGCCACACCAAACAGCATGAGAAAGTTGCCGCGCAAAGCCATGGCTTGTGCGCCTGGATCGGGATGCTGTAAACCGTTGTCAATCAATTGCCGTAGCGCAATCGGAAAGACCAGTGTGGAAGCCGCCGCCATGACCAAGAACACAAAGGCCAAACCAATTTGAAAGCGATAAGGTTTTAAAAATGGCAACAAACCACTGAGTGATTTGGGGTTTTGCGATACGGGACGATCGGGGGTTGAAGATTTCGCCATGCGTTTATTTACCAATACAGAAACTAGAGAAAATAACGCCCAGCAAATCGTCGGCGCTGAACTCGCCTGTAATTTCGTTCAATGCTGTTTGGGACAAACGCAACTCCTCGGCCAACAGATCAAGCGATTGTGCCTGTGCTTGCAAGAGAGCCGTTGCGACCTCAAGATGGGACTGCACCCGTTTGAGCGCTTGCACGTGGCGCTCTCGGGCCAAGTACAAACCTTCACTGGATGGCTGCCATCCGGCAGCTGCCAAAAGTTGTGCGCGAAGGACGTCAATGCCTTGACCTGTCTTGGCAGACAGATGGATGCCATCGGTTAATTGATGACCTGTGTGTGCTGAAGGTGCAGGTTCAAGATCGCATTTGTTCCACACATTCAGCAGCTTCACGCTGGTCGGCAGTTGCTTTGTGAGGCTGGCGTGAATCTGCGCATCGGCTTGAACATATTCTGGCAAATGCTGACGAGTGAGGTCGTGTAAAAATAAAACAGCATCTGCTGCCTGAATTTGACCCCATGCACGTTGAATGCCAATTTGCTCTACTTCGTCGATGCCTTCCCCTTCACGCAGGCCGGCGGTATCAATCACATGAACGGGGACGCCTTCTATTTGAAGGGTCTCTTGCACCACGTCGCGAGTGGTGCCGGCAATGGGCGTCACGATGGCCAACTCTGCACCCGCTAGTGCATTGAGAAGAGAGCTTTTGCCAGCGTTGGGCTGACCGGCAATGACCACTTTGATGCCTTCTCTCAACAACGCGCCTTGTTGCGTCCGCTTCAGAACCTTGTCCAGTTGAAATTGAAGCCGCTCGAGCTGTCCCTGTGCATCTGCCTTTTGTAAAAAATCAACTTCCTCTTCTGGGAAATCCAGGGTCGCTTCCACCAACATGCGCAAGCGCACCAAGTCATCACGCAGCGTGTGAATCTCTTTGGAGAAATCGCCCGCTAAGGAGCGGCTGGCGCTTCGGGCTGCGGCGCTTGTTGAAGCGTCGATCAAATCAGCGATGGCTTCGGCTTGGGTCAAATCAATTTTGTCGTTGAGGAAAGCGCGCTGCGTAAATTCGCCAGGTTGGGCCAAGCGAAGTCCTTCAAGATAAGGCGAGCCTGTGCGGGGGTCTACAAGATGGGCGGCTTCGATGCATCGCGCCAAAAGCAATTGCAGTACGACCGGACCCCCATGTGCCTGCAGTTCTAAAACATCTTCACCCGTGTAGGAGTGTGGTCCCGGAAAAAAGAGGGCCAAGCCTTGATCGATGGGTGCGCCTTGGGCGTCGTTGAATGAGAGGTAGTGTGCTTGTCGCGCATTCAATGGCTTACCGCAGAATGCATCAGCCCATGCTTTGAGCTTAGGCCCCGACACGCGCACGATGCCCACGGCACCTCTGCCAGCGGCTGTGGCGATGGCGATGATAGGGTCTTGATGTCGGGACAGCATGGCGATTAGAAGCTTGAATGAAAATCATCAGGATCTCAAAGCAACAAGGCCGCATGAGCGGCCCTGTTGAAACGATTCAAACCTGCTGAATGGTGGTGCTCAGTTGAATTTTGGCAGATTGAACTGCGGCGGTACACCCATTCTGGTGTTGATCACCCACTGCTGCGCAATCGACAAAATGTTGTTGGTAATCCAATACAGCACCAAGCCGGCAGGGAAGAAGAAGAACATCACGCTGAAAATCAAGGGCATGAACCACATCAGTTTGGCTTGCATGGGGTCTGGCGGAGCGGGGTTCAGAGCCGTTTGCAGCATCGTGGACAAAGTCATGACCACGGGCAAGATGAAATAAGGATCGGGCGCAGACAAGTCTTGAATCCAAGCGATCCACGGCGCGTTTCTCATTTCAACGGACGACAACAACACCCAATACAAAGCGATGAAGACGGGAATTTGAACCATGATGGGGAAGCAACCGCCCATCGGGTTGACTTTCTCTTCGCGGTAAATGCGCATCATCTCCTGCTGCATTTGTTGGGGATTGTCTTTAAGCCGTTCGCGCATTTCCATGATGCGCGGGTTGATGGCTTTCATTTTGGCCATGCTGGAATAGGCCTTGGCATTGAGCCAATAGAAGGCCAACTTGAGCAAGAATACCAGCGCCACAATGGCCCAACCCCAGTTTTGCAAGAAGCTGAAGAGTCGGTCAAGCAACCAATAAAGTGGTTTTGCCAAGACCGTCAGCCAGCCGTAGTCTTTGACCAACTCCAAACCGGGCGCTAAAGCCTCCAACATTTTTTCTTCTTGAGGACCCACAAAAAGTGTGACGTCCATGGTTTTGCTTTGACCCGGCGCGACTTCATTGAAGGGTGTGATCATGCCAACGGCGTACAAGTTGGTATCAACCTTACGAGCAAAGTTTTCGCGTGAAGTGTTTTCCGGCAGCAACCAAGCCGAAGCAAAGTAGTGCTGCACCATGGCCACATAACCTTGCTGGGTTGTTTTCTCAAACTCGGCTTTGCTTTTCTCGATGTCGGAGAACTCAAGCTTTTGGAATTTTTTCGCATCGGTGTAAACAGCGGGCCCCGTGAAGGTCATGTAAAAAGAAGACTCACCTTCAGGTTTGTTGCCGTCACGCACGAGCTGCACATACAACTGCGGATTTGCAGCCACAGAGCCTGTATTGACAACTTTGTGTGAAACTTTCAAAGCATAACTGCCGCGCGTCAACGTGTATGTTTTGACCAATTTCAAGCCACCCGTATCGGCAGACTCAAATGTCAAGATCAATTCATTTTGGCCTGCTTTGAGCTCACGCTCGCCCGTGAAGTTCATGGGTGTTTTGTGCGAAGCAAAAGGGCCACCGATCAAGCCCGTTTGCGCCAAATAGACGCGAGCCTTGCTTTCGTCCAGCAGCACAAAAGGTTTTTGAGAGTCTGCAAGTTCCCCAAACTTCAAGAACTCAGACCGTACCAGCGAGCCACCTTCTGTGTCAAAACTTAGTTTTAAAACATCCGTGGCGACTTCAACGCGTTCGCGGGGTGTGGCAACTGGCGCATTGGCAGAAACGGGCACTTGTGAGGGCCCGGCTGCAAGGTTGACGCCAGAATTGGGCACTGTTGCAACGGGCACATCTTTGGATGCAGAAGACGCGGCAATGGGCTTCTCAGCGGTTGCAGCAGTGGGCGCAGGAAAGAACGTGGCTTTATGCCCGTTATAAACCTGCCATTGGTCCCACAGTAAAACCATGGAGAAACCAAAAATGACCCATAAAAAGGTGCGGCGAATATCGTTCATGGAGACTTTTTCGAAGAGGTGTGAGTTAACGGTTGATGCAATAAACGCGAAAGCCAGTGAGGCGCCTGTTCTGGCACCGGATCATGGCCACCATCGCACCAAGGGTGGCAACGGCCTAGGCGTTTGAGGGTGAGATAAGTGCCAACACCTGCGCCATGCTGCTTTAAAGCAGCCAAGGCATAGATGGAACATGTGGGCTCAAACCGACATGCTGATCCTAACCAAGGGCTGAGAAAAAGGCGATACCCTTTCACAATGCCGATCAATAGTTTTTGCATCATGGCTTGAGGGTTGCACGTTCAAACAGCTGGACCAATTCAAGTCGAACAGCTTGCTTGAGCAGGGTTGAGGTGGCGCTGATAAATTGTTGGCGGTCAAAGCCCGAGCGCAGTCGAACCACGTGGGCAGCACAAGGAAGCTGAACCTCAAATTGTGCGCTGACGGTGTAAATCTGGCGCTTGATGGTGTTGCGTGTGACGGCACGTCGGGCCCAACGTTTGGGCACCAATGCGCCCAGCCAAACCGTTGGGGGATGAAACAAAGACAGAGAAGGGTCGCGCGCAAGTCCTGTCGCAACCGAGTCACTTGAATCAAGCAGGTTCAAGCGATGCAAAGCGAAATGAGGCGTGCGAGAAACCGTGCCGCCGGAAAGGGCGGCTTGGAATTGAGGGCGGGTTTTTAAACGCTGCACACCACTGCCGAGTCTTTGGGTCGCTCAGCAGCCAAGCCAATCAAGGGCTAGGCTCAAGCAGCCAGGCGTTTACGGCCTTTGGCGCGGCGTGCATTGATCACAGCACGGCCACCACGGGTTTTCATGCGAACCAAAAAGCCGTGTGTACGCGCGCGGCGAGTTTTAGAGGGTTGGTAGGTGCGTTTCATTTGAGTCAGTTATTTTTAGGGAAGCCGGCGATTATCGCAAACTTTAAAGGGACTGGCAAACCCTAGGTCCGGAGATCTTTGAAAAAAACAGCCCATTGCAATGAAAAATCTGGTTTATGATCCCAACAGGCACCCTATTTTGCATGTGGATAAACTCTTGATAATGTACTTTTTAACCGAATGAATCTTCAATCTGTCCACAAATTAGGCGCGATCCAATGAGCAGCGGCCAACACCCCGCCGATGCTGACAATGCAGGCCAGGCCCTCTGGCAGGTTTGTCTGGATGAGCTGGCCCAGGAAATCCCAGAGCAACAGTTCAATACGTGGATCAAACCCCTCACGGCGCTCGTTGCAGATGACCTGTCCAAAGTCACTTTGTTTGTGGCGAATCGGTTTAAGTTGGACTGGATTCGGGCGCAATACAGCGCCAAATTGGCCGATATTTTGTCCAGATTGCATGGCCAAAAAATACTAATTGAGTTAGCACTCGCTACCAGAGAAGCTCCTTCTAAAACTGCATTTTCAATGGCAAAGTCGGCCTTAGAGGCGCGCCCGGAAATCACCGATGCTGTCGAAGACGCGCAGTCAGATGCCCGCCGGCACAGGTTGAATACTGCGCTCACCTTTGAGACCTTGGTTGAAGGCTCGGCCAACCGCATGGCCAGAGCTGCCGCCATGCATGTGGCCACCATGCCGGGGCATCTGTACAACCCCTTGTTCATTTATGGGGGCGTCGGCTTGGGCAAGACTCACTTGGTGCATGCGGTGGGCAATAAGTTGCTCGCAGACCGGCCTGATGCCAAAGTTCTCTACATTCACGCTGAGCAGTTTGTGTCAGATGTGGTTAAAGCTTACCAACGTAAAACATTTGACGAGTTCAAACACCGATATCACTCGCTTGATTTACTGTTGATTGACGATGTTCAGTTCTTTGCCAACAAAGACCGCACTCAAGAAGAATTTTTCAACGCCTTCGAAGCCTTGCTGGCCAAAAAATCGCACATTGTGATGACCAGCGACACCTACCCCAAAGGCTTGGCTGATATTCATGAGCGGCTGGTGTCCCGATTTGATTCGGGTCTCACTGTGGCCATTGAGCCGCCCGAGCTTGAAATGCGGGTGGCCATTTTGATCAACAAGGCCATCAGTGAAGGCAGTGTCATGCCCGAAGAGGTGGCCTTCTTTGTGGCCAAGAACGTGCGTTCTAACGTGCGTGAACTTGAAGGCGCATTGCGCAAAATCTTGGCGTATTC
>CAIMUZ010000218.1 GCA_903844775.1 uncultured Burkholderiales bacterium | reverse complement strand
TGTCTTGCTCATGACTGTCGCGAGAACGAAAAGAGAATGTTCAAAATCAGTGAATCGATGGGTACCCTCGCCGCCAATGCGCGCATAGTCAGTGTCCATGAAGACATAAGAGCCAACTTGTAACTCGTTCCATAAACCGCTGAGCCCTTCAAATCGAAAGGTGCCAGTTCCGGCGCCACTGATCAGTTCGCAAGAAATGCCAGACTTGCTTAAGCGCTCAACGGCAGCTCGAACGATGTCCGCAGCACTTTGAATGGCCAATTGGCGTTCAGGGATACTGGGTAAATGCTGCGCTACACCGTGGTATGCCTGTAGTCCGCGAAAGATCAAGCCCGGCGCGTCGTTGATTCGTTGGGCCAGATCATTTGCGGCATCCGGACTGGCTACACCGCATCGTTGCATGCCAACATCAATTTCAACAAGTCCGCCCAGTTGAACACCTGCTTCACACGCAGCAATGGATGCGGCTGTAACTTGGTCAGGAGAGTCAAAGCAAAGCGCAATGGTCGCCTCCTTCGCAAGCGCAGCGAGCCTTCTTAACTTATGAATACCAACTATTTGATTTGAGACCAATACATCTCGGACACCGCCGCGAACCAGGGCTTCAGCCTCACCCACTTTCTGACAGCATTGGCCGACTGCGCCTGCTGCGATTTGCTTGAGCGCGATGGTGGGGCATTTGTGTGTCTTTGCATGAGGACGAAGCGCCACGCCCGCTGACTTGGCAAAGGCGGCCATCTTGAGTAGATTACTTTCAAATGCGTCAAGGTCAAGGATGAGCGCTGGCGTGTCTACGTTCTCAAGTGAATCGCCAATTTGAGCTGGGATGTTCGTCATTTGCATTCCAATCTAAGTCGCAACATACTTCAATTGTCAACTTGCGCTAAAGTTTGTGCAAGCTTAGAAAATCTGAACATGATGGTCTTAAGCTCCTCTAGAATGGAAACGTGAGTAAAGCCTGATATTGGGCATATGGAACTTTGTAAAAAAGGGAGTTTTTATGAAATATTTTATTTTTCTATGCTTCTTGGTTTTGTCACTCCATCAAAATTTCACTTTAGCTCAATCAGATGGAAAATCTTCTCAGCAAACTACTGTCATCAACAGTCACATACTGCAGAACGCTTTAGCTGCATCCGTCCAAATTACGAGTCGTGCTATTGATGATGCATCGTCTGCTCAGACTCTTGGAAAAGTGCGTCAAGGCTCAGGCGTCGTGATTGGTTCAGACGGTTTAATTTTAACGATTGGTTATCTCATTTTAGAAACCGAACAAATCGAAATTCGCACTCATCAACAAAAAACTTACCCCGCTCAAGTTGTGGCTTACGACCAAGCGACTGGATTTGGATTAATCAAATCATTGGTCCCTCTCCAGGGCGTTGAACCCATTAAATTAGGAAAAATCCCTGATCAAAAAATCGACAATGCGCTTTTGGTCGTGTCTGCAGGCAAAGCAACTTTTTCGAGCCCTACACAATTGGTCGATGTTCGTTCATTCACGGGGTATTGGGAATATCACCTTGACAGCGCAATTTATACCAGCCCACCCGTCGTTAATCACTCAGGCGCTGGTCTTTTCAATCAGAAAGGCGAGTTGATAGGAATTGGAAGTCTCTTTTTACAAGACGTTATGCCGGCAGATCACTCATTAAGTTTGGCTGGGAATATGTTTGTACCAGTTGAATTATTAGAGCCAATTTTCAAAAACATGTTGCAAAAAGGAACAGGACAAAACAGTCAAAGAGCTTGGCTGGGTATCAATGCGGTGGAAAGACAAGGTCGCATTCAAATTGTCCGTGTTACTCCCGAAAGTCCAGCTCAATCGGCAGGTATTGCCCCTGGTCAATGGCTACTCGGTCTGAATGGAAAACCTGTAGAAAGTTTGTCTGCTTTTTACAAACAACTATGGGCAATACCCATCAATTCAGAATCTGCGCAGCTCACTATTTTTGATGGTACGGCAATTTTTCAAATTCCCGTACCTGTTGTAGACCGTTCTGCAAACATTAAAAAACCAGTGGGCATTTAGGGTTAAGGATGAAAATATCCGAACTCAGTTTGACATTGGGTTTTGCAAAATGTCCCAAGGACACGAACCCATCACGCCTTATTTCAGCCAATCCGGATCGGGTAATTGCCCAAACACTTGCCGCAGACCTTGACTCCAACTGCTGCGCAAATCCCTGAAGTAGGTGTCTTCGGAGTCTATGCGGTGCTGTTTGGTCACTTGCAAATCATTGGTTTTGATCATGGCGACATCGATAGGCAGGCCTACCGATAAATTACTTTTGATCGTTGAGTCAAACGACACCAAGGCACATTTGATGGCCTGCGACATGCTGATTCCGGGCTGAATGACACGGTCCAAAATAGGTTTACCGTATTTGCTCTCTCCAATCTGGAAAAATGGTGTGTCGACCGTGGACTCGATGAAATTGCCCTGCGGATAAACCATGAACAAACGTGGGGCTTCGCCCTTCACCTGGCCGCCGACCAGAAACGTAGCCGTGAAGTCCACGTCGCTTTGCTCCGGCGCTTCGTTCATGGTGGTGTGAATGGTTTTGCGTAATTCACGCCCCACCAGTTCAGCCACAGAGAACATGGACGCGTGCGCGGTCAATGGTTTTTCAGCTTCCAGCGCATGCTGCTTGATGCGACTAACCACTTGCTGCGTGGTCGCCAGGTTACCGCTGTTCAGCATAACGATAACGCCTTGGCCCGGCGTTTCGATGACCGTCATCTTGCAAAAAGTCGACACATGGTCAACGCCCGCGTTGGTGCGCGAGTCCGAGGCGAATACCAGTCCTGCTTCGAGAACCATTCCAACACAGTAAGTCATGTCTTGCCCTATTGCTGATCGTAGATATCGGATTCTACTTTTGCGTAGCTGTGCATAGACTCTTTGCCTCCGCCTATGCGCATACCGCGCACCGGGCTGGCGTCTTCATAGTCCAGGCCATGCGCGAGGCGTATGTGGCCGATGTCAGCGTCGCTGGAGTTGCTGACGTCATAGCCTATCCATCGTCCATCCACCCAGGCTTCAGCCCAGGCGTGGCTGGCCACTTGTTCGTTTTGCGCAGAGTGCAGATAGCCGCTGACGTAGCGTGCCGGGACGCCCAGGTAGCGAGCACAGGCCAAAAACACATGTGTGTGGTCCTGGCAAACGCCCTTACCCTTGGCGAAGGATTGCACCGCCGAATCGCCCACGTGGGTGATACCGGTTTCATAAGGCATCCTCGCAAGCAACGCCAGCATCACATCATGCAAAGCCCCATAAGGGGCCGACTTGACCTTGGCGCGGAAGGGTTCGATAAAGCTTTGCATCGCTGTGTCCATGCGGGTCAGCGTTGTGGCCCGCAGGTACACGGCGTACGGCACCGGGCCCTCGGGCTCACCCTGGTCCGACTCGATCAAATCCACGGTACCGCGAGCGCGCAACACAATGTCCTGGCTGGCGTTTTCCAGCACCAGGCAATGGCAATGGTTGCCGTAGGCATCAGTCCACTGTGTGGCTTTACCCGGCAAGTCCAGCTGCCAATGCAACACATTTTGCCGCTGGGTTTTAGCCGGGGTCATGCGCAGCATTTGGATGCTCCGTCGTACCGGCTGCTCGTAGCGATAACTGGTTTCATGAAATACCTGTAATTTCATGCGATGGACTCTAGGTAATCGGTTTGCACTGCTTGGGCGAGCGCAATGTTTTCTTTAACAAACACTTCCAAGTAGTTTCCCAGACCACTGTCGTACACCTCGCTCAAGCTACCGAATTTCAAATTGCTCAAGAGGTTCGCGCAGCGTTTACGGGCCTCACGGCCTGTTTGCTGCGGCAATTGCTTCAGAATGTAATCGGTCTCGTCCAGACAAAAATGAAGCGAGCGCGGCACACGTGGATTGAAGATCAGTAACTCGGACACGCGGTCTGTATCAATGGCGTCGCGGTAGGTGTCTCGGTAGGCTTCCAGCGCACTGACCGAGCGCAGCACCGCACCCAGGCGGTAATAGTCATCCACCAAATCGTTGCTTTCGGCCTGCTCTACTTGTGTCTTCACACTCAGTATGCGCGCAGTATTGTCGGCGCGCTCTAGGTATGTGCCCAGTCGGATGAAGTGGTAGGGCTGGTCGCGCTGAATCGTTGCAAAGGTCACGCCCCGAAATAAGTGCGAGCGTTGTTTG
>CAIMUZ010000217.1 GCA_903844775.1 uncultured Burkholderiales bacterium | reverse complement strand
GTCTTGCTCAAGGCTGGTTTGCTGCACGGCGACTGCATGACCATCACCGGCAAAACTGTGGCCGAGAACTTGAAAGACATTCCAGACGCACCGCGCGCTGACCAAGATGTGATTCGCCCTATCGACAAGCCCATGTACGCAGAAGGCCACTTGGCCATTCTGAAAGGCAACTTGTCGCCCGAAGGCGCTGTGGCCAAAATCACTGGTTTAAAGAACCCCGTGATCACCGGCCCTGCTCGCGTGTTTGACGACGAACAATCTGCTTTACAAGCTATTTTGGATGGCAAGATCAAAGCGGGTGATGTGATGGTGTTGCGTTACCTCGGCCCCAAAGGTGGCCCCGGCATGCCTGAAATGCTGGCGCCCACAGGTGCCCTCATTGGCGCTGGCTTGGGCGAAAGCGTGGGCTTGATTACCGACGGCCGCTTTTCTGGCGGCACTTGGGGCATGGTGGTGGGTCACGTGGCCCCCGAAGCAGCGGCAGGCGGCACCATTGCGTTTGTGAACGAAGGCGACTCCATCACCATTGATGCGCACCAACTGATTTTGGAATTGAACGTGCCTGAGGCAGAGATTGCCAAGCGCCGCGCCAAGTGGACAGCGCCTGCACCTCGCTACACACGGGGTGTTCAGGCCAAGTTTGCGTTCAATGCTTCCAGCGCCAGCAAAGGTGCTGTGCTGGATTTGTATTGAATTTTAAAGTTGGATCGAAATGATCAGAGGCCAATGGCGGCAATGCCCGCCTTGGCAATCTGCGCATCTTCGGTGGACTTCACACCGCTCACGCCCACAGCGCCCAGGCAGGCGCCGTCTTTCATGATGGGCACACCGCCCTCCAACATGCCTTCAATGGTTGGCGCTGACAAAAATGAGTAGCGTCCGCCATTGATCACGTCTTCGTAAATTTTGCTTTCACGCTGTCCCAAAGCGGCTGTTTTGGCTTTGGCGGGCGCAATGTGGGAAGAAACAGGAGCTGCACCATCCAAACGCTGGAAATGCAACAAATGACCGCCACTGTCCACAATGGCAATGCTGACCGCCCAATGGTTTTTCTGGGCTTCGGCTTGCGCTGCTGCTGCAATGGCTTGAACGTCGGACAATTCGAGGGTGGATTGAGTTTTCATGGTTTTCAGCAGGTAAAAAATTGAACCACAAGCATACCGCAGCGCCCTCTGCCCATTAATGTCGCCAAAGTCACGGCACAAAAGACCCTGAAAACTTCGGCAAATTGGGCATTTCAGGTTATAAGCCCTACAATTTCCACACCCGATACCGGGTGAAATATCAGGAGTTCTTCAATGAGCGATCTACAAAATATCGAACAACCTAGCTGGGGCAACGTTAGCACTACCCCCGCCGAGCGCAATAAGGTCATGCGCAACACTTACATGTTGCTCGCCTTAAGCCTGCTGCCCACCGTGTTGGGCGCTTGGTTAGGCGTCGCAACAGGCATTACCCAATCTTTGGGGGGTGGCTTGGGTTTCATTCTCTTTTTAGGCGGCGCCATTGGCTTTATGTTCGCCATCGAGAAAACCAAGCACTCTTCGATGGGCGTTTTGGTCTTGCTGGCTTTTACCTTCTTCATGGGCCTCATGCTGTCGCGCATGATTGCCATGGTCTTAGGCTTCAAAAACGGCCCTGACCTCGTTATGACGGCTTTTGCTGGCACCGCAGGTGTCTTTGCACTCATGTCCGTCTTGGCCAGTGTCATCAAACGTGATTTGTCTGGCATGGGCAAGTGGCTGTTTGTCGGCGCCTTGGTCTTGATGGTGGGCGGTATCGTCAACATCTTCGTTGGTTCTACGGCCGGCATGATGGCTTTGTCTGTGGCTGCCATTGGCATCTTCAGTGCCTACATGTTGTACGACTTGAAGCAAATTTTGGATGGCGGCGAAACCAACTACATCAGCGCCACATTGATGCTCTACATGGACTTGTTCAATGTGTTTCAAAGCTTGTTGGCTTTGCTGGGCATTTGGGGCGGTGAGCGCGACTAAACAGTCGTCCTTCAAAACCGATTCAAAGCATCTGAGTTCGAAAGGACTCAGATGCTTTTTTGTTGTTCCGCGTTTGGATTAGCGTCTCTCAAAAACCGCCATGCTTTCCACATGGGCAGTGTGCGCAAACATATTGACCACACCGGCACTCACACAACGGTAGCCCGCCCTGTGCACCAACAAGCCCGCATCACGCGCCAAGGTGGCTGGATTGCAACTCACATAAACGATGCGTTTGGGAAACTGCCAGGCACCCCGAAGCTCATCGTTCTCCTGTAACTCCGCAAGTGCCTTGGCCAAGGCAAATGCACCTTCGCGCGGTGGGTCAATCAACCACTTGTCGGCAATGCCATCGGCCATGAGCATTTCAGGGGTCATTTCAAACAAGTTGCGTGCAATGAATGATGTGGGCGCTAAAGGTTTAACGCCTTCACGAAGCGTTTGGTTGCGCTCGTAGTTTTCGCGCGAGCGTGCCACCAATGTTTCTGCGCCTTCAATGCCCACCACTTCTTGGGCGGTGGTGGCAATGGGCAAGGAGAAATTGCCCAAACCACAACACCAATCACTCACTCGCTCATGCGACTCTGGCTTCAGGAGTCGCAAGGCCCGCGTGACCAAGACTCGATTGATGTGCGGATTGACTTGCGTAAAGTCAGTGGGCTTGAATGGCATGTGCACGCCAAAGTCTGGCAAGTCATAGGACAGCTCGGTGCCGCCCTGGTCCATCAACTTCACCGTGTCAGGGCCCTTGATTTGCAACCACCACTGCACATCGTGCAGCTTCGAAAAGGCACGCAAACGATCTTCATCGGCGGCACTGAGTGCTTCTAGGTGGCGCAATACCAAGGCTGTGACGGAATCACCTTGTGCGAGTTCAATTTGCGGAATGGTCTCGCGGGCATCCATGCCAAAAATCAATTCACGCATTGGCATGAGCAAGGCACTGATTTTGGGGGGCAACACACGGCATGTTTTGATGTCGGCCACATACCGACTCTTGCGCTCATGAAACCCAATGAGCACTTCGCCTTTTTTGTGCACATAGCGCACTGACATGCGCGCCCTGAATCGGTAGCCCCAGGCAGGCCCTTCCATGGGACGCAACAAATTTTCGGGCTTCACTTTCGCCAAGTGCCACAGGTTGTCCTCCAGGACGCGCTGCTTGACGGCCACCTGCGCACTGGCTTCGAGGTGTTGCATTTTGCAACCCCCGCATGCGCCGGCATGCAAACCAAAATGTGGGCAGCCTGGTTTAACGCGTTGCGATGATTCGCTGTGAACAGCAGTGACAACCCCCGCTTCCCAATTGTTTTTTTTGCGATGCACATTGGCGGAGACCATTTCGAAAGGCAGGGCACCTTCTACAAAAACCACCTTGCCATCTGGCCTGCGGGCAATGCCTTGCGCTTCCATGTCCAGCGCATCAATGTGCAGCCACCCTGTGGGAAGGTCGGCGCGTCCGAAAATAATTTCTTGTGTCTGTTCTTCGCGTGTTGTGTCGTTCTGCTTGCTCATGGACGGGCCGGTAACAATTTGGCAGGGTCAATAGGCTTGCCCTGTTTGCGAATTTCAAAATGCAGCTTCACTCGGTCGGCATCGGAGCTGCCCATCTCGGCAATGCGCTGCCCCTTTTGAACCGCTTGGTCTTCCTTGACCAGCAAAGTCTGGTTGTGTGCGTAGGCTGTCAAATAAGTGTTGTTGTGCTTCAAAATCACCAAGTTGCCATAGCCTCTCAGGCCAGAGCCTGCATAAACCACTTTGCCATCGGCCGCCGCCAAAACAGGATCGCCCGCTTTACCGCCAAAGTCCAAACCTTTGTTTTTTGCTTCATCAAAATTAGCCAAGACCTGGCCAGGATGGGGCCACGCAAAAACTAAATTTTCATCGGCAGAGGCATTGGGTGTCGAAGCCACGTTGTTGGGTGGCGTTGATCCGGGTGAAGCAACGGGCTGGTTTGCAGCTGGACTGCCAGCTTGTTGACCCGCAGCGCCTACAGGCGGCCTAGCAGGTGGCATGGGTCTGACTGCGCTGGCCTCTTGCACTGGCGGTGTCACTCGCAACACTTGATCAACCTCAATCAGGTTGGGATTGTCCAAGCCATTCCACCTGGCTATGTCACGCCAGGCTTGGCCATGGTCCAGCGAAATCTTGGTGAGCGTGTCGCCAGGGCGTACGCTGTAGTAGCCAGGCCGGCCGGCGTTATCAGCGCTGGGCAAAGAGGCACCCATTGACACGGGCGAGCTCACGGCGACAGGACTGCTTTGAACTTGTGGTTTTTGGGGCGCGCGAGCAGGACTTTGTCCAGCCACTTTGTCCTCAACAGGAATGGGGCCGCGCGGCCTTGAGCTGCAAGCGGTCAATGCACAAGCTGCCAACACAGAAAGCACCATCAAGGTTTGACGGCCACGCAATAGTTTCATGCCATATCCTTCATGAGATACCCGATTTTAGAGGGACAAAGTGGACGGCTTCGAGAACCGTTTGCTTCAAGCCCTCGGGGGTTTTGTCGACCACCATGAGTGCTTGCTGGCCATGGGTTGTCACGGTGGGGGCGACCAGCCTGCCACCCATCGCCAACTGATCTAGCCATGCTTGGGGCAGATTTTCACCACCCGCTGCAGAAATAATGGCGGCATAAGGTGCACCTTGAGGGTAGCCCAGCATGCCATCGCCGAACAGCAAGTGCACATTGGCCAAGCGAAAGTGGCGCAAATTAGCGCGTGCCTTTTCGTGCAAGCCCTTGAGTCGCTCGATGCTGTATACCTCGGTGGCAATTTGACTCAGCAGCGCAGCTTGGTAGCCACAGCCCGTTCCAATTTCCAAAACACGACCCAGCTTCCCTGCGGCGCCTTCTCGCAAGAGCTCCATCATTCGCGCCACCACATTGGGCTTCGAGATGGTTTGACCTAAACCGATGGGCAAACTGGTGTCTTCATAGGCTTGATTGACCAACGCGCTTTCGACAAAACGATGGCGCTCTACGGTGCCCATCGCTTGGAGAACCATGGGATCTTTGAGACCTTGGGCCGCCAGTTTTTGCACCATGCGTTGGCGCACTGCGCTGGAGTCCAGTCCCAAACCTTGTGGATGAAGGGGCGCAGTTTGGGTCACTTGCACTTTGGCAGGCGACGATTTGGTCTTTTGATCCAACTTGATGGGAAAACCAGGGCGCTGCGCCATCAACCCTCCCACACTTTGAGCCGCGACAAATTTTGCGCCCATAAACCGGCGTTGGCGTGATCCGTGAGGTCGACCTGCAAAGGTGTGACGGTGACATGTCCATTTTTGGCCGCATGAAAATCTGTTCCCTCGCCGTCGTCCATGGCTTCACCTGCACTGCCAATCCAATACATGGTTTCACCACGCGGGCTCATTTGGGTAATGACGGCTTCAGCCGCATGACGACGACCCAACCTGCAAAGTGTGGCCGCTTTGAAATCAGCGGATCGATTGGGAATGTTGACGTTGAGCAACCAGGGCGCTTTGCCGATCATTTGAGCTTGCTCAAATTGGGCCACCATGTTTTTAGCGAAATCAGCGGCCTTGTCTAAATGGGTCCAGCCTTTTTCAGTTTGCGAAAATGCCAGTGCTGGCACGCCAAACAAATAACCTTCCATGGCCGCCCCCACTGTGCCAGAGTAAAGCGTGTCGTCACCCATGTTGGCGCCATTGTTGATGCCAGAGACAACCAAGTCGGGGCGATAGCCCAACAAGCCAGTGAGGGCAATGTGCACACAATCGGCTGGCGTGCCATTGACATACCTAAAACCGTTTTCGCCTTGACGGACATACAAAGGCGAATGCAAGGTGAGCGCGTTGGACTTTGCACTGTTGTTGTGCTCTGGTGCGACCACCTCGACATCGGCCACTTGCTTCAGAGCGTGATAAAGCGCCACAATGCCCTCAGCACGGTAACCGTCGTCGTTTGAAATGAGAATTTTCATGAGTAGATCCTAGTCCCCAATTGTAGGTCGCTACCGAGACATCCCAAAGGACACTTTTCCCTTTATATTCAATCCATTGTGTCAATTTTTGAGGAGAATTTCTGTGCATGCTTGGCTCTGTGAAAACCCTGTTGGCGTTGATGCTTTAACTTGGAAAGAAATTCCCACCCCAGCGCCGCAAGCCGGACAGGTCTTAATTCGCATTGAAGCGGCCAGCTTGAACTTTCCAGACCTCTTGATTGTTCAAAACAAATACCAAATGAAGCCTGATTTGCCCTTTGTCCCAGGCTCTGAATATGCCGGCGTCATTGAGGCTGTTGGCGAAGGCGTCACCCACCTCAAGGTGGGTCAATCTGTTGCCTGTTTGTCGGGCACCGGTGGTTTTGGCACGCATACTTTGGCGCCTGCCAAGCTGTGCATGCCACTGCCCGCAGGCTTTCCAGCGGTCGATGCAGCAGCGTTCATCATGATCTACGCCACCTCACACCACGCACTGATGGACCGTGCGGCCCTCAAGGCGGGTGAAACCGTATTTATTTTGGGCGCTGCGGGTGGCGTGGGCACAGCCGCCATTCAAATTGCCAAAGCAGCTGGTGCTCGGGTCATTGCCGCCGCATCCAACGATGAAAAATGTGCACTGTGCAAATCCTTGGGTGCCGACGAAACCATCAACTACACCACGCAGAATATGCGTGAGGTCTTAAAAACGCTGACGCAGGGCAAAGGCCCAGACGTCATTTACGACCCCGTGGGTGGTGACTTTGCAGAGCCCGCTTTCCGCTCCATTGCTTGGCGGGGGCGCTACTTGGTGGTGGGGTTTGCAGCGGGCCCCATTCCAGCGCTTCCTTTTAATTTGGCCTTGTTAAAAGGCGCTTCCATCGTGGGCGTTTTCTGGGGTGACTTTGCAAGACGCGAGCCGCAAGCCAATGCCGCCATGATGGCCGAACTGGCGCAGTGGTATGCGCAAGGAAAAATCAAACCCGTCATCGATCGAACCATGCCCATGAATGAACTCAAAGCCGCCTATGCCCACATGGGTTCACGTGGGGTCATGGGCAAATTGGTCATGGTGAATTAGCTTCAGAATTCTTGCGCAACAAGTTGGTCAATGGCCTGCGCAAGATCAAAGTCTTTGCTTGTTAAGCCTTGCGCATCATGCGTCCACAATGTGACGCGAATGCGGGTGTAGGCTGACACCATCTCAGGGTGATGATCATGGCTTTCGGCCAACTCTCTCACCTTGACCATCATTTCAATGGCCTTTTTGTAGCTCTCAAACCGCCACTCCTTGGCAATGCTTGACTCCGAAACGTTCAAAGTCCATTGATTCAGACTCTGAAGACAAGCTTCAACTTGAGAGGGATTGAGTCGTTCAGGGGCCATCAGATACCATCACATTCAGCGCTAAGCGTTGACAGGCATTGGCGCCATGTCATCCACCGAATGATTGACAAGCTCGCAACGGGACGCGTTGGGCAGAAGAGAATTCAAAATTTGGCGGACTTGAAGCAAGCGAGGATCGCCGTCAAGGGCATCGTCCGTGGTGTCGTTGATGCAAAAGAAATCTAAGTTGCTAAACAGCTTTTTGAGTTGCTTGAGCGATTGAGATTCAAGCGATTGCCCAGTGGCAATGTACAAATGTGAGTGGTCGATTGTTTGGGCCAAACCATGCGCCAAAGCCCAGCGCAATACAAAGTCAGAAATAATGGTGGGCTTGTTCCAAGTTCGAAAAACAGTGGACCTGACCCGCTCAAATAGCTCTGGCGCATCGCGCTCAATCTCCATCATCACCGACTTCAACATGGGCCTAGGCGAATGCGAGAAAGTTCTGGACGTGTGTTGGTACTGAGGGTCTATTTTTCTACCACTTGAATCAGTGCGCGGGGTCGGGTTGTCGATTTTTGCTTGCAGCCACTGTTTGGACAAGCGACTGGCATTTTCGAGAGATGTCGATTCAATTTGCAACTTGTTGCCCTTGACCTCAGGCTCATCGGACCAAGACACATAAAAGCCTTTTTCAAAAAACCAATTTTCCAAACAGACAGGCGCACCAAAAAACACATCGTCGTTCAAATAAAAATAGAGTTCCGAAAGCCCCGGAATGTGATGAATGTAGGACTCGATATTGCCTGAATCAAATGTAGGCAAGGCTGAATGAGGAATCAGTTGATGGTGATCGACCAAGCTAATTCGATCTGAAGCTTGAAACCAATCTGGTACTTGCCCATCGGTGACGATGTAAATGTGACCGTGTTCGGGGAAAAAATGCTCAAGTGCACGCAAGCTAAATCTCAACTCGTCGTTATCGCGGTACCGCCCTTCAACATCACCGAACTTGGCAACGCTTGAGTGATCGCTGGCATTTAACTTTTGCGCATACTTTTCACGTTTGGCGCGCCAAACACTGTCGTTGCCATTCACCCAAAGGTAGACGATGTCAATTGCGGTCTTTGGGGTCTTTGGAAGTTGATTCAAGGGGAAACAGATTGAGTTTCGAGGTATTTTAACAATTTATACCCTTTCAAATGATTCGCATACATCCAGGCTGTCTTCTGCACCGAGGGAAGTTCATGCTGTGCACAAGTTGGAATGCGAACCAGGGTGTGTACTCCCCATTTTACAGAAGTGATATAACGTGATCGTCAAATTTGTCAGAAAAATAAAGAAGTCATGTCAGTGAGTGTGGCTTTGGAATCGAGTGATGTTGCTGAAGCGACTTTCGTTAAATCTTCTTGCTGCGGAGGCTGAAAATGGGTTGTATTCTGAAAGACGGCGATGGTATCCACAGCCGGCTGAAGGTGGGCGCCGTGTTGCTCGCAGCAGGTTCTGCATCGCGCATGGGAAACCGACCCAAAAGTCTGCTTGAACTAGGAGGAATTCCCTTGATCCGTCGCCAATTGATCGCACTGACAGAGGCCGGCGTGGACGAAGTTTTTGTTGTGCTAGGGCATTACGCCGACCGAATAGAAGAAGTGGTCAAAGAATTTCCCGTGACTGTGGTGCGCAACCCCAACCCTGATGACGGGCAGATTTCTTCTCTCAGATTTGGACTTCAAGCCCTCTCGGTCAAACTCGATGCAGTGATTGTTGCGCTGGCAGACCAGCCCTTCATTAACTCTCAAGACATCAACGATCTGATTGGCGCCTATCAAAAACGGCCGGAGGGCACACAGGTGGTTCAGCCCACGGTAGAGGGCCAGCCCGGTAATCCCGTCATGTTCAGCACGAACGTGCGCGATCAGATTCTGGCGGGCGATGTCAATATGGGTTGTCGACAGTGGCAGTCAGCTCACCCCGATCAAGTGCAAGCATGGGTCAACACCAACAGTCGTTACTGCACAGATGTGGACACACTGGAAGACATCTCGGCATTGGCTTCAAGCACGGGTCATCAACTCAAATGGCCAGCCGATCTGGCGGGGTGCTGAGCAAGGCATATTAGAGGTTCGCAGATGTTCGATACAAGGAAAAATGGAGATGCCCAAACTATGAAGTGCATCGACCTTGGGTGTTAAGCGTAGAGACTATAAAAAACGCCCTAGAAACCGAATAGGTCGCTAAGGCGCATGGATATTTGGGGTGGCTGATGGGGCTCGAACCCACGACAACAGGAATCACAATCCTGGACTCTACCAACTGAGCTACAGCCACCGTAGAAGCGGGATTATAGCCGAAAGATGTCTGGCCACTAGCCCCTCAAGCCGGCGTTTTCGCTTTGTCGGCGCCGGGTTTTGCGACCAAAATCTCTGTCTTCAACATGAGTTTTAATTCGGCCAAATAAGCCAAGGTTTCAGCAGAACCCCAGAGTTGGGTAAATTGCTGCTGAGCCTGCTTCATCAAGTCTTTATTCTCTTCAGGCGGCAACACTTTGGTGACCCGAATCACCGCATATCCCTGCGCGCCCAAATCAACACCACTCACAGCAGGAAGCTTATTGGGATCGGCGCGCAGCACGGCGTCCAGTACTTGGGGCAGTTGTTTCTGTGTTTTCTCACGCGACACAATCAAAGCACTGGGCAAGCCCTCGGAACTTCCGCTTGACTTTAATGCAGCCAATCTTTGTTCACCTTGCAGCTTTGCCATTTCAGCGGCCTTGTCTTGTATCAAGCCACGCTTCACACCCTCCTTCACCTCTGCCAATGGCAAGCTTGCTGCGGGGTGATGCTTCACAACCCTGGCTGCTAACAATGTATTGGGCGCAACTTCGACCGCTTCTGTATTACGTTGCTTTTGCAAAGATGCTTCACTGAAAAGTGCTTGCAGCAGCGTTGGGTGATTCAAAGGATTTTTACCCTGCGCTGCTTGGGGCTCAGGATTGCGCAGCACTTTACTGGCTTTTTGAATCGTTAACTTCAATTTGTCAGCAACAGGCTTCAAGCTGTCTGATTGCTCATACACCGTATTCGAAAATGTTTCTGCCAACTCCGCATATTTACGCTGCGCTTGTTGATTTTTCAGATCTGCTTCAAGCGCAGGGCGCAAGGACTCAAAGCTCTGAGCTTTAGGCGCTTTGATGTCGGTCAGTTGAATGATGTGAAAGCCAAACTCAGACTCCACAAGTTCACTGATGTCTGACTTCTTCATGTTGAAAGCCGCATCTTCAAAGGCCTTGACCATGGCACCCCGACCAAAGAAATCTAAATCACCGCCCTTGACTGCAGAGCCAGGGTCTTGTGAGTTTTTACGTGCCACTTCTGCAAAGCTGGCAGGCTTGGCTTTGACGGCCTTCAACAATTCTTCTGCTTTGCTGCGCGCAGCTTTTTTATCGGCTTCAGGTGCATCTTTTGCAGCTGTGATCAAAATGTGGCTGGCACGTCGCTCTTCTTTGCCTGACAAACGCTGAAGGTTTTGTTCGTAGTAAGACTTCAGGTCTTGTTCATTCAGAACAATGGACTGCCGCAGGCTGTTGATGTCAAGCACCACATACTCAATGTCGGCTGTTTCATTGGATTGAAACTTGGCTGTGTTCTTGTCGTAATAAGCCTGAACATCGGCTTCACTGACATTGACTTTGCTCGCAAAATCAGACGCTGGGAAATTCAAGATTTGCACCTCTCGGCGCTGCATGAAAGCATTCATGGCCGTTTGTGTTTGAGCCAGGGTGGCAAAAGCGGAGCCTTGAACGCCTTGAATCACTTGGCGATTGGAAATATCAGCACGCATCTGTAGTTCAAACATTTCAGGGGTCATGCCTTGCGAAGCAGCCAACTGCTTGTAACGCTCCATGTCGAGCTTGCCATCGGGCGTGCGCAACGCAGCAATGGCAGGAATGGATTGCAACTCGCGCGCCAAGCGAGTGTCACTCGCCACCAAATGCAATTTTTGAGCGGCCGCGGCTACCACTTGATCTCGAACCAGGCGTTCAAGCGTTGAGTATTTGGCTTCAGGCGTGTCAAACATTTTGACATCGATGTTGGGCATGGAAGTACGAATTCGATCGACCTCACGCTTATGAGCGGCATCCCAATCACCTTGACTAATTTTGTTGCCGTTGACCTTGGCCACCGTGGCACCCTGATCTTTAAAGCTGCTGTAACCCTCAATACCAAACAAAACGAAGGAGGGAATGATGAGCAGGAACAATATGCCCATCATGATCTTGGTGTTGTTACGGACAAAATCAAACATTTGAGAACTCTCTGTCTATTGACGCTGTGAATGTCTTTAAAAGACAAAAGGCGAACAACCTGTTCGCCTTTGATTGGGGGTGGTGGGTGCTGACGGGGTCGAACCGCCGACCTACGCCTTGTAAGGGCGCCGCTCTACCAACTGAGCTAAGCACCCCCCCTTGATCGATGATCAGTTCAAGGCGTCTTTGAGTGCCTTACCTGGACGGAACTTAGGCACCTTGGCAGACTTGATCTTGATGGCGGCACCCGTACGGGGGTTGCGACCAGCACGCGCAGCACGCTTTGTCACGGCAAAGGTACCGAAACCAACCAGAGCGACAGTGCCACCCTTTTTCAATGTGGTGCGAACGGCGCCAATGGTCGCTTCCAGTGCGCGGCCAGCAGCAGCTTTGGAAATATCCGCATGTTTGGCGATGTGCTCGATCAATTCTGTTTTGTTCATACAAAGAGCCTTAGAAAAATTTGATGACTCGAACATCGAGTCAATCTTCATTGTTAAAAAAATTATTTTGAAGTTAAAAACTTCTTTGACAAATTAATGTCTCCGCAATGCATTTGTCGACTTCAATTTATACAGACAATCGGCGCCTGTCAAATGATTTTTTGTCTGGAAACCGCAATGCGACACGAATTCTAGACGCAAACTGAATGCGTGCGAGGGATTAACTTAAAAAAATTTTTGATTCAAGAATCTTGTTGATCTTAGTTCTCATAAAGCCGCCGCAATGGCTTTGCCAACGTCTTGGGTACTAGCAGAACCCCCTATGTCCGCTGTGCGCGGTGCACCACTATTGGGAGCCAAAATTTTCTCAATAGCACCCAAAACTGCATCGTGTGCAGGTTTACTTCCCAAAAATTCCAGCATCATGGCACCACACCAAATTTGACCAATGGGATTGGCAATATTTTTTCCTGCGATGTCAGGTGCAGAGCCATGCACAGGCTCAAACAGGGAGGGGTATTTTCGGTCTGGATTCAAGTTGGCACTGGGGGCAATGCCAATGGTTCCCGTACAGGCGGGGCCTAAATCGCTCAAGATGTCACCAAACAAATTACTGGCCACTACAACGTCAAAAAAGTCAGGGCGCTGAACAAAATGTGCAGTCAAAATATCAATGTGAAACTTGTCCACGTTGACGCCTGGATAATTTTTGGCCATTTCAACAACGCGCTCGTCCCAATACGGCATGGTGATTGCAATGCCATTGGATTTGGTCGCACTGGTTAAATGCTTTTTAGGGCGCGACTGCGCCAATTCGAATGCAAACTTTAATACGCGATCGACGCCAATGCGCGACATCACAGTTTCTTGCATCACAATTTCTCGTTCTGTACCAGGGTACATGCGGCCACCGATGCTGGAGTACTCACCTTCTGTGTTCTCACGCACGATGTACATGTCAATTTCACCCGGCTGTCTCGGACTGCCGTCACGCCGCACCACAGGGGCAATGATGCCAGGCATCAAGCGCGCAGGGCGCAGATTGATGTACTGGTCAAATTCGCGACGAAACAGCAATAAAGAGCCCCACAAAGAGACGTGGTCTGCAATTTTGTCTGGCCAACCCACTGCACCAAAGTAAATGGCATCGTGTCCACCAATTTGGTCTTTCCAATTGTCTGGCAACATTTGCCCGTGCTTTTCGCAGTAGTCCCAGCTTGAAAAGTCGAAATGATCAAACTGCAAATCCATATTGAACTTGCTGGCAGCAGCTTCCATGACCCGCAAACCTTCTGGCATGACCTCCTTGCCAATACCATCTCCTGCAATGACTGCAATTCTTTTTTTACTCATGGTTGTTGAGCCTCCAAAGTTTGGTGTTAATTTTTAGGGGAGCGTACCACCCAACTGACGCCCCAAGCGGTTAAAGCGATGCCCATTAAAGTGACCATCGTAATCGGTTCATCAAATAAAAACCAAGCCATCAAGGCTGTTGAGGGCGGCACCAAGTACATCAAACTGGTGACAGAGGCCGCAGCGCCCTTTTGAATCAGTAAATACAACAGGGAGCTGCCACCCAAAGTCAAACCTAATACAGACCAGGCCATGGCTCCCATGAATTCAGAGTTCCATTGCACCCCTTCAGTTTCGATCAGCGCAATGGGCAGGGTGACCAGCAGCGCTGCCATCAACTGAACCGCATTGGCGCTTCGAACATCGCAGGGTTTAACGAAGCTTTTTTGATACAGAGTTCCCAGGGTAATTGAAAACAAGGCCATCAGGACAAAGCTGACATTCAGTTCATTGACATGATCTAGGGCACTGCCTTGGGTCAGCTTTCGCCAGACCACGAGGAGCAGTCCACAAAAGCCCAAAATCAATCCCATCCATTGACGACGACTGACTTTATTCTCTGTACCAGCACCACGCGTTGACAACCAGATTGCCGTGAGAACCGGCTGAAAACCCACGATGAGGGCAGACAAACCAGACCCCATGCCTGCCTTCACTGCAGCCCAGACGCCGCCCAAATAACCCGCGTGCATCAAGATGCCGGTGATGGCCAGATGAAACCATTCTCGAGAAGATTGTGGCCACCGTACTTTGGCAAAGTAAATCCAAAGCAAAAAACAGGCGATGGACAAAGCAAACCGAATGGCCAAAAACGAAAAAGGAGGCGCATGCGGCATGCCAAATCGGGCAACGATAAAGCCAGTGCTCCAAATGAGCACAAAGACCGCCGGCATGGCGCGCACCCAAGAAAAATTAGATTCAGAAGGGTTGGTCAATGCGCGCTAACAAATCAAATTGAGCTCAGCGAATCATTTCACACGCGCACGAATTTCAGGCAAAGCTTTTTGCATGTAATAAATCATGGACCAGATGGTCAAGATGGAGGCGGCCAAAATTAAAACCGTGCCCCAGAGTTGGGTGTCAATGAAACCGAAGAGTTGGCCATTGAAAAGCAAAAAGGGGATGGCCACCATTTGCACGGTGGTTTTAAGCTTGCCCACAAAGTGAACGGCCACGCTTTTACTGGCGCCAATTTGAGCCATCCATTCGCGCAACGCTGAAATTGCAATTTCGCGACCAATGATGATCAATGCGACCAACACATGAACCCGGTTCAAATGAACCAAAATAAGCAAGGAAGCGCACACCAAAAACTTGTCTGCCACAGGATCTAAAAAAGCACCAAATGAAGAAGCCTGATTTAACTTACGGGCCAAGTAACCGTCCAGCCAATCGGTGATTGCAAAAATCACGAACATGGCGGTGGCCAGCAAGTTTCGAGACTCCATGGGAAGTTCTGTGTAAAAGACTCCCACAATGAATGGAATCGCGACAATGCGCGTCCAAGTCATGATGGTGGGAATCGTGAAAAACATGATGCTGATTGTGGCACGCCTTGATGATCTTTTTCTGACACGACAGTTGCAAGCGTGACACTGGCTGGGTTCAGCGGGTTTTAGGGTCGGTTTAAACCAGAAGTTCTGGCTGAGTCTCAGTGCAATGCCTGGTAGATGGTTTCGGCCAACTCACGCGAAATGCCATCAACTGACATTAAATCCTCCACACTGGCATCTTCCACGCCCCTCACACCCCCAAAACGCTGCAACAACTTGGCGCGCTTTCTGGGTCCGATGCCGGCAATTTCTTCCAACCGCCCCCCACCCACTCGGACCTTGGCTCTCTGAGCGCGCATGCCTGTGATCGCAAAACGATGCGCTTCGTCGCGGACTTGAGCCACCAACATCAACGCAGCCGAATCTTTGCCCAAATAGGCTTTTTCGCGGCCGTCTGCAAAGACAAGTTCCTCCAAGCCGACCTTTCGGCCCTCCCCTTTTTCGACCCCCACAATGAGGGCAAGATCAAGGCCCAGCGTTTCAAAGACCTGCTTTGCCATCGACACTTGCCCCTTGCCGCCATCGATCAAGACCACATCAGGCATGCGCAATTTGAGATCTGCTTCGCCCGCTTTGATGGCCTCGGCCACTTTGCCATAGCGGCGCATTAAAACTTGTCGCATTGCGGCGTAATCGTCGCCCGGCGTGATGCCGTCAATTTTGTAGCGTCGGTATTCACTGTTTTGCATTTTGTGATTTTGAAAAACCACACAGGACGCCTGTGTTGCCTCTCCCGAGGTGTGCGAAATATCGAAGCATTCCATGCGCAAGGTATCGATGTCATCGGGCGCCAAATCCAAGGCTTCGACCAGTGCGCGCGTCCTCGCTTGTTGCGAGCCCTCCTCAGCCAACAAGCGCGCCAACTGAATGGACGCATTTTTCTCCGCCATCTCCAACCACGAGCGGCGTTGCTCTCTGGGATTGTGAACGGCTGATACCTTGATGCCAGTTTGCGAGGTGATAGCGTCAATGACTTTGGCATTGATTTTTTCACTGGTGATCAATGCAGGCGGCACAGGAATACTTAAATAGTGCTGCGCAATGAAAGACTCCAAGACCGTCACTTCCAAGCTTTGAATGTCTGCGCTTGTATCGTCGTCTACGGCCATGCTGCCAATGGCGTGGCCATCTTCCACGTGCGACGGAAAGTAGGGCCTGTCACCCAAATGCCGGCCACCACGCACCATGGCCAAGTTCACACAAGCGCGACCCCCCTGCACTTTGACCGCCAGAATATCAACGTCTGTGTCCGAAACGTTGTCAACAGATTGCTGGTGCAACACCCGCGACAGTGCATTCATTTGATTTCGAACTTCGGCTGCCATTTCAAACTCAAGCTTGTCAGAGTGCACCATCATGCGCGCCTCCATGGCCTTGAGAACGACCTGCGTCTCACCTCTTAAAAACGCCTCTGCTTGGGCCACATCTTGCGCATATTGCTCAGCCGAAATCACCCCCACACAAGGGCCTGAACAGCGCTTGATTTGATACAGCAAACAAGGCCGAGTCCGATTGGAAAAAACCGTGTCCTCACAGGTCCTGAGCCGAAAAACTTTCTGCAATAACTGGATGGTTTCTTTGACGGCCCAAGCACTGGGGTAGGGCCCAAAGTATCGATGCTTTTTTTCCACGCCGCCGCGGTAATAGGCAATGCGTGAATAGGCCTCAGCGCCAGAGGGCGCCGCCGATGATTTAGGGGGCACACCCGTTCCAGAAACTTTGAGATAGGGATAACTTTTATCGTCCCTGAACAAAATATTGAATTTAGGACTCAAGGTTTTGATCAGATTGTTCTCTAGCAACAAGGCTTCAGCCTCAGACCTCACCACGGTAGTTTGCATGCGCCGAATCTTGCTCACCATGTGGCCAATGCGCGTGCCACCGTGGTCTTTTTGAAAATAACTGCTCACGCGTTTTTTCAAATTTCGGGCTTTGCCCACATACAAAACCTGATCCTCAGCATCGAAATACCGATACACCCCCGGCAAACTGGGAAGTGCAGCCACCTCGGCCAATAAAGATTCTGGATGAACGCTAGACATGGGCGCTATTGTGTCTCGAAGCGGGCGACAATATCACGCATGCTTTGGGACATTTTTTGCCGCGTCATCGACAACCATGGGGACTTGGGGGTTTGCTGGCGGCTGAGTGTCAATCTTGCGTCCCGAGGGCACTCCCTCCGCTTGTGGGTCGACGAACCGAGCGCATTGGCCTGGATGGCGCCAGAAGCCCAAGCCCAGCCTGATGGCCGGATACAGCTCAGCTTGCAAAACGGACACATCGAAGTGCGCTCATGGGATGACGCCTTAGCACCTGCAGCGGCCATGTCCAAGGTTTGGGTAGAGGCCTTTGGCTGCGAACTTCCTGCGCATTTTTTGTCATGGGCCCAGCAAGCGAAGCCAGAAACTGCTGAAGTTTCAATGCCCGTCTGGGTCAACCTTGAATATTTAAGCGCTGAGTCCTATGTCGAGCGCAGCCACAAACTGCCCTCACCCGTCATGAGCGGTCCCTTGAAAGGGAGAACCAAATGGTTTTTTTATCCAGGATTTACATCTCAAACAGGCGGTCTGATTCGAGAACTTGAACTGGATGCCAGCCTTCGCAGCCATGCTTCTCAAGCTTTTGACGCCCTCTCGGCGAAACCGCATTCATCCAAAACCACCTTGTTTTGCTATGCGCCAGAGGCGTTGACTGAAGCCCTCCAACTCAGCTCACTCAGCTCTGAAGATCATGAGTGGCAGATTGCGCATGGCCGCGGGGCCAGCGCATTTGATGCTGCCCTGACCCTGCTGCCCAAGCAGGCTGTCTTACCAAGATTTCGAAAAGTCCCGCCCCTGCCTCAAGCCCAATTTGATCAACTCCTGTACTCCAGCGATTTGAATTTTGTCAGGGGTGAAGACTCATTGGTCAGGGCTTTGTGGGCTGGCAAGGCTTTGATTTGGCACATCTACCCTCAAGATGACGGCGCACACGGCCCCAAATTGAATGCCTTTTTAGACTGGCTGCAGGCCCCCCACAGTCTGCGTCAATTTCACCTCCGCTGGAACGGCCTATCGCCAAACCCACTGCCTGAGATTGACCTGCCCGCTTGGCAGGCCTGTGTCCATGCCGCTCGCCAACGTTTGTTGTCGCAGACGGATTTGGTGAGCCAACTGCTTCAATTTGTGGAAGAAAAGCGCTAAAATCGTGGGCTTTGGGCCTGATCATGTTGCGCCCTTCTCATCAATGACCCCGTATGGGCTCACCCCAAAAGGTATCCACCTAGGGACAACACTGGACACATTATGAAAGTAGCTCAAGAAATTCGCGTCGGCAACGTCATCATGCAAGGCAAAGACCCCATGATCGTTTTGCGCACTGAGTACAGCCGCGGTGGGCGCGGTGCTGCCACCGTTCGCATGAAACTCAAAGCCTTGCTGAGCAACATGGGCACGGAGTCGGTCTTTAAAGCCGACGACAAAATGGACCAAGTGATCTTGGACCAAAAAGAGTGCACTTACTCTTACTTTGCCGACCCCATGTATGTTTTCATGGACACCGAATTCAACCAGTACGAAGTCGAATCAGAAAACATGGGCGATGCCTTGCACTACCTCGAAGACGGTATGTCCGTTGAAGTGGTTTTCTACGACGGCAAAGCTATTTCTGTGGAACTGCCCACCAGCGTGGAGCGCGAAATCACTTGGACCGAGCCTGCCGTGAAAGGCGACACTTCTGGCAAGGTACTGAAGCCCGCCAAAATTGCAACCGGCTTTGAAGTGCCAGTGCCTTTGTTTGTGAACCAAGGCGACAAAATTGAAATCGACACACGCACTGGCGAATACCGCAAGCGCGTCTAAATTTCAACATCGTTTGAACGCTACAAAACAAGACCTCTTCGGGGGTCTTTTTTTACGCCTGCAAATTTCACACTAATGCAATTTTGCAGGCCTGAGTCGCCATGCCAATGGTGAGCCACCCGCCACCCCTGCCCCCAGAACCCAAAACACTGCAGAAATGCCCGCCACCGCACCCGCCGCACCAAAAATCAGGGGCATCACCACACTGGAGGCATTCACGGCCATGAAGCGCAAGCCCAAGGCTTCGCCCTGCCTGTGTGAAGGCGTAATTTGATGCAGCGTGCTCATGATCATGGGCTGCACCACACCCAAGACAAAACCCAAACACACTGAGCAAACGCCCATGGCAAACGCAGATTCGACAAATGGATAGATGGCAAAAATAAGTCCAGCAAGCACCATCGCGCCAGTGAGCAGTCGATACTCTTGAAGCCTTCTTGCAATCCAAGGCAAGACCACTCGAATCAAGGCAGAGGCCACTGCAAACGATCCCAAAATAGTACCCACCGCAGAAGCACTCAACCCACGCTCATGGCCCAACACGGGCACCGCAAACGTATGAACATCCCAGCACGAGGACAAGAGCCAATTCACCAAGAGCAGCCTGCGCATGAGGGGATCCTTGAGCAAATCCCAAACTCTCGCGTTGGCATGTTCAGGGTGAACGGGTTCCATCGCTTGCTCTTTGACGTTGCGTATCCAATACCAAGCCACCAAAGGCATGATGGCCAACATGACAAAGGCCGCGCGAAAGCCATCTGCATCGGCTGGCACGGCGCCGGCATGATCAATCAGCAGGCCCGCAAAAAAAGGGCCAATGAAGTTAGACACCGAAGGGCCAATGGCCAACCAACTGAACCTCTCTTTGAGCTGATTGGCATCTGCCGACATGCGCCCAACATGCCGCTGCAAAGCAATGACGGCAAAACCTGTGGCCCCGCCCGTGGCCAAGGCGCCAAAACACAAGACGGGAAACACGGGCCAAAAAATCGAGGCTGTAGCGCCTACCAAGGCAATGACCACGCTGATTCGAATTGGTTTTTTCAAACCATGTCGATCGGTGAATCGGCCCGCCGGGATGGCCATGAAAACTTGAGTGATCGAAAACAATGCCAACAACACCCCCACCGCCACGGCACTGTAGCCTTGCTGAAGCGCCAGCAAAGGTGTGGCCAGGCGCATGCCCGTCATACTGGCATGCAGAAATATTTGCCCAGTGATGAGCCTGGCCAGCTCTCTCCTCACTGTGCTTCGCCATCACTTTCCTCAACATCGTCGGGCAACAGGCCTGGCACCTGCCCCTCAGGCAGTGCCTCAACTTGTCGCAGTGCACGGTGCATCACATTGCTTCTGGTTTGTGCTTTGTCTAATGTATTCAAGACAGTTTGAGTCTGCTCTTTCACTCTGGCCAAGACATCCCCAAACTTACCGAACTCAGTTTTGACTGCGCCCAATACTTGCCAAACTTCGCTGGAACGCTTTTCCAAAGCCAAGGTTCTGAAACCCATTTGCAATGAGTTCAACATGGCCATCAAGGTGGTGGGGCCGGCCAAAGTCACTCGGAAATCGCGCTGCAGGGATTCAATCAGGCCCGGCCTGCGCAAGACTTCGGCATACAAACCTTCTGTGGGCAAGAACATGATGGCAAAGTCTGTGGTGTAGGGCGGCTCGATATATTTTTCAGTCATGGATTTGGCTTCTAAGCGAACTCGAGCCTCCAAGGCCTTGCTGCACAAATCGGCTTGAAGCACATCTGCGCGCGACTGGGCATCAAGCAGGCGTTCGTAATCTTCGTTGGGAAACTTGGCGTCAATGGGCAACCAGACCGGCTCACCGTCATCCGATCGACCGGGCAATCGAATGGCAAAGTCGACACGGTTCTTGCTGCCTGGCCGCGTGATGTGTTGCGCTGCATACTGATCGGGTGCCATCACTTGCTCGAGCAAGGAAGCCAGCTGAGCCTCGCCAAACATACCGCGTGTTTTGACGTTGGTCAGCAGATGTTTAAGGTCCCCCACCCCCTGCGCCAAAGTGTTCATTTCGCCGAGACCCTTGTGCACTTGCTCCAAGCGATCGGCCACTTGTTTGAAACTTTCACCCAACCGCGCTTGCAAGGTGGTCTGCAATTTCTCGTCGACTGTTTGGCGCATCTCATCGAGTTTGGCCGTATTGCTTTGCTGCAATTGAGCCAACTGCGTTTCCAAGGTGCCGCGCATTTCAGTCAATCGACGCGCATTGGCTTCCGACAATTGTTGCACTTGCAGAGTGAGTGTGTCTGACAAGGTTTTTTGCAACAAAGACAATTGCTGCGCAAACGCATCCATTTGGCTGTTTTGCGTGCGTGTTGCTTCTGCACTTTGTTGAACCAGGCTTTGCTGAAAGGTGCCCAGCGTTTGGGTGAGTTCTTGTCGGCCACCCCGGGCGGACTCGCTGATGGCATTGCGTAATTCACGCTCAAGACGCTCGTTGGCCACTTGCAGATTGAGCGCCAATTGATCGAGCGCTTCGGTGGCAGTGTTGCCGTCCGATTGCTTTCGCCACATGGCGAACAACACCACCAGCACCAACAAATTCGCGAATAGCAAGCCCCAGAGAATGATTGAACTTTCCATCTTATTTGGATGGGACCGTGACCTGATTCAGGGGTGTCAGGGCCTGGCCTTTGGCAAAAAATTCGATGAGGTTATCTGCTGCCAACTTTGCCATGGCCATGCGCGTTTGAATGGTCGAACTTGCAATGTGGGGCGTCAGCACCACGTTGGGCACTTTCAAAAGCGCCGGATTGAGCGCAGGCTCACCCTCAAACACATCCAAACCAGCTGCTGCAATTTGCTTTTTTTCCAAAGCCACTGCCAATGCTGCATCGTCCACGATGCCGCCACGGGCAATGTTGATGAGCGTTGCTGTAGGTTTCATTTTTGCAATTTCAGCAGCACCGATGGTGTGATGCGATTCTGCACTGTATGGCAAGACCAAGACCAGATGGTCAGCGGCTTTCAGAAGGGTTTCTTTGTCAACAAACCGAGCTTTGCACTCAGCCTCAGTGACAGAATTCAATTGACTTCGGTTGTGATAAATCACCTTCATACCAAAGCCATGTGCGCCGCGGCGTGCAATGCCTTGACCAATGCGACCCATGCCCAAGATACCCAATGTGCTGCCATGCACTTCAGCACCTGCAAACATGTCATAACGCCATTGCTTCCAATGACCTGCTCGCAAGTAATGTTCACTTTCAGTCAGGCGTCTCGCGGTGGCCATGAGCAAAGCAAAGCCAAAGTCTGCTGTGGTTTCTGTCAGGACATCCGGCGTATTACTGGCGATCACGCCGAGTGCAGTCATGGCGGGCACGTCAAAGTTGTTGAAACCAACCGCCATATTGGCAGCGATTTTCAAACGCGGGCTTGCGCCCAAAACATTGCCATTGATGGGGTCAGAGCCCGTAGTCAATGCTGCATCGTGTTGACTGATGGCTAATTTCCATGAATCGGGCGTCCAGGCAGCATCGACTTGATTGCTTGTCACTTCAAAATGAGTTGACAAGGCATCAACGACCGATTGAAAAATAGGACGTGCCACTAATAGCTTAGGTTTCATGCATGCGCTCGCAAATTAAACAATTTGAATTGTCAAGTCAGTGGGTCAATTGAAATTGAAAAATATAGAAAATAGCACCGCCAAAATAACCTAGCAGCGCCAGCAAACTGATCTTCTTCATGTACCAAAGGAAATCAATCTTTTCCAGGCCCATGGCCGCTACACCTGCTGCAGATCCAATGATCAAAATTGAACCGCCGGTACCAGCACAGTAGGCCAAGAACTCCCACAAGAAACTGTCAGTAGGATATTCCGAAAGGCTGTACATGCCCATGGAGGCCGCCACCAAGGGCACGTTGTCAACCACCGCACTGACCAAGCCAATCAAAATCACAATCACATCCAAACGACCCACCACATCGTTCAGCCACTGCGCCACAGCCGTCAAGATGTGCGCGTGCTCCAAACTGGCGACTGCCAACAAAATGCCCACGAAGAACAGAACAGAACTCATGTCAATGCGAGATAAAGCACTCACCAAAGTGAGATGCCCCTTGTCTTCATCTGATTTATTTCGGTGCATCAAATCACCGACCAGCCACAAAAGTCCCAAACCAAACAAGATACCTAAGAAGGGCGGCAAGTGGGTGATGGTTTTGAAAGCGGGGACCGCCACCAAAATACCCAAACCCAAGAAGAACATCAACTGACCCTCGAAAGCTGTGGTTTCAATTTGGCCAGTTTTGGTTTCGCGCGCTGGAGCTTCTACCAAACGGCCTCGCAAAATCCAAGAAGTGGCAGCCAAGGGAACCAGTAAATTGATCATCGAAGGAATGAACAAACCCTTCATGATTTCAACCGTGGTCACTTGACCCCCAATCCAAAGCATGGTGGTGGTGACGTCGCCAATGGGAGTCCAAGCGCCCCCAGCGTTGGCTGCAATCACGATCATGCCGGCAAAGAACAAACGGTCTTCCCTCTTTTCCAATAACTTTTTCATCAAAGACACCATCACAATGGTTGTGGTTAAGTTGTCCAAAATAGCACTCAGGAAAAAGGTCACAAACCCGACCAACCACATCAAACTTGAAAGTTGTGTGGTTCGAATTCGTGAAGTAATTACATCAAAGCCGTTATGAGCGTTCACCACTTCGACGATGGTCATAGCGCCCATTAAGAAAAACACAATTTGTGCCGTTGACATCAAGGACTCGCCCATTGCGGCTTGAACCACTTTGGCGTCAGGCAACGAAACAGCATAAATCGTCCATAACAAACCAGCACCTATTAGGGCTGTGGCCGATTTGTTGATTTTGATGGGGTGTTCAAATGCGATGGCCGCATAGGTCAACACAAAAATGAATATAAGTAGTGTGTTCATTCAATTTCCTCGATGTCAAAAACTTGTCGCAAGTAAGCTAAATAATTTTGATCTTCACACATCCCTTTGCCGGGAGAATCAGAGAGCTTGGCAACCGGCTGGCCATTGCAGTTCACCATCTTGATCACAATTTGTAAAGGCTCATAGCCCAGGTCATTGGTGAGATTGGTGCCAATACCAAAGGCCAACAAACAACGACCATTAAATTGTCTGAATAACTCGATGGTTTTGGGGACTGTCAGGCCATCACTGAAGATCAATGTTTTGGTGAGAGGGTCAACTCTATTGGCACGGTAGTGCGCAATCATGCGCTCGCCCCATACGAAAGGATCGCCACTGTCGTGGCGTGCGCCATCAAACAACTTGCAAAAATACATGTCGAAGTCGCGCAGAAAGGCGTTGAAGCCATATACATCACTTAACGCAATGCCCAAGTCGCCGCGGTATTCGCGAGCCCAAGATTCAAATGCAAAAACTTGACTGTCGCGTAACCGAGGGCCAAGCGCCTGGCTGGCTTGTAAATATTCATGCGCCATTGTGCCAAGCGGCGTCAGTCCAAGTGTGTACGCGAAGTGCACGTTGCTGGTCCCCGCAAATTGACCCGTCAGGCCCGCGCCCAATCGCCCCATCAACACACGCAATACTTCTTCATGCCAAGCCCGAGAAAATCTGCGGCGCGTGCCATAGTCGGCAATCTTTAAAGTTTTTAAATCTTCTAATTGCAATTGTTTGATTTTGGTTTCTAACCTGGCACGTCCTTCCATCAGGTCTGGTAGGCGCTTCGTATTTCTAAAATACACCTCGTTCACAATGGCCAGAACGGGTATTTCAAACAAGATCGTGTGCAACCAGGGGCCTTGAATGACGATATCAATTTCACCCGTCAAATTAGGCGTTACTTGAATGTATTTTTCGTTGAGCTTAAACAAGCCTAAGAAGTCGACAAAGTCACTTTTGATAAAGCGCAAAGACCGCAAGTAGGCGAGCTCGTCTTCTTTGAAATGCAAGCTGCACAGCGATTTTATTTCGCTGCGAATTTCATCGACAAAAGGCGCTAGGTCAATCCCTGGATTGCGGCACTTGAAACGGTATTCCACTTGTGCACCCGGAAATTGATGCAGGACCACCTGCATCATGGTGAACTTATAGAGGTCCGTGTCCAACAAACTGGTAATGATCATGTCGGGGAAATAGGCTTTAAGGTTGACCCTACAGTGTACGTGAAGCGGGGCTTGGACAAGGTGCCGGCTGACAAATGCAGCACTTGATCGGCCATGTTGGCCAATGTTTGGTTTTGCTCCGCAATCAGGAGGGTAAATCCTTGTTCTTTTAGCTTACCCAAGGCCTCGGCAATCGACTGTACCAAGACGGGCGCGATGCCTTCACAGGGCTCATCGAGCAACAGCATTTGAGCTTGCGTCATGAGGGTCCTTCCCAGCGCCAGCATTTGTTGCTCTCCGCCGCTCATCTGCGAGGCGGGACGCTCCAGCATGTTGCGAAGCCCAGGAAATAAACTCAACACATCCTCCAGCACCACAGGCGCAGCTTTTGATGCCTGACGATGTGCACTCTTGGGCACTGCAATTTCCAAATTCTGCCGCACCGTGAGCGCCTCAAACAATCGCCGATCCTCTGGCACATAGCCCAAACCTTGACCTGATCGAAGATGCGGCGCCAAACCTGCAAGCGCATTGCCTTGCCAATCAATTTCGCCTGAAACTTGAGGCATCAGGCCCATGATCGACTTCAGCAAACTGGACTTGCCTGCGCCATTCAAACCCTGGATCAACACCATGCTGCCCAAGGGCACCTGAAGGCTGATATCAAACAAGACTTGCGCGTGGCCATAGCTGGCGTTTAAATGCCGTACCTCAAGCATCACTGTCGCCTTCATTGTATTTGAACGATGCGCCTAAGTACCGATCGCGGACCAGCGGATTGGCAGCCACTTCATGGGGCAAGCCTTGCGCCACCAAACACCCCTCCATTAGCACCAGCACACGATCAGCCACACCAAAAACGGCATCCATGTTATGTTCTGTGTAGAGCACCGTGGTGCCCTGTTCAGTCAGTGCTTTCACTTGCCGCATCATGTCTATGCGCTCAGTGGGTGAGAGTCCTGCCGCTGGCTCATCGAGCAACAACAAACCCAAGCTGGGATCTGGCAACCCTGCCATGGCCATCGCAAGTTCCAAGCGTTTTTGGCCTCCGTATGACAAATTTCCAGCCGATGAATGCAATGCCTCGTCGCCCAAATTGTCGAGGCCCATTTTGCGAATCCATTGCCATGATTCCTCTTGAAAACAAGCGTCGAGTGAATCAAATGCCGATACGCCACTTGCAGCTTTCAAAACCAATTGTAAATTTTGAATCACGCTGAGCGCTTGAAAAACTTGGGCGACCTGGAAGGTCCGAACCACGCCCAAGGCGCTTCGCTGGTCTGCAGCAAACGCGTCTAGATTTTGACCACGCCAATTGATGCGCCCCTGCGCAGCCCGCTGCTGACCTGCGAGACAGGCAAAACAAGTCGATTTACCTGCCCCATTTGGGCCAATCATGGCAACACATTCACCAGCCCTTAAATCGAAGTCGATGCCGTTCAATGCTTTAACAACGCCATAGTGACGGTGCAAATTTTGTACGCTCAAAGCTGATTTCAAGCCTTGATCCATTGCTTGACTCATCGCTTGCCTCCAGATTGAAATGGTTTGAACCCATTCAATCCGCCCAAGCCTCCTGGTGCAAAAACCATGAGTGCCATGATCAATAAACCCAAAAGTCCTCGCCAGTATTCAAAATGACGTCCCATTTCGGCACCCAAACCCATGAGAAATAGACTGCCGATCAGGCTCCCCCACAAAAGGTGTAATCCGCCTAGCAACACCACCATCAGGGCATCAACCGAATTTGAAACAGACGCCACCGATGGAAAAACGGCACCTTTGCTGATAGCCCACAAGGCCCCAGCCAAGCCTGCCAAAGCGGCACTCCCCAAAAAAACTTGCATATTGAACTTTGATACGTCCAAGCCGCTGGCCAGGGCTCTTTGCGGCGCATCCCTTCCGGCTTGCAATGCAGCGCCCAAACTAGAGCGCACCAAACGGTGAAAGCCAAATAGCGCCAATGCACACAAAGAGATCAAACAGATTTGAAAAATCCAACGAGGGGTATCCTCTAAAAAGTGCAAGCCAATCAGGCCATTGTCACCGCCGGTCAAAGACACCCATTGACTGGCGCTGGCCCATATCATTTGGGCGAATGCCAAAGACAACATGGCCAAATAAACACCTGAACTGCGTCTTAACAAACGCGCCATCAACGCTGCCGCCAGCAAGGCCGTGGCCATGCCCAGCAATGCAGCCCAAATTGCTGATAGTCCTGCATGCAAATGACCCAGCGCTGCGGCATAAGCACCCAAACCAAAGTAAGCTGCATGGCCAAAACTCACCCACCCCGAAAGCGCCATCATGGCTTGTAAGCTCAAGCCGAACAGCAACACAATCAACACATCCTCCATGACGCTTTGTGCGTATGCACCTGAGGTCATTGCACCAGCGGCAATGGCCATCAACACTGCCACCCACGCGTAACGAGAGGTTTGGCTTGTTGACCCCATGCTGAATGGCGGTACTTTTTCACGAGGTGCCGCACCGGGCAACTCGCCCATCAAACCTTGAGGCCGAATGGCCAGCACCAAGGCCATGGTTAAAAAGATCAAAACCAAGGTGGCTTGCGGAAAAAAATGAATGCCAAAGGCATGCACCAAGCCAATCAACACCGCCGCAAAGAAAGCGCCAGCGATGCTGCCTAAGCCACCCATGACGACCACCACAAAAGTTTCCACCACCATCTGCAAATCCATTTGCAAATTGGCGGGCTCTCGCGGCAACTGAAGCGCGCCAGCCAAGCCTGCCAAGCCACAACCGAGCACCACCACGCCCATCATCAATGGCGCTGGATTTACACCCAAAGCATCGAGCATGTCGCGGTCTTGTGTTGCAGCCCGGACTTGTTGCCCCCACTTGGTTTGTTTTAACAAAAGGTGTAACAGCAGCCACACCAAGGGCCCGAGACACAAAGTCACCAACTGCCATTCAGGAAAAAAGTCTTCGCCAATTTGAACAGCGCCTTTGAGTCCGGGAAAGCGCGGGGCGAAGACCTCTTGCGGGCCCAAGAAAGCCAGTAAGACGTCGTGCAACGCAAGGCTCAAACCAAAGGTGGCCACCAAGGGATACAAAGGCGGCGAATTGCGAAGCGGCCGAAACAACAGCCACTCAGTCAATGCACCAAGCAATGCCGCCAACAGCGCACCCATCACGATGGCGGCGACATAGGTGAGGCCTTGTTCAGACCATGAAGGTTGCCACTTCGTCAGCAAAGTACCCGCTACCAAGGCACCCAGCATAAAAAAACTACCATGCGCAAAATTAACAATGCGGGTGACGCCAAACACCAAGGTCAGGCCCGCAGCCATCATGAACAAGGTGCTCGCATGGCTGAGGCCATTCAAGCACTGAATTAGCCAAAAACTCATTCAATCCAATGCGTGAAGTTGCTGGCGTCAACGCGCGTGGTTTTGAAGGTGTTGACCAACGCAGCTTCATCGGCATAGCCCAATGACATCCCGCAAACCATCATCTCGTTATCGCCGGCGCCAATGTGCTTGGTGATAATTTTGGCAAAGTTATTCCAGGCAGCCTGAGGGCAAGTGTGAAGCCCACGCGCTCTGGCGGCCAACATCAAGCTCTGCAAAAACATGCCATAGTCAAGCAAGCTGCCGCGGCCCATGACTCTATCGATGGTGAAAATCAAACCGACTGGGGCACCAAAGAAACGAAAATTTTGCTGTTGCTGCAAATGCATCTTTTCTTTTTCGCCCTTGGCAATGCCCAGCACACCATACAAACCAAATCCGCACTCACGGCGACGGTCAATGAAGGGGCTGACCCATTGGGTGGGGTAGTAGTCATATTCTTCAGCAAAGTCGGCTGCCATGGCAGGGTTGGCCGCCAAGGCATTGTGAGCGTCACAAACCTCACTGACCAATTTGTCTTTGGCTGCGCCTTGCACCACATAGACATTCCAGGGTTGCGTGTTGGTACCACTCGGCGCACGAGCGGCCACCTGAATCAATTCTTCGAGCACTGACTTTTCAACAGGCTTGGACAAATAGGCACGTGCCGAAAAACGGCTCAATATAGCGGTATCGACACTGTTGCCGTCGGTCACTTGGGTGCTAACTTGGGATGCCGTGAGTTCTTTCATATGAGTGTCTCCAATACTTGAATAAATTTATTGTGCAACGGCTGAGGGCGTCGCGTTTCCTTGTTCACGTAAACATGCACGAAGTGACCTCGTGCGGCGGTGAGTGCCTCGCCTTGTGCAAACAATCCCACCTCATAACGAACGCTTGAACTGCCGCGGTGCGCCACGCGAATACCTGCTTCAATGGTTTGCGGAAAAGCCAAAGGCGCAAAATAATTACAGTGCGTTTCGACCACCAAACCAATGGTCTCGCCCTTGTGAATGTTCAGCACACCTTGCTCAATCAGGTGTGCATTCACCGCGGTGTCAAACCAGCTGTAGTAAACGACGTTGTTCACATGACCATACACATCGTTGTCCATCCAACGTGTGGTGATGGGGCGAAAGACACGGTAGGCGCTGCGTGGTAAAGCCTCTGGCTTGGTGCTTGCCAGATTGGACGGAGAGTCTGCTGTTGTCATAAGCCTCGATTTTGCCAGTGAAGCCAGTGCGAATGCGCCAAGCGCCAAGTATTCATTTGAACCGCTACGGTCGTTTCCAAATCACGACCATAACCGCCGCCCATGCAAATGAACATGGGTAAATGGTGCGCCATGGCCCAATCAAAGACCCTTTGATCCCGGGCTTGCATGCCCGCTTCCGTGAGTTTGAGTCGCCCCAGCCGGTCGCCCTCATGCGCGTCGGCTCCCGCCAAATAAATCAAAAATTCAGGCTGGATGCGGCTTAAAACGGTCTCAAGCGCAATCTCCAAGGCCTCCAAATAGGGCTCATCCGTGCAGCCATCTGGCAACCCCACATCCAAATCGCTGTCGACCTTTCTAAAGGGAAAGTTCTTTTCGCCATGCACAGAAAGGGTAAAAACACTGGGGTCATTGGCAAAAATATGCGCTGTTCCATTGCCTTGATGAACGTCTAAATCGACCACCAGCACCTGAAGCGATCGTTTGGTCACCCTGAAATGCTCCATCTGGCGCACCCTTGCCGCCACAGCGATGTCGTTGAAAACACAGAAGCCGCCGCCTTGGTTGGCGCTGGCATGGTGTGTTCCACCTGCCAAATTTCCGGCAATCCCCTCTTGAGCTGCCATTCGGGCGGCAGCAACGGAGGCTCCCGCAGACCGCACAGACCGCTCGGCCATGGCCGGTGTCCAAGGAAAACCAATCTCACGCAGCGCTTGCGCACTCAAGGTGCCCGATTGAACCGCTTTGACATAGTCAGGGTCGTGCGCCAGCGCAAGCTCACCCAGGGTGGCCGATGGCGCCTCTCGCATTTGCACCCCTAACAACTCCTTCGCCAAGCGCTCACGAAGCATGCTGTACTTGGCCATTGGGAAGCGATGTCCCTCTGGCAAAGGCAATACAAAGTGGTCCGAATAGAAAGCTTTCATGGCTGAATTGTGACGTTTTTGCTTTGGTTTCAATTTCTAGAATGCCGACTCTAAAATGCTGCATCGCAACAAAAACCCCTTGTAATTGACTTCAGAGTCCTTAAAATCCAACCCATGCTGCACTGCAACAAGATGTTAGGCCAAGCGACAAGCAAAGCCGGTTCAGAGCAGTCCCTTTTGAAACTTTTTTAATTAATGGAGAAATCATGATGACCACTGAACAAATTCTTGCTTCACACAAAGCCAATGTCGAAACCCTCTTCGGCTTGACTTCCAAAGCCTTCGAAGGCGTGGAAAAATTGGTCGAGTTGAACTTGACAGCCACCAAAGCAGCAATGAACGAGTCTGCAAACAGCACCAAAGCTGCTTTGAGCGT
>CAIMUZ010000216.1 GCA_903844775.1 uncultured Burkholderiales bacterium | reverse complement strand
GTGGCCGCAATTTCAAAGGTGGTGCGTGTGCGCGTGCTGTTTTCGAAGAATAAGTTGAAGACGCTTTTGCCGCGCAGCAAGGGCACCTTTTTCACTTCACGATCGCTGACACTGACAAAGTTGGCTGCGCTGTCCAAAATGTGCGTGAGCATGTCACGCGACAAACCTTCGGTCGACAGCAAGTGAATAAGCTCGCCGTTCTTGTTGAGTTGGGGGTTGCGTTTGTAGAGCATTGTTATTTTTTTCCTACTGAACTTGATTCGTCTTTGGCTTCGGCTTGCACTTCAAAACTGAACTCACCGTTGGCCAAGCGCGCCAGCGCAAGTGACTGCGAATCAGGCAAGGCCACACGTGCGGCGGCAAAGTCGGCCTGAATCGGCAGTTGTCTGCCGCCGCGGTCGACCAACACTGCCAGCCTCACATTGGCGGGTCGGCCGTAGTCAAACAACTCATTGACCACCGCGCGAATGGTGCGGCCGGTGTAGAGCACATCGTCCAAAATCAACACATCGGCGCCTTGAATTTCAAACGGCAAGGTGGTTTGTCCACCGGCTGACAAGCCGCGTTGCGCAAAGTCATCGCGGTGCATGGCGGAGGAAATACTGCCATGTTTGCCGCTCAGGCCCAAGTCTTTTTGCAAACGCTCGGCCAACCAAGCGCCGCCGGAGGTGATGCCCACCAAACGTGTTTCTGGGGTGCACATCGCTCGCACACCACGCAAGAGTTCGCTGTAAAGCGCCTCTGCATTCAAAGCCAATGCACTCAAGGCAGACTCCTTAAAAATTGTTCCAAAATAATGCATGCCGATGCAGCGTCAGCATCCTTCGCACCATTTGAAATGGCTTCGGTGGTGCTGTAACGCTCATCAACTTCATAAACATTCAAACCAAAACGGCCGCGCAATTGGCGGGCAAATTTTTGCGCGCGCAAAGTGTTTTCATGCGAGGCGCCATCAGGGTGAAAAGGGACGCCCACCACCAGGGCATCAGGGGTCCATTCTTTGATGCGTTTTTCTATCAGCTCAAAGCGCGCATCACCTTCAGCGACCACGGTGGCTTGCGGCGTGGCTTGACGCAGCATGCGATTGCCCACCGCGACACCCGTGCGTTTGAGACCGAAATCAAAAGCCAAAAAACTCTGCTGCGACGCAGGCACAATGAGCGCCTGGTCTAGGCTCATGCGTGGCCCGCCACGGTGGACAACATCCAAGACTGCAAGCCCAACAGTGCCAGCGCTTTTTCGTAGCGCTGTTCAATGGGGGTGTCAAAGATCACAGCAGGGTCAGCTTCAACGGTGAGCCAGCTGTTCTCACCAATTTCAGATTCAAGTTGACCTTCGCCCCAAGAAGAGTAGCCCAAGGTCACCAACACGCGCTTAGGGCCCGAACCGTTTGACATCGCCTCCAACACATCTTTGGAGGTGGTCATGGCCAGGCCGCCTGGCACGCTCAAGGTGGAAGCGTAAATAGAATTGCTTTGCGCAAGAGTTTCTGGAGGCTCGGTAGATTCTGATTTTTCAGAATTGACGGTGTCTTCTTCAAGCATGGGCTCATGCAGCACAAAACCGCGCTCAGTTTGAACGGGGCCGCCATGCAATACATTGGATTGCAATAAGTCTTCCCGCTTTAAGGGCAGCTCGACTTTGTCGAACAAATGCTTCAAACTGAGTTCACCGGGCTTGTTGATGATCAAGCCCATGGCGCCGCGCTCGGAGTGCTCGCACAAATAAACCACACTTTTGGCAAAAGTAGGGTCCTCCAAACCGGGCATGGCGATCAAAAAATGATGCGAAAGCTGAGTGGAGGCAAAATCGGCAGACATGTTCCAATTTTAACGGCCTCAAACCCATGCACAAACCCTTTTCTACTGGCTTGGTCTGGTTTCGACGAGATTTACGGGTGGCAGACAACGCCGCGCTCTTTCACGCCCTCAAAAACTGCACCAAAGTGCAGTGCGTTTTTGTCTTTGACACCGAAATCCTCCAACATCTGCCCAACCAAGACCGCAGAGTGGCCTTTATTCGCGAATCACTCGTCGAATTAGACGAATTGCTGAGGAAAACCGCGCTCAAAGCGGGTGTAGACGCCAAATTGGCAAGCCAGTTGGGCCTCATTGTTTTGCACGGTAACGCCCTCCAAGAGATTCCCCATCTGGCCAAGCAAATTGAGGCGCAAGCCGTTTTTGCCAACCACGATGATGAGCCAGCCGCCCTCAGCCGCGATGCCCAAGTAAGAGGCGCTTTGGCCAATGCTGGCATTGCCCTGCATACCTACAAAGACCATGTGGTCTTTGAGCGCCAAGAGGTGCTCACTTTGGCAGGCAACCCCTACACCGTGTTCACCCCTTATAAAAACGCCTGGCTGAAGAAAGTTCAGCCCCAAGATTTGGCCCCTCACCCTGTGGCCGAGCACGCTGCAGCCTTGGTGCCACGACCCCTTGCTCACCGCACACCCGTGCCCACCCTGCCCGACATCGGCTTTGAAAATATCGATTTAAAGGCCCTTCACTACCAAACGGGCGTCTCAGGCGCTCAAGCCCTGCTTGAAGATTTTTTGCACCGCATCGATCGGTACGATGACACACGCAATTTTCCAGCCGTCAAAGGCCCCAGCTACTTAAGCGTGCATCTGCGCTTCGGCACCGTCTCCATTCGTCAATTGGCACTTGAGGCATGGCGCAGATACAAAACCAGCCAGGGCGCAAGCGTTTGGTTGTCCGAGCTCATTTGGCGCGATTTTTACGCCCAAATATTGGCCAACTTTCCCCATGTGGCCGAGCGCAGTTTCAAAGCTGAGTACGATGCCATTCATTGGGATCACGGGCCCCATGGCAAAGCCTTGTTTGCCGCCTGGTGCGAAGGCCGTACGGGCTATCCACTGGTTGACGCCGCCATGGCACAAATCAATCAGACGGGTTACATGCACAACCGCCTGCGCATGGTGGTGGCTTCATTTCTGACCAAAGATTTGGGCATTGATTGGCGCTGGGGCGAAAAATATTTTGCCCAAAACCTGATTGACTTTGATTTATCGGCCAACAACGGCGGCTGGCAATGGGCCAGCTCCAGCGGATGCGATGCCCAGCCCTATTTCCGAATCTTTAACCCCGTCACGCAGAGTGAAAAATTTGACCCCCAGGGTAAATTCATTAAACGTTATTTGCCTCAGTTGGCTGGCTTAGAAGGCGCCGACATTCATGCGCCATGGGAGGCAAAGCCCATGGCCTTGTTGACCGCAGGCATCAGTTTAGGAAAAGACTATCCCTCGCCCGTGGTCAACCATGCAGAGGCCAGAGAAAAAACCCTAGCGCGTTACGCTGTGGTCAAAAAAAGAGTTTGAGGCCGCCATCAAAGGCCACCCAAGTCAGGCCTTAGATGGCCACCATTTCAAAGTCTTCTTTGCGGGCACCGCACTCAGGACAAGTCCAGTTCATGGGCACATCGGCCCACGCCGTACCCGGCGCAATGCCTTCTTCGGGGGAACCCGTGGCCTCGTCGTAAATCCAGCCACAAATTAAGCACATCCAAGTTTTAGTATCAGTCACAGTGTGTCACCGGTGTCGAATAGAATAAAGCGATTGTATCGGGCTTGAATGTAACCCATGAGCACCTCATTACCACCGTCAGATTTACCCGAAACAGAACTCGACAGCGAAGACGAAGCAGCCATTGCATGCGTTTTGGTTTTCAATGCCAGCGATCCTAGCGGCGCTGGCGGTATCAGTGCCGATGGTTTGGCCATTGCCTCGGTGGGCGCGCATGCCCTGCCCGTTCTCACGGGTGCCTATGCCCGAGACACTGCTCAAATTTTTGACTTCTTTCCCCTCAATGAAGAAGCTGTGGGCGACCAAGCACGGGCCATTTTAGAAGACGTGCCACCGCAGGTCATCAAAGTTGGCTTTGCCGGCAGCGCTGAAAATCTAAGCATCATTGCCGAACTGACCGCAGACTATGACGGCGTGCCTGTCGTGGCGTACATGCCTAATTTGTCATGGTGGGAGGATGATCAAATCGACCAATACCTGGATGCCTTTCGCGAATTACTGCTGCCCCAAACCAGTATTTTGGTGGGTCACCACAGCACCTTGCGCCGCTGGCTCTTGCCCGATTGGTCGAGTGAAAAAAACCCGGGCCCCCGCGACATTGCCAAAGCCGCGGCTGAATTGGGCGTGCCATACACGCTGGTCACAGGTCTCTCTTCAACGGACCAACAAATTGACAACGTCTTGGCCACTCCCGAAACCGTGGTGGGCCATGAGAAGTTCGAACGCATTGAAGCTGTGTTCAGCGGTGCTGGCGAAACCTTGTCTGCGGCGCTGGCCGCCTTGATTGCCACCGGCCTCGATTTGTCGGCAGCCGCCAGCGAAGCTTTGCACTACCTAGACCGTTGCCTAGACGAGGGTTTTCGCCCCGGTATGGGCCATGTCATTCCCGATAGACTATTCTGGGCTTTACCAGACCCCGATGACGAAGATGGTGAAGCAAGCGAGGCCGAAGGCCCTGACATGAACACCGATTTTTTTGAAATGCCAATCAATGAAACAAAACACTGACCTCAACGAAACCCTGTTCGAACGTGCACGCCAAGTCATCCCGGGCGGCGTCAATTCTCCCGTGCGCGCATTTCGCGCAGTAGGCGGCACACCCCGCTTTGTGAAGCGTGCAGAAGGCGCTTACTTCTGGGATGCCAACGGCAAAAAATACATCGACTACATCGGCTCGTGGGGCCCCATGATTTTGGGTCACGGCCACCCTGCGGTTTTAGAAGCCGTGCAAAAAGCGGTACTCGATGGCTTTTCTTTTGGCGCGCCCACCGAGCGCGAAGTTGAGTTGGTCGAAGCCTTGCTCCAACTTGTGCCGTCCATGGACATGGTGCGCTTGGTCAGCTCAGGCACCGAAGCCGGCATGAGTGCTTTGCGCTTGGCGCGCGGCGCTACGGGCCGAAGCAAGATCATCAAGTTTGAAGGCTGCTACCACGGCCACGCCGACGCCCTTTTGGTCAAAGCCGGCTCAGGCTTGGCCACCTTTGGCAACCCCACTAGCGCAGGCGTGCCTCCCGAAGTGGTGCAACACACTTTGGTACTCGAGTACAACAACATCGAGCAACTTGAAGAAGCTTTCAAAATTCATGGCCCTGAGCTGGCCTGCCTCATGATCGAGCCCATTGCAGGCAACATGAACTTTGTGCGCGCCAGTGTGCCCTTCATGAAACGCTGCCGCGAACTGTGCAGCCAATATGGCGCCTTGCTGGTGTTTGACGAAGTGATGACGGGTTGCCGCGTGGCGCTGGGCAGTGCGCAAAGCGTTTATGCCAAAAGTATTGCTGGCTTTGAGCCCGACATGACGGTGATGGGCAAAGTGATTGGCGGCGGTATGCCCTTGGCCGCCTTTGGTGGCAAGCGCGCTGTCATGGAGCAATTGGCACCTTTGGGCCCTGTTTACCAAGCCGGCACCTTGAGTGGCAATCCTGTGGCCACCGCATGCGGTTTGGCCACTTTGGCAGAAATCAGCAAGCCTGGTTTCTTTGATGCACTGAGCGCCAAAACACGTTCACTGGTAGACGGCCTGACGGCCGCCGCTGTCGCAGAAGGCGTGCCCTTTGCAGGCGACTGCGAAGGCGGTATGTTCGGGTTCTTCTTGTTGCCCACATTGCCCAGCAACTACGCGCAAGTGATGAAAACAGATGGCACCAAGTTCAACACCTTGTTCCATGGTTTGCTAGACCGCGGCGTTTACATCGCACCTGCACTCTACGAAGCAGGTTTTGTGAGTGGCGCGCACTCCGCGCAAGACATTGCAGACACGGTGAGTGCAGCGCGCGAGATTTTCAAGACGCTTTAATCAGTGACGGAAGTGGCGGACGCCTGAGAACACCATGGCCACGCCACGCTCGTCGGCAGCCGCAATCACCTCGCCGTCGCGCATCGAGCCACCCGGCTGAATCACGCAATTGGCGCCAGCATCTACCACCACGTCCAATCCGTCGCGGAACGGGAAGAAAGCATCACTGGCCACCACCGTATTTTGCAAACTCAAACCGGCATGACCGGCCTTGATGCTGGCAATGCGCGCCGAGTCCAAGCGGCTCATTTGCCCAGCACCCACACCCATGGTCATGCCGTTGGCGCAGAACACAATGGCATTGCTCTTCACGTACTTGGCCACTTTCCAGGCAAACAACAAATCTTGCAGTTGATCCGGCGTAGGTTGCACTTTAGTGACCACCTTGAGATCCGTCAATTGCAATTCGTGATTGTCTGCAGATTGAATCAGCAAACCTGAGCCGACGCGCTTGATGTCTTGGGCGTTGCGGCCTTGCTCATGGGGGGTGCCACCGGCTTTGAATTCTGGCAATGCAATTTGCAGCACACGCACATTGGCTTTGGCTTTGAAAATTTCCAAGGCTTCGGCTGAGTAAGCAGGCGCCATGAGCACCTCCACAAACTGCTTGCTGATGTGCTGCGCTGCTGCTGCGTCCACTGTACGGTTCAGGGCAATGATGCCGCCAAAGGCCGATGTGGGATCGGTTTGAAACGCTTTGCTGTACGAATCCAGTGCGTTGTCACCCACCGCCACACCGCAAGGATTGGCGTGCTTCACGATCACGCAAGCGGCTTGCGAAAAGCTCTTGACACATTCCCAGGCCGCATCGGCATCGGCGATGTTGTTGTAAGACAGTTCTTTGCCTTGTAACTGAACGGCTGTGACCAAAGAGCCGGGTGCGGGGAAGAGGTCTCGATAGAACGCCGCAGTTTGGTGCGGATTCTCACCATAACGCAGGTCTTGTAATTTCACAAAGCGGCCATTGGATTGCGAAGGATATTCTGTGCGGGTGTGGTCTTGCAGGTTGTAGGAAGACAAATAATCACTGATGGCCGCGTCGTAATTGCTGATGCGATTGAAGGCGGCGACTGATAATGCAAAGCGTGTTTTTTCAGACACTTCGCCATGCGCCTTGAGTTCTTCAATGACGGTGGCGTATTGCGATGCATCGGTGAGAACAGCCACGTCTTTCCAATTCTTGGCCGCACTGCGCACCATGGCGGGGCCGCCAATATCGATGTTTTCAATGGCATCTTCCAAGGTGCATCCAGGCTTCGCCACCGTGGCTTCAAAGGGATACAGATTGACGATGAGCAAATCGATGGTTTGTATGCCGTGTTCTTTCAACGCCGCCATGTGCTCAGGCACATCGCGCCGCGCCAACAAACCACCGTGTACTTTCGGGTGCAATGTTTTGACGCGGCCATCAAGCATTTCTGGAAACTCTGTCACTTGAGCAACTTCGGTCACGGGCAAGCCTTTTTCAGCCAACAGTTTGGCGGTGCCGCCGGTGGACACCAACTCGACTTTCAGCGCATGCAGTGCTTGTGCAAACTCAACAATACCCGTTTTGTCAGAGACAGAAATCAATGCTTTCATTTTTTCATTTCAAAAGTTTGTGTTCAATTAATTTTTTACGCAATGTATTGCGGTTCAAGCCAAGCCACTCCGCAGCGCGCGATTGATTTTGATCTGCGCGTTGCATCACCACTTCAAGCAAGGGTTTTTCAACGGTATTCAACAGCATGTCGTACATGCCATTGGGTTCTTCACCGTCCATGTCGTGAAAATAAGCGTTCAAGCTTTCGCGGATGCATTCGTCAATTTTCTTCTTGGTCATTCCATGGTCTCCAAAGCCATTGCAGGTCGAATGACTGCAACAGCCTTCGGCATGCGCTCCATTTGCGCTGCCATTTCTTCAAAAAAATCTGCCACGGCGCGCGATTGCAAAACGGCCGTTTCCAATGTGTTCATGTGATCTCTGAAGTCATCACCCCCCGGCAAGTCACGCACATACCAACCAATGTGTTTTCGTGCGGAGCGAACACCTGTGAGTTCGCCATACAAACCATAGTGATCTTCCAAATGCGCCAGCAGCGCACGCTTGACCTCGGCCACCAAGGGCGGCGCCAAGTGCTCGCCCGTGGCCAAAAAATGTACCATCTCGCGAAAGATCCAAGGGCGGCCTTGTGCGGCGCGTCCCACCATGACGGCATCGGCACCGGTGTGCTTTAGAACCTGCAATGCTTTTTCGGGTGAATCAATGTCACCATTGGCCACCACTGGAATACGAAGGGCGGCCTTCACCGCGGCCACGGTGTCGTATTCGGCAAAGCCTTTGTAGCCTTGCTCACGCGTGCGGCCATGCACCGTCACCATCTGAATGCCCACATTTTCAAAGGCCTTGGCCAATACCAATGCATTTTTTTCTGTGTCGCACCAGCCCGTTCGCATTTTCAAGGTCACAGGCACGCCCCGGGGTGCACAAACTGCCACCACTGCTGCGGCAATCTCAATGGCCAAGGTCTCGTTTTGCATCAGCGCAGAGCCAGCCCATTTGTTACAAACTTTTTTAGCGGGGCATCCCATGTTGATGTCAATGATCTGTGCGCCTTGGTCAATGTTGTAGGCCGCTGCTTCGGCCATCATGGGCGCATCGGTGCCCGCAATCTGGACAGCAATAGGGCCAGGTTCCCCCTCATGATTGGCGCGTCGCGATGTTTTCAAGCTTTTCCACAAGTCTTTGCGCGATGTCACCATTTCGCTCACAGCGTAGCCCGCACCAAACTGCCTGCACAGTTGGCGAAATGGCCGATCCGTGACGCCCGCCATGGGCGCCGCAAAAACAGCATTGGGTAAAACGTAAGGTCCGATTTGCATGGACAAGGCGAGGGGATGAAAAAGTCGATCTGCTTAAAAAGGAGGCACGATTGTAATTGCTTAATTTTTGAGCAAAGGAATTATTTTTAAAGAAAATAAAAAATAGAAACCTTTGGCTACACTCTGAGCTAAATGGAAGCTTGGCTCACATCACACCTGACGCAACTATTGGCTTGGTTGGCGTTTCCCGAACACGGTTTATCGACAGTGTTTGTGATTTCGTTCATCTCGGCCACACTGCTGCCCTTGGGCTCAGAGCCGGCTGTCTTTGGCTTGATCAAGCTCAACCCTGATTTATTTTGGGCGGCCATTGGGGTCGCCACGGCAGGCAACACTTTGGGCGGCATGGTGAGTTGGTGGATGGGCTATGGCACCCATCAGGCGGTTGATTTGGTTCGAAAACGTCAATCAGCGGGTGAACGTGCCCCCAGCAGTGTGAGTGACAAAATGCATTCGCGCGCGCTTCAATGGTTGCAGCAGATGGGACCCAAAGCTTGCTTGCTGTCTTGGTTGCCTGGGGTAGGGGATCCGATCTGCGCTGTGGCAGGATGGCTCAAGATGCCACTCATGGCATGCACTTTCTACATGGCCATCGGAAAATTTTTACGCTACCTTGTTATGACTTCATTGTTGCTTTGGGTTTTTTAATCCAAGGTCAAGCCTGCAAAGTCATCTATCGCAACACCAACAAACTGGCGACAAAAACCAAGAACGCCAGCAAGGCTTTTCTGAATCCATCTTCACTCAATCGATGCCTTAATTTTTGACCCGCCTTTAAACCCAGCGCCATGGGAATGAGCGCCAAGAAAGAATACCCAAGGTCAACAGTTTCCATGCGTCCAAAACTGTACATGGCCACATAAAGCGGCCATGCAGCGTTCAAATAAATCACGCTGATGGCGCCGACAAATTCATCTCTCTGCATTTTCAAAGACATGGTGTAGCTGATCAAGATAGGTCCCATCAGTGAAGAAACACCCCCCAACATGCCCGACAGCACGCCCACCAATGCGCCAATCCACTTTTCTTTGTCAGGTGGAATGCTAAAGCTGGGTTTGAAAAGCATGGACACCACCGCCAGCACCACGGCAAAGGCAACCAGCATGTTGAGTTGTTTCACACTGAAAGACAAGGTCCATTGAACCGCTAACACGGTCATGATGCCTTGCGTCAGCATGAGCGGCCAAAAGCGTTTCAGACTGGCCTTCCAACTGCCTTCTTGCCAAGCCTGCCAAATGTTGGAGGCCAACACGGGCGCAGCAACCAATGCGATGGCTTGTGTACTGCCAATCATGAGTGACATGAGGGGTACAGCAAAAAGAGGCAAACCAACACCCAGCGTGCCTTTGACAATGCCACCCAAAAGAATCGCTGCAGTACACGCCGCAGTGATCAGCACCACATCGGTGCTGAGCGAAAACTCCATGTGGAACTCTTTTCTGTGAAATTAGATTTTGAAAGCTTCGAGCGACTCAGGCGCGAACAACTCTTGAGGCTTCAACTTGCGCGGCGATAAGCCTTGCTCATGATGGTAGCGCGTGAAAGTTTCCAACACATCTACGTTTTTCTCCAGGCCATAAGACCACCAGTCGTTGCCAAACTCTTTACGCGCCTCTTCTACGTGCGCAGTCAACCATGGCAACATGGCCTTGAGTGCTGCAGTTTCATACAGATCTTCGTAGGTTTTACGCTGCGCCTCAATAAAAGCCTTGGTCAGAGACTGTGCAATCCATCGGTTGGCTTCATAGACTTCACGGCGAATGACCACGGTGTGCATGATGGGGAAAATTTTAGTTTGACGATAGTAGGCTCGCTCTATTTCGACATAGTTTTCGAACAATCGCTTTACTTTGCCATCGCCCTTTAAAAATGAAGATGGCATGCGTGCGGTATAAAGTGCGTCCAACTCGCCATCGTGCAACATCTGCGACAAGGTTTGGTGAGGTCCAATAGGGTGCACCTTAATATTGGGAGGCAAGTTAAGTTTCTGCTTTTCAATGCGTCCCGTTTCCTCTTCACCACCAAACAAGTAGGGCTGGGCATCAACAGGCACGCCATAGTGGTCTTGCAGAATGCCGCGAATCCAGACGGGCGCCGTCATTTGGTATTCAGGACTTGCGATGCGTTTGCCAATCAAATCTTGAGGCTCATTGATCCCTGAATTGGCATTCACGTAGATGCTAGAGTGACGAAAGAAGCGGGAAGGAAAAACGGGAATGGCAATGAAAGGCCGGTCGGGTTTGTGCAAGGACACGCAGTAAGACGACAAAGACATTTCACAGACATCAAACTCGCGAAAACGAGCCATGCGAAAAAATGTTTCCTCTACGGGAAGATTGAGATAATTTAAATCAATGCCGTCCACTTGCACACTACCGTCCATCAAGGCGCGGGTGCGATCGTAATTCCAACACGCAAAGCTGAGAGGTAGTTTGGCCATTCGGGGGCTCTGAGTTAATTATTCGGGCTTGAGTCCAGCGATCGCAACCGCTTTGGCCAAACGCTCGTTTTCCGACTGAATGGCTTTGGCGTAGTCTGCGGGTGTACTGCCAACAGCGTCAATCCCAGCCGTTCCCAGGGTGGTCAAAAGTTCGGGATGACTTTTCACAGCAGCTGCCTCTGCGCTCAATCGTGCGATGGCACCGGCAGGTGCATTAGAAGATGCAAGCACGCCAATGATGACCGCAAAATCAAAACCAGGAATCACTTCAGAAATACTGGGCACCTGCGGCATCAAAGAAGATCGCTGAGCCGCATTGCTACCCAATATTTTGACCTGGTTATTTTTAGCAAAGCCCGCCAGTGAAGGCAAAGCTGAGAACAAACATTCCACTTGACCACCGATCAGGGCAGGCACAGACTGGCCTGATCCTCTGAATGGAACGTGCCTGATATCGAGACCTAAAGAAGCCTTGATGGCTTCCATGGTGAGGTGGTGGCTGCTGCCAATGCCAGAAGAGCCGTAATTCAACTGGTCTGGACGCGCTTTGACATATTGCACAAATTCTTGCAAGGTATTGACCGGCACCTTGGGATGGACCGCCAAATACAAGGGCGAGCGCGCCAACAAAGAAACGGGTGCAAAGTCACGCTTCAAGTCATAGGCCAAGCTTTTGTAAATGAGGGGGTTGATGGAGAACATCGAGCCATCGGTCACCAAAAAAGTATGCCCATCGTTGGGACTGCTGGACAAGGCTTGTGCCGAGACCACGCCGTTGCCACCCGGCTTGTTTTCAATCACAACACCTTGGCCGATGCGCTCGCCGATACGCTGCGCAAAAACTCGGGCCACCGTATCAGGCAAGCCACCAGGTGCATAAGGTACGATGAACTTCACAGACTTTGTGAAATTAAAAGTAGATTGACTCCATGCAGGCATTTGCAGACCTGCCAAAAATGGTGCTGCCGATGCAGCCAATAGTTCACGACGTTTCATGGGCATGTCTCCAGTGATTAGAATAATTAAACAGGCTGCGCATCAAAATTTCGCCAGTCTGTGGTTTTGGGAATGATAGATTGATATGCACAAACCTGCACAGGGATGCGGCTTTCACCCGTCCCAATGGGCGTTTCACCTGCCATGAAACTGCGGACTGCTTGCAGCATCGTTTGTCTAAACGCCACAATGGCCATGTCACTGGCGCCCAATCGATCGTTGGTTCTGTCCACGATAGGGCCCATCGACACCCACATGGCCATGTCTTGATTGGGAATACCTTGAATGCCCGTGAAGTTACCGGCTTTCATCGCTGCGCGGTCTTGTTCAAAACGATTTTCATGCGTGCGTCTAGGATGAAATTGAGCATCCAAGTCGGGACCTACTTGGGCATGCAAAAAGGCGCGCCATGTTGCGTGATCCGGCGTTGTTTCGGTTGAGCCCCAAGCCATGAAATGAAACGCAGTGTGGTGATCGTCAATGGGCACATTCATGTTGGCCACGTTATATTGATCATTTGGCGGAATAAGTGCCGATGCAGGCGCGACAAACACTGTGCTTCGAATGTATTCGTGCGTCTGCGCATCCTTGATGGGTCGACGAATGGCCGCATATCTAAAACCGTAGGCGGTTTTCGCCACTTGCATGCGCGGTGACTTGTCAGTGGAGGGGCGAAGCCATTGCGTGTCAGTGGCCTGAGCGCCGTTGATGCGGGCGGGCACCATGTCGGATGAATGCAAACTAGAGCTGTGAGCAGAATCGATTTGGCCTTCTAAAATTTGCGCCCAGTTGCACGGAATGATAATTTTTGCCACAGCCAACCGCGACTCTGCATGAGGCGCCCAAGGGGGTGGCGTGAACTCTGGCTGGTGCTCGGGTGGGCCCATGTAGGCCCAGACAAAGCCAGCCCATTCATGCGTGGGATAAGCGCGGTGCTTGACCTTTTCAACCAAACCGCTGCCTTGGGGTTCAGACGCCATGTCCACCACATTACCAGCCACATCCATTTTCCAACCGTGATAAAGGCATCGCAGGCCGCAGTCTTCGTTGCGGCCGTAAACCAAAGAAACTCTGCGGTGCGGGCAGTATTCGTCCATGACGCCCACGCGACCTTTGGTGTCTCTAAAGACCACCAAATCTTCGCCCAAAATGCGCGCCTTGATGGGGGTGCCGTCGGGTTCAGAAACCTCTTCGATCAGACAGATGACCAACCATTGACGGCGCATGAGCTGGCCCATAGGGGCATTGCCCTCAACTCGACACAGCAATTCATTTTCTTCTGGCGTAATCATATTGATACATTTTTTCTTTGCGGTTAAGCAATGGAGCACGATAAAAACTTGCGCAATTATTCTTAGGGCTCTAAGATAAAGGCAAAGCATGATCTTTGTCAAGTTGCAATTTGAACAGGCATGCTGGCGACACCCTTTTTCTGCTCCTTTTTTCTAATCAGCTCTCTATGACCCTGCCGATCGACTCTGAATTAAACCCCCTGCTGGTTCAACAAAAAAGCCAGGTGGCCCGGGATATATGGCAATTCAAACTTTTGCACCCACAAGGCGCCTCCCTGCCTGCATTCACTGCAGGGGCGCACATCAGCGTTCAAACTCCGGGTGGTCAGCGTCGAAACTACTCGCTGTGCAACGATCCTGCGATCACCGAATATTGTGAAATTACCGTCAAGCTGGAGCCCCATGGCCGAGGCGGCTCAAAGAGCATGATTGAACAAGTCCAAGTCGGCGACTTGCTGTCCGTCTCTGCCCCCAAAAATGATTTTGGAATGGTTGACCCTGACCAGAATGCCATTTTCATTGCAGGCGGTATTGGGGTCACACCCTTGCTGGCCATGGCGCGCCACATGTCGCGGCACAAGCAAAATGGCGGCCTGGGTCATTTTCGTTTTTACTATTGCGCCAGAGATGCTGAAGGTGCGGCCTTGATGCCCGAACTTCAATCCCTGCAGAATGCCGGTGAAGTTAGCTTCCATTTTGATGGTGGCAATCCAGACCTGGGACTGGACTTTTGGCCCTTGTTAGAAAAACCAAGTCAGGCGCACATTTATTGCTGCGGACCACAAGGCCTGATGGACGCAGTGAAAGACATGAGCGGACATTGGCCCCAAGGCCGCGTTCATTTCGAGAGCTTTGGTGTGAGTGCATCTCAACAAGTCACTGAATCATCGCCCTTTAAAGTCAAGTTGCGTCAATCCAATGAGATTTTGCAGGTTGGTTCCAATGAGAGCCTCTTGGAAGCTCTGCGAAGAGCGGGTCATGATGTCCCCAGTTCTTGTGAAAGCGGCACTTGTGGAAGCTGCAAAACATCGCTACTTTCAGGCAAAGTGGACCATCGTGATCTCGTACTCACGGAGACCGAAAAAACAAACCACATCATGGTGTGCGTCTCTCGGGGAACCTCTGACCTTGATTCCGATCTGATTGAAATTGACCTTTAAATTGATGGGCAACCCATGAATCAAACTCTCAAAATTGGTGTTGCAGGATTGGGGCGCGCATTTTCACAAATGCTGCCCACTTTTTTGCAAGACCCTCGTGTCAAATTGGTTGCTGCAACCGATCCTATTGCATTTGCCAGAGCGCAATTTGAAAAAGATTTTGAAGCACCAACAGTCGATAGCGTTGAAGCCCTGTGTGCATTGCCCGAAGTCGACGTGGTCTATATCGCCACACCCCACGGCCTGCATGCACAACACACTTGCATCGCCGCACAACATGGCAAGCATGTTTGGGTTGAAAAGCCCATGGCCATTTCATTGGATGAATGCACACAAATGATCATGGCCTGCCAAAGCGCAGGGGTTCACCTCATGGTGGGACACAGTCACAGCTTCAATGCACCGGTTTTGCAAGCGCGGCAGCTCATTGCATCAGGCCAACTCGGCCAGGTTCGCATGATCACTGCCATGAATTACACCGATTTTTTGTACCGCCCTAGAAGACCCGAAGAACTGAATACAGCACTGGGCGGCGGCGTGATTCACAGCCAAGCTGCGCATCAAATGGATGTGGTGAGATTGCTGGGCGGCGGCAAAGTTTCTGCCGTACAAGCGTGCACCGGGAAGTGGGATCCTTCGCGCCCTACCGAAGGCGCCTACAGCGCGCTGCTTCAATTTGAAGGTGGCGCTTTTGCCAACGTCACCTACAACGGTCACGGTCATTTTGACAGCGACATTTGGATGGACCACGTAGGCGAGATGGGCGACCTCAAGCCCCCGTCTGAAAGTGCACAACGTTATGGTCAAGCCAAGCGTCGGCTCGTCACTGCGCAAACTTCTGCAGAAGAAACAGCCCTGAAAGCGGCCCGAAACTATGGCGGCAATCTTTACACACCCGCCGACACCCATGCCACAAACTACCAACACTTTGGCCCCGTCATTGTGAGCTGTGAAAAAGGGGACATTCGCCTCACGCCTTCAGGCATTTGGGTCTATGGGCCAGATAAGGTCGATTTTGTAGCGCTGCCTGCGCCAACGGTGCCTCGCGCAGAAGTCATCAAAGAGCTGTGCCTAGCACTTCAACAGCAGACTCCGCTCACTCACACAGGTGAATGGGCCCGCGCCACCACAGAGGTTTGTTTGGGCATCTTGCAAGCAGCCGAGACCGGTCAAAGCGTGTCGATGGCGCATCAAATCGCTGCTCACCATGGTCACTAAAATCGCTGGGGATACGCAAAGTATTTTGCGGCATTGGCAGGAGTCAGTGCCCGACGATCGATTGGCCCATTTGGTCAGGGATGCGGGACGTGCCTTTAACAAACGTCTTCAGGTTCGTCTGCAAAAACATAATGTCTCGTTTGGTCATTGGACTTTTTTACGCATACTGTGGTCCTCAGATGGCCTGACCCAAAAAGAGCTCAGTGACTTAGCTGGCGTGATGGAACCCACCACCTTCAGTGCCATCAAAGCCATGGAGGAATTGGGATATGTTGAGCGCAGACAACGACCGACCAATCGGAAAAATATGTATGTGCACCTCACCGTCAAAGGCAAGGCATTGAAAAAATTATTGGTACCCTTGGCGGTTGATGTCAACCATGTGGCCGTTCAAGGTGTTCGGGCAGCGGACCTGCTCATCACCCGCAAAGTATTGCTTCAAGTGATTGAAAACTTAGCACACGAAGAAGTGCGAATGGACACGCAATCTGGAACTTGATTCTGAGTGCCAATGGCCGATCAGCTACTGAACAAGAAGTTCATGACGTCACCATCTTTGACCACATATTCCTTGCCCTCAGCGCGCATTTTGCCGGCGTCTTTGGCGCCCTGCTCGCCCTTGTAGGCAATGAAATCGTCATAAGAAATGGTTTGTGCGCGGATATAACCTTTTTCAAAGTCAGTGTGAATCACGCCAGCCGCTTGAGGGCCCGTGTCGCCCACATGAATGGTCCACGCACGAACCTCTTTCACGCCGGCGGTAAAGTAGGTTTGCAAACCCAAGAGCGTGTAAGCAGAGCGAATTAAGCGGTTCAGACCAGGCTCCGTTTGACCCAGCTCCTCCAAAAACATCTGGCGATCTTCGTCAGACATTTCAGACATTTCGGCTTCGAGCTTGGCACTGATGGCCACCACCGGCGCATTTTGTGCCGCGGCATATTCTTTCAGTCGGTCAAGCAAGGGATTGTTTTCAAAACCATCTTCAGCCACGTTGGCCACAAACATGGCGGGCTTGGCTGTGATTAAGAAAAATTGGGTCAACAGCGGGCGTTCTTCTTTGCTGAAGTCCAGGGTGCGAACTGGCTTGCCTTCGTTCAACGCTGCTTGGCACTTTTCTAAAATGGCCACCAATTTGATGGATTCTTTATCGCCTGATCGCGCTGTTTTTTGGACCCGATGGAGCCCTTTTTCAACGGCTGTCAAATCGGCCAAACACAACTCTGTTTGAATCACTTCAATGTCGGAAATCGGGTCAACCCGACCGGCCACGTGAATCACGTTGTCGTCTTCAAAGCAACGCACCACATTGATGGTGGCATCGGTCTCGCGAATGTGCGCCAAGAATTTATTGCCCAAGCCCTCGCCGGTACTGGCGCCGGCCACCAAGCCCGCGATGTCCACAAACTCCACGATGGCTGGCACGATGCGTTCAGGGGTGATGATGCTGGCCAAGGCTTGAAGTCGATGATCGGGCACTTCCACCACACCCGTGTTGGGCTCAATGGTGCAAAACGGATAGTTTTCGGCCGCAATGCCTGCTTTGGTCAAAGCGTTAAAAAGGGTGGACTTGCCCACGTTGGGCAGGCCCACAATGCCGCATTTGAGGCTCATGGAAGACTTTCTTGGATTTTTCGAATATTGCGGCATTTTAAAGGATTGGGCTGAAGGCCTTCTACAATGAGAACCATGACCACCTCACCCCCTCGTTTTGATGTTTGCATTCGTGGCGCCGGCATTGTTGGGCGAAGCTTGGCGCTGATGCTTGCGTCACAAAGACTGCGGGTGGCCTTGGTCCACAACCCCTCCAATTTGCCTGCGGATCACAGCGATGTTCGCGCCTACTCGCTCAATTTGGCGGCCAAGCAGTTGTTGACCGATTTGCATTGCTGGCCTGAAGGTGCTGCATGTACGCCCATTCTGAAAATGCACATTGAGGGCGACCAAAACGGCAAGCTTGAATTTGACGCCATGGAACAAGGTGTGGAAGCCTTGAACTGGATGGTTGACGTGCCCACGCTTGAGAACAATCTATCGACTGCCGTTGGTTTTCAAACACTGATTGAAAACACCCCTGAAGCTGTAGAGGCACCACTGACCGTGATTTGCGAAGGTCGGGCCAGTCAGACTCGCGCAGAGTTGGGCATTCAGTTTGATGTCAAGCACTACGCCCAGCATGCGCTGGCCTGCCGCATACACAGCACCTTAGCCCATGGTCAAGTGGCAAGACAATGGTTTCAAAACACCCATGGTCCTGAAATTTTAGCCTTCTTGCCCATTGGCGGTGAGGCCAGCCATGAGTGGGCCATCGTGTGGTCGCTCACGCCCACTCGCGCAGAAGAACTTCTCAATGCGGACGAGGCAGATTTTTGTCAGCAGCTTTTCAAAGCCAGTGAAGGTATCGCCGGACATCTTGACCTGATCAGTGAGCGCGCTGTTTGGCCCTTGCAACTGGCCAGAGCCAAACAATGGACAGGCAAAATGCCTTCCCCGTTCACCTCAAATCAAGTTCGTGCCTTCGCACTGGCGGGCGATGCTGCTCACGCCATGCACCCCTTGGCAGGGCAAGGTCTGAACATCGGCTTGGGTGATGCCCTCGAGTTAGCCCGCGTGATTGAGACTAAAGAATTCTGGAGACCCTTGAGTGATCCTAAATTGATGCGCCGGTATGCGCGTGCTCGTCAAGCAGAAGTGTTGGCCATGAGCTGCGTCACCGATGGCCTTCAAGTGCTGTTTGCGCAGCCCTCCTTGCCTTTGCAAAAAATTCGGAACTGGGGCATGTCGCGCTTTAACCAGCTCGTGCCTGTGAAAAAATGGATGGCCAACCAAGCCATGCATGCTCCTTCCAAATAAGCCCTGCTCAACCCCTAGTGACCCTGAGGATACCCACCGCATGCGTTTGACTCGAACCTTCATGGCCGCCTTGATGCTGATGGCCAGCAGTTGCCTTTGGGCACAAGATGCCAATTTGAAAAAAAACTTGGCAGAGCGTTTGCCTTCTTTGCCGAAAATTGAAGAGGTCACCAAAACACCGATGCCTGGCGTTTTTGAAGTTCGCGTTCAGGGCAATGAACTTTTCTACACCGACGCCAAAGGCGACTTCCTCATTCAAGGTGTTTTGATTGACACCAAACAAAAGCGCAACCTCACCGAAGAACGCAACGAAAAACTGTCATCTATTGCCTTTGACAGCATCCCTGTCAAATATGCTTTCACACAAGTCAAAGGCAATGGCAAACGCAAACTGGTCGTATTTGCAGACCCCAATTGCGGCTATTGCAAGCGCTTTGAGAAAGATCTGCAAAAAATAGACAACGTGACCGTTTACCACATGCTCTATCCAGTGTTAGGAGAAGACTCCAAGGTCAAATCGAAAAACATTGCCTGCGCCAAAGATCGGGCTAAAACTTGGAACGATTGGATGCTTCAGGGCGTGTCCCCGCCTGCAGCAAATTGCGACAATCACAACATTGAGGCCATCTTTGAGTTTGGCAAAAAGAATCGAATCAACGGCACACCCACTTTGTTTGTGGCAGATGGCACACGTGTGCCGGGTGCCATTGACGCAGCGCAAATTGAAACTTTATTGAACTCGGTCAAACAATGAATGCGCACATCGATCAAACACGCAAGCGTGTTCAGCTTTTAGCCTACGCTGGGCTCACGCCATTTGTGGGCCTCGCTGTTTTGCTCTGGTTGGTCGATGCTGATTTGCACCCCTTTGTCGCCTTGGCCTTGACTGGATACGGCGCAGTCATTGTTTCTTTTTTAGGCGGGATTCATTGGGGCATTGGTTTTCGCAACGCTGCCCGTATGCACAATGCGCCGCTTTTCAATTTTGTATGGGGCGTTGTGCCCTCGCTGCTGGCTTGGATCGCCATCAGCATGCCAGCTTATGCGGGCCTTCCTCTGCTCGCCGTCATCTTGGGGCTTTGCTATGCAGTCGACCGGAAAGCTTACCTAGAAGCCAATCTGCAGGAATGGTTGCCGATGCGATTGAACCTCACGGTGGTAGCAGCCCTCAGCTGTCTGATGGGTGCTGCAGCGACTTAAAAATCAACACAGCTTATGAAACCCGCTATTCAGTACACCATTGACTCGAGCAACACCCATGCTCATTTGTTCAGAGTTTCACTGCACATTGAAAATCCTCAGGCCGGCCAAGTGGTGTCTTTGCCTGTTTGGATTCCAGGCAGTTATTTGATTCGTGAATTTTCAAAAAATTTGCAAAACCTGAAAGCACAACAAGGCGGTAAATCAATTGCCGTGGTGCAAGACAATAAATGTGAATGGTACACCAACGCAAAGGCAGCGCAATCCTTGCACCTGACCTACGAGGTCTATGCCTTTGACAATTCAGTGCGCTCGGCGTGGCTAGAGACAGAGCGCGGTTTTTTCAATGGCACCAGTCTGTGTTTGCGCGTCCATGGTCAAGAAGACATGCCTCACGCCCTCACAGTCAGCCCCATCAAGGGCAACAGCTGGTCTGTTGCGACCGGCCTTCAAGCCGTCAAAGTCAATAAGCAAGGGTTTGGCGAATACCTGGCAGCGAACTACGATGAATTGGTGGACTGCCCGTTTGAGTTAGGTCAATTTTGGCGAGGTGAATTCACTGCGTGCGGCATACCCCACGAGTTTGTCGTCGCAGGCACCTTGGCATCCTTTGATGGGGCACGCCTCATGGCCGATACACAAAAAATTTGCGAGACAGAAATCAAGTTTTGGCACGACAAAAAGGCAGCGGCCCATGTGCCATTCAAACGCTACGTCTTCATGCTGAATGCGGTAGAAGAGGGGTACGGTGGTTTAGAGCATCGCAATTCAACGGCACTGATTTGCAATCGTCGCGACCTGCCAACCAAAGACATGAAGAAAATGTCGGAGGGCTATGTCACATTGCTAGGCCTGATCAGTCATGAATATTTCCATACCTGGAACGTCAAGCAATTGCGTCCCGCTGAATTCAAACGCTACGACTATCGCCAAGAAAACTACACCGAACTGCTTTGGTTCTTCGAAGGTTTCACCAGCTATTACGACGACTTGCTCTTGAGAAGAGCCAAGTTGATTGACGATGCCACTTATTTCAGGCTCTTGAACAAAACCATCAACATGGTCTTGCAAGCGCCAGGGCGACTGTTGCATTCCGTGGCACAAGCCAGCTTTGATGCTTGGGTTAAGTATTACCGTCAAGACGAAAACACGCCCAATGCCACCATCAGCTATTACACCAAAGGTGCTTTGGTGGCGCTGTGCATCGATCTCAGCCTGCGCTCGCAAGGCACTTCCAATCTTGACAATGTGATGCGTGGCCTTTGGCAACGTTGTCAGGGCGGGCCCTTGAGAGAAGTTGACTTATTGGCTGAACTTGAAGTGCAAACAGGCAGAAGTTGGTCAAAAGAGATCAAAGCCTGGGTGCATGGCACCCAAGAATTACCTCTCAAAACTTTGCTGTCTTCGCATGGCGTGGTGGTTCACGAAGACCCCCCCCAAATGGCGCAACGCTTGGGTCTCAGAGTGGTCGAAGCACAGGGTGTGGTGCAAATTAAATCGGTATTGCGCGGCGGCGCTGCAGAAAAAGCAGGCATGGCGGCCGGTGATGAGTGGTGGGCTGTGGCCAGCAGTAAAGCCAAATCACAAACTTGGCGCTTGAAGAGACTCGAAGACCTCACGCTGATCTTGGGTGCCGACAAAAAAGCCAAAGTCACCCTCTCGCGCGATCAAAAGGTGCTTGAACTTGTTTTGAGCATTCCAACTGATGTGCACACTTGGCGCTTAAGTTATACCCAAACCAACAACCCTCATCAAGACCGCACTCATCAATGGCTGGATGCAGTTTGATTTAAATTTGAAGTCGATTATTTGCCGCGAAGGTCAAGCACTCGCTTGGCCTTGCCTTGACTTCTCTCTACGCCGCCTTCGGGTCGCAAATCAATTTCAACACTGGAGCCGATGTAAATCTTGATCTCGTGTTGCAACATTTTGGCTGCCGCACGCGCCTCAATCCCATCGGGTTTCAAGCCTGGCCGTGTTTCAACAGCCACTCGCAAATTGTCCATGGGCCCTTCACGTGTGAGGACACACTGATAGTGTGGCGCCAACTCGGGACGCTTCAAAATCAATTCTTCAATTTGAGAGGGAAACACATTGACGCCGCGAATGATCATCATGTCATCACTGCGGCCAGTGATTTTTTCCATGCGACGCATGGTGCGCGCCGTGCCGGGCAACAAGCGCGTTAAATCACGGGTGCGGTATCGAATGATGGGCAGGGCTTCTTTGGTCAGGCTGGTGAACACCAATTCACCCATCTCACCATCAGCCACAGTCTCGCCCGTTTCTGGGTTGATAATTTCCGGATAGAAATGGTCTTCCCAAATGGTGGGGCCGTCTTTGGTTTCAATGCATTCGCTGGCCACGCCTGGGCCCATCACCTCCGACAAGCCATAGATGTCAACCGCGTCAATGCCCATGCGATGCTCAATGGCGGTGCGCATGTCGTTGGTCCAAGGCTCAGCACCAAAAATACCGATGCGCAAAGAACTGCTGCGAGGGTCAATGCCCTGACGCTCAAATTCATCGGCAATGGCCAACATGTAGCTTGGCGTGACCATGATGATGTCGGGTTTGAAATCTTGAATAAGTTGAACTTGGCGTTCAGTTTGCCCGCCGCCAAAAGGGACCACGGTCAGACCCAGTTTTTCAGCGCCATAGTGCGCACCCAATCCACCTGTGAACAGGCCATAGCCATAGCTCACATGCACCATGTCACCCACTTTGGCGCCGCCTGCACGGATGCTTCGCGCAACCACCGTGGCCCACGTGTCGATGTCGCGCTGGGTATACGCCACCACCGTGGGCTTGCCAGTGGTACCGCTGGAGGCATGAATGCGAGCGCATTTTGTACGAGGCACCGCAAACATGCCGAAGGGATAACTGTCTCGCAAGTCGGCTTTGGTGGTCAACGGAAACTTGGCCAAGTCAGCCAAACTTTGACAATCACTCGGGTGCATGCCCGCAGCGTCAAATTTAGCCTTGTAGACGGGCGAGTTGTCGTATGCGTGTTGCAGGGTGGCTTTCAAGCGCTTGAGTTGCAAAGAGCGCAACTCATCGATGCTGGCTTTTTCAATGGGCTCTAAGGGCAATTGAGAAGTTTGACTCATTCGAATAACTCCAACTTATTCAGGGATAACCGTGCCTTGAATTTGTGCGCTCTTGCCTCTGAACATGGCAATGACTTCGCCTTTTTGGTTGGTCACTTTCATGTCGTAGATGCCATGGCGGCCGCTCATCGTTTGCTCTTGACCCACACAAGTCAGCACATCACCCAATTGACCTGGCTTTAAAAATTCAATGCTGCAGCCTGCCGCCACGGCCGCTTTGTTGTAGCTGTTGCAGGCAAAGGCAAATGTGGAATCGGCCAAGGTGAAAATGAACCCGCCATGGCAAATTTTGTGACCATTCAAATGCAACTCTTTCACTGTCATGCGAAACACCGCGCGACCAGGCTCGCACGACACCAAGGTCATGCCCATGGTGTCTTTGGTGGCCGTGTCGACAGCAAACATGGACGCCCCCACTTGACGCGCCAATTCGATGGCTGCATGGGTTGGTGCTGTGTCGATGCCTGAGGCTTGATGGTGCATGATCATTCCCCTTTAAATTGGGCGGGGCGTTTTTCCAAAAAGGCTTTTACACCTTCAAAATAATCATGGGTTTTGCCCATGGCAGATTGCGTGTCTCGCTCCAGGTCAAGTTGCTCTGACAAGCTGCGTGTATGCGCACCCATCAACAATTTTCGTGTGGCGACCAAGGCCTTGGTGGGCATCACCGCGAGTTTTTCGGCCATCGCTATGGCGGCTGCTACGCAATCATCTGCGACATCCCAAATCATGCCCCACTCTTTGGCTTGTTGCGCACCGAGTTTGTCGCCTGTCATGGCCAATGCCAATGCGCGCGGCATGCCCACACGCTCGACCAACAACCAGCTGCTGCCTGCATCGGGTATGAGTCCAATTTTGCTGAAGGCTTGAATAAAACTGGCCTGAGGCGAAGCAATGGCAATGTCACAGGCCATGGCAATAGAAGCGCCAGCGCCAGCAGCCACGCCATTCACCGCCGCAATGACAGGCATGCGCAAAGACTGAATTCGGCGTGTGGTGGGATTGAATGCTTGCTCAATGATGGGGCCAGGGTCTGCGCGCTGAACGGCATCGGGGCCCGATGTGAAATCGAACTCTGACAAATCGGCCCCCGCAGAAAATCCCCTGCCCGCGCCTGTTAAAACCAAGGCCCTGATTTCAGGATCGGCTTCGGCCTGGTCAAATGCGGCCCACAAATCATGGTGCATTTGGCGTGTGAAACTGTTCAGGGCTTGAGGACGGTTCAAAGTCACCAGGGCCACAGCGCCACGTTTTTCAAAGATCACTGAAGAGTTGCTGTCTTGTGTCATGGTCAATTTCGATGAATGCTTTAGAAAGTCAAAATGTAACATTAACCGACCGATCGGTTGGTTAATGTTTTCCCTTGATTGAAGCATCTTTTCCATCCCGTTATAGTCAGGGTGATCGCATTGAGAACTTGATTGGAGAATTCTTTTGTCATATGAAAACATTGAAGTCCGCGTCGAAGGCGGCAAAGTCGGTATCGTGACCCTCAACCGCCCGAAGGCATTGAACGCGTTAAACGGCCCCTTAATGGACGAGTTGGGAACCGCCCTCAAGGCGTTTGATGCCGACGAAGCCATCGGCTGCATCATCGTGACCGGGAGCGAAAAAGCTTTTGCTGCGGGCGCTGACATTTCGGCCATGGCCAAACACAATTTCAATGATGTGTACAAGGGCGATTTCATCACTCGCAATTGGGAAACCATTCGCAGCATTCGCAAGCCCGTCATTGCCGCCGTCAGTGGTTTTGCTCTGGGCGGTGGTTGCGAGCTGGCCATGATGTGTGACTTCATCATTGCCGCCGAAAACGCTAAGTTTGGTCAACCTGAAATTAAATTAGGCATCATTCCTGGCGCTGGTGGCACACAGCGATTACCACGTGCCATAGGCAAATCAAAAGCCATGGATTTGGTTCTCACTGGCCGCATGATGGACGCTTCTGAAGCCGAGCGCTCTGGTTTGGTGAGCCGCATTGTGCCCACCGATAAATTGATGGAAGAGACATTGGGAGTGGCCTTGCTCATTTGCGGCATGGGTCAGGTTGCCGTCCTTGCCGCCAAAGAAAGCGTCAATCGCGCCTTCGAAAGTGGCTTGTCTGACGGTGTCATGTTTGAACGCCGCCTGTTCCACGCGATGTTTGCCACCGATGACCAAAAAGAGGGCATGGACGCATTCTTGAACAAGCGCCCACCAAATTTCCAACACCGCTGATCAGCCAGGCACCTCAGAGCAGGGACAAAGGGACTATTTTCTGCCGTTTAAAAAGCAGCAACGCACCTAAATCCGATATAGCCTACTCGGGTGTCTTTTGGTTTGGTGGCCAAGTCATCTGCCACCTGCCTGCTGGCGTCGTACCACCATGAACCACCTCGGGTGACACGTTCTTCACCATTTCCCGTGTCCACCCATTCCCACACATTTCCACCCATGTCATACAACCCGTTAACGCCAGGGCGCGTTGTCATGACAGGGACATGTCCTGTTCCGCGCCATAAAGCACCTGAAGGTGCTGTGCCTTGCGTTGGGGAACAGCCTTCAAGGCAATGACTTTGGCGTGCACTATCGCCATTGGGATAACGGTAGCGCTTTCCTGAAATAAAGTCAGCGGGCACCTGCGTTCTATTTTCTACATAGGCGGCGTTCACCCACTCACTGTCTCGCGGCAAACGCTTTCCTTCGTGCTGACAAATTTTTTGAGCTTCGTCAAAAGTAAGATGAACAGCGGGTTCATGGTCTTGGGCGGCAACACCAAATGGTGAACGCCAAGTCCAGCCTTTTTTGAGAGCCCAGCCCGCCTCATAGATAGTTCCGCCACCTTCTTTTTCAGCGCGGCTGACAAAACCAGTTTTTTGGGCAAATCGTTTCACCTGCGCCACTGTCACCTCGTGGGCATCCCACAGCAAACCGTGTACTTTCAGTTGAGCGCCAATCGGTAAATTGGCTTGTGTTTGAGCTTGCACGCACATGGCCAGGCCAAGGCCTAAAAAGGTGGCCGAACGAAAACATACCAGGAAGCGATTGGCAAAACGAATCATCATTTTGAAATTACGACTTGCGGGCAACCCAAAATGTGGCGCCTTCTGGACCATATTGCTCTGCATGCTCAATGCCGCGCGCCAGATAAAACACTTGGCCTGCTTCGAATATCTGTCTGCCTGATTCAAGACTTAAATGCACTTGCCCAGCAGTGACCTGAACCCTGACGTCATAGGGATGCGTGTGTTTTTCGAGCACCAGATCTGGGGTCCACTCTTTTTGGACAACCTCGTCAAAGCCGTCATCCATGGCTTGGGCTGTAAATTCGGTTAAATTGGCGTAAGAGTTCATTTTTGAAAAGCAGATTGTGACTGTCCATAAAACGTAGCGACTGATGCTAACCAATTGTTTATTTTCTGTCTTTTGATCTGATTAATTGATGCGGTAAACCAAACCCCGAGCTCAGACGTTGAATTGGTATTCACAGGACACAATCATGAAAAAATTGCTTGTTTTAATGCTTTTAACCCTTAGCGCATCTGCCATGGCGCAGCACCATGGTCATGGCTTCAGGCATGGCTATGGCCATCAAGGCAATGGACACTGGGCCAGGAGCCATAGCGGTGGTTGGGGGTGGTCAGTGCCGGCGGTCGTTGGAGGCGTTTTGGTCTACCAAGCCCTGCGACAGCCTGTCTATGCACAACCCAGCACCGTAGTGATTCAACAACAACCTGTCTATATTCAGCAGGCCAACCCCACTTGCACAGACTGGACAGAAGTTCACAGCTCAGACGGCAGCATCACACGCACACGAACTTGCACCCAATAAGCATTCAGGCTTAGCTTAGCTTAGCTTAGCTTGCCTTGCCTAAATTGAGCACCGCATCGGCCACTTTGCCGGTGTCGCGCTCCAACGCAAAGATATCGCTGCCCACTCTCACGAAGGTATAGCCAGGGTCAAAGTTCAGTTTCTCTACAAGCTTAGGCTCGACGGGAAATGTTTTGGTGCCTTGGGGCAGTTTTTCCCCAAATTTCCAAGCCACCTTGAAGCTAGCTTCGCAAGCATCATTGCGCCAATTCATGCCTTCAGGACATTTGCCGGGAGATAAGGTTTCCATGAAAAATGAACGCACAAATTGGCGCCTGATTTTTCCAAAGTAATTGATAACAGGTGTTCCAAACTCAGGCGGAAAAACAAACATGGGCTCAGTGGGCAAGGGGTACTTGCGCGACATGTCCTCTTCAGGTGGCTTGGCGCCCCCCATGTTGATATTGATATTGGGAGCGGGCGTTGCAGCAGGTGCAGTTGCACCCGCCATCGCCACCACGGTGGTCGCAGGCGCACCTGCGCCCGCTGCAACAGGCCCATCCGCCGGCGACTTAGATGCAGGGCCCGCCTCAGTGGTTTTCGCGGGCGCTTGTTCGCGTCCCTTGGCCGGACCCTGAGGGTCTGGTCGATAGTAGCGGCTGACTGCGGCATGGTCAGTGCCCATTTTTTTTTCAACGATGGCGTCCATCACAGCACCCAATGTCACGCTGTCTGAAGTGCCCAATAAGGATGCCTTGCTAGAAATCAAAATGGACATTTGCATGGGTGAACAATTGCCACCATTCTTTTGAAGCCATTCAATGGCTTTATTTTGGCGCTCTTGAGGATCATGGTTCATCAAAGCGACTTGCCTAAACTCTGCAATGACGCAAGAACCAGCAGGCGCTTCAGCAGCGACCGGCGGGGCAGGCCTCGCTCTAGCTTGAGCTTGCGCATGTGCAGTGTTGACCACCAACAAACTGATGGCACAACCCAACCAAAACTGATATTGATGAACGCTCAAGTGTTTAACTTTCATTGCAAATGGGCAGGGCCCAAATATTTAGCCACGACTTCTAATCGACAGATGGCGCATTATCTTGAGTCAGGCAAAAATTAAAGCTTCTTCTGCCGCAACCATTGGGTCAGAATCACCAAAGCCAGACCCGCAAATCCAGCCACATCCCCCACTGTTGATGGGTATGTTAGCGCAACGCCCGATGCGACCAGCACCCATCTTTCAACAAAATTTGTTTTGAGAATAAACCAGTTTTGCAAGCCACCTGCCAAGGCCACAATGCCAGCTGATGCCGTGAACACAATCCAAGCAATATCGGGCCAATTGGCCATGGCCAAATTCTTAACGTTGCCCATCAAAAGGAGGGCTACACCCGCCGGGTCGAGCACAAAGATAAAGGGCACCAAAATGGCGGGTGCCACATATTTCCAACTTTGAAATGTGGTTTTGTAGGGGTCGCCTTTACAGATTGCAGCGGCCGCGAAGGGTGACAAAGCTGTAGGCGGAGAAACCTCTGACAGCACAGCGTAGTAGAAAATAAACATGTGGGCTGCATAGTCTGGCACGCCCAATTTGATCATGGCGGGTGCGGCAATCACGGCGCAAATAATGTAAGAGGCCGTCACGGGAACCGCCAAACCCACGATCCAAACCACCAAACCTGTGAACAAGGCCGTTAAGAAAAGAGAGCCATCTGCATAGTCAAGCACAATGGCGCTGAACTTCAAACCCAGCCCTGTCAACACGACCACACCCACGATGAGGCCGGCGCCAGCGCAAGTGGCCGCAATGGACAGCACTTGCGTGAAACCACCTGACAACGCTTCTGTCAATTTAGAGAGATAGAGCGTTTTCCAGAACGGCACCTTCCCTTGAAAAGCCTCATAAGGAACCATGGCGGCGTCAGAACGCAAGAAACTGGTGAACAGAGAAGCTACGGTGGCCCAGAACACTGACATGCTGGGCGAGAACCCCATGAGCATGAAGACCACGATGGAGATCAGTGAAAAGAAATGGAACCAGTACTTTTTAGTCAAGGACCATGCGCTTTCAATACTCTCAATTCTTTGCTCACTCATGTTGTATTTGCGTGCGTCGATGGTGACCATCACGTAGAGACCCAAATAAAACAAGAATGTAGGCACCGTTGCCATGAGCAACACATCAAGGTATGAAATTTTCAAAAACTCAGCAATTAAAAAGGCGGCCGCACCCAGCACGGGCGGCGAGATAATGGCGCCCAATCCGCCCGCCGCCAACAAGCCGCCAGCCGCGTTTTTCTCATAGCCCGCTTTGGCCAACATGTCGTGTGCGACGGCACCTACGGTGACAGTGGTCGCAACACCTGAGCCAGAAGGCCCGCCTAATAAAAAGGAAGACAAGACAACCGTCTTTCCGACATTGGAGGTTTTACCGCCCATGATGGAGAAAGAAAAATCAATGAAAAATTTGCCTGCGCCACTGAATTGGAGAAATGCACCGAAGAGGGTGAACAAAATAATCAAGGTGGAAGAAACATCGACGGCTGTTCCAAAAATACCCTCAAGGGTCATGTACATAAAGCCTACCAAACGCGATACTTCATAGCCCTTGTGCGTCCAAGGCGCCGGCAAATAATTGCCAAACAAGGCGTACAGCAAAAATGAAACTGTGACAGTCAGCAACACCCAGCCATTGGTCCGGCGCAGCGCTTCCAAAATAAGCAAGATGAGAATGCCACCAAAAACAATGTCCATGGTGAGTGGAAAAGTATTGCGGTCTGTAAAATCATCGCCCCCCATCAAAGCATAGGCCAATGTGGACACGGCCAGCAGGGCAAACGCAACGTCCCAGACCATCAATCTATTTTTGAAGCGTGCGGCAATGGGAAAGGTTAAGAAGATGAAGACCAACACCATGGTGACATGGGTGGTCCGCAATACTTGAGCAGGAACGATGGCGTAGGCGGCATACAAATGAAACAAAGACATGAGGACCGCCACAATGGTGAGGGCAACACCCAAAAAGCCTTTGTACTGGTTGGCGTCGCCCTCTTCTTCCTTAATCAGTTCCTCGACGCGCTGACGAGTTTCGGCGTCGAGGGTGTCAGTGACCTGATCAGTCAAGCTTTCCGCCTTTTTCTTTGATGAACTTTTCGGCACCCGGGTGGAAAGGCACAGAAGTTGCAGCATTTTTCTGCGACGCTATTTTGACATTGGCGTACTCTTGATGAACTGCAATCAAATCTTTTTGATGGTCAAAAATGGCTTTCACAATTTTGTAAGCCTGATCGTCAGACATGTTGCCGTTGGCAATCAGAATATTGGCAACAGAGGCCATTTTGTTGTCTGCGCCCATGCCGGAATAAGTGCTTTGCGGTATGACATCCGCGTAATACAAGTTGCCCCATTTCTTGTTCATGGCGGCAACGGCATCTGCATGGTCAATCATCCGAATTTTGATGCCCGGCGAGCTGGCCAAGTCGGTGACGGCTGCAGTGGGCAGTCCCCCTACCCAGAAGAACGCATCAATTTTCTTATCCTTCAAGGCATTGGCCGATTCAGCAACACCCAAGCGCTCACGGGTGACGTCTTTCAAGGGGTCAATGCCTGCGCCTTCCATCAATCTGAAGGCCATGACCTCGGTGGCGCTGCCAGGGCTGCCTGCAGAAATACGACGCCCTTTTAAATCGGCCATCGATTTAATGCCTGTGGCTTCAGTCGTTACCACGTGCATGCGGTTAGGGTAAAGAACCAGCAAGGTTTTAACATCAACTTTGCGGCCTTTGAATTTTTCCTGACCCTTGGCTGCGTCCAAAGCGGCGTCCACCATGGAAAAGGCCACGTAGGGTTTACCGCTTCCAATCAAGTTGAGGTTGTCTACGGAGCCGCCCGTGACCTCAGCGGTAGCCTGCATGCCAGAGACGTGCTTAGACAGCACATTGGCCAAGCCGCCCCCCATGGGGTAATACACACCGCCCGTGCCACCTGTGGCAATGGAAATGTTTTGAGCCATCAAACTGCTGCTAGCCAGCAACGCCAAAGAGGATAACAAATGGAGGAGTCTCATGAGGGTGTCCTTGAATATTGAATGAAGTCCTCCCCTAGCATCTCCCTTGATGGCCTGATTTTCAAGAGGGGTAGACCCTAATTTCTGCGGAATGGCTTTGGGTTAGCCTTGGCTAAAATGTGTCCATTCCGTCTAACTTTGAAGGTCCCCCTCTTGAACACCCCAACTACCCATGCCACACCAGCCAATGCGGACAGCAAAGCCATGCGGGGCGTGCTTTCGCCAGTCCTCACCCCTTTCCATGCCGACCTCTCGGTGCACAAGGAACTCCTGGCCGCCCAATGTCATTGGCTTTTGAAATGCAACGTTGGCTTGGCGGTTTTTGGCACGAACTCTGAAGGCAATTCATTGTCTCTGGGTGAGCGTTCTGATCTCGTTCAGTACTTGGTGGCCCAAGGGGTTGACCCACGGCGCATGATGCCCGGTACGGGTGGCTGCGCCTTGCCCGACGTGGTCAGCCTCACCCAAGCGTGTTTGAGCGCTGGTGTTCAGGATGTATTGGTGCTGCCGCCGTTCTATTACAAAGGTGTCAGCGACGATGGCTTGTTCGCTTTTTTCAGCGAGGTCATTGAGCGAGTTGGCGACAAGAACTTGCGTGTTTATCTTTATCACATTCCACCCGTGTCCCAAATTGGTTTTTCAATGGACTTGATTGAGAAGTTGATCAATCGATACGGGCCCGTCATTGCCGGCGCCAAAGACAGCGGCGGTCAGTGGTCGAATACAGCCGCCATGATCGAACGTTTTTCGCATCGCGGCTTCTCAGTCTTTGCCGGCAGTGAGAATTTCTTGATGCGAACCCTGCGCGCGGGTGGCGCGGGATGCATCAGCGCCACCGCCAATGTCAATCCGGCCGCCATTTCCTCGCTTTGCAGCAACTGGACAGCGACCGATGCTGACGCACAGCAACACCGACTTGATGTCGTGCGCGCGCTGTTTGCAGCCTTTCCCATGATTCCAGCCATGAAGGCTGCAGTGGCTCAAGTGACTGGCGAAAGCGATTGGAAACGAGTCCGTCCGCCCTTGGTTTCATTGGACGCAACCCAGGAATTGGCATTGCTGAACTCTATGAAAGAGGCGGGATTTGAAATGAAAATCGACAGGGCTTCCATCTAGAAACTTCAGCTTGAACTGATTGCCAGGGTTTTAAGAGTCCACTTGAACCTTGGCATCTTTCACAACTTTGGCCCACTTTTGAGTTTCATTTCGCATGAATTCGGCAAAGCGCTCAGGTGAACCGCCACCATCTTCTGCGCCATATTGCTCAAATTTTTCAATCACGTCGGGCATGGCCATGACGCGATTCATGTCTTCATTGATGCGCTTCACAAAAGACGGATTCATGCGGCCAGGACCCACCAAGCCATACCAGGTGGTGGCGTCAAAACCCGGAAAGCCTTGCTCGTCCATGGTGGGCACATTGGGGTGACCTTTGGCGCGTTTGGCTCGAGTCTGCGCCAGCGCAATGGCTTTGCCACTTTTCACATGGGGCGTGGCAGAGGTCATGGTTTCAAAGCAATATTGAACTTGACCGCCGATCAAGTCTGTGAGCGCAGGGCCTGATCCTTTATAGGGCACGTGCAGGGCATCGATGCCTGCCCGCAGTTTGAACATTTCCAAGGCCAAGTGCTGTGCCGAACCACCGCCTGCAGATGCAAAGCTGATGCGGCCAGGGTTTTGCTTGCACAAGGCGATCAAATCTTTCACATTTTTAGCCGGCTGCGATTCATTGCAAATGAGCAAATTGGGTGTGACGCCCACCAAACCAATGGGCGAAAAATCACGCTCTACGTTGTAGCCCAGCTTGGGTTGCAAACTGACCGCCAAGGCATGGCTGTTGATGTGCGCCATCAGCAAGGTGTTGCCATCTGCGGGCTGCTTGGCAACAAAATCAGCGGCAATCACACCCGCTGCACCTGCCTTGTTGTCAATCACGATGGTGATGTTCCACATGGCTTGCAGTTTTTGGGCCAACACACGGGCCAATGCGTCGGTACCGCCGCCTGGTGGAAAACCCACCACGATCCGAATAGGCCCCGATGGCAAAGTTTGGGCCTTGATCATGGGCGCGGCCAGTATCGTTGCAGATGCGGCCGTGGCTTGGAGGAGAGTTCTGCGTTTCATGAGGGTGTCCTTCAATTTTGAATGAGAGCGGGAACAGGGTTGGCTGAAAAATAATCCATGGCGGCTTGTACACCCGAGCCCTTGAGCTGAGCGCCACTCAGCTTCAAGCCCATCTCGCAAGCAGAAAGTGCAGCAATCAAGGTCAGGTCATTGCAATCGCCCAAATGTCCAATGCGAAACATCTTGCCTTTGACTTTGCCCAGGCCGGTTCCCAATGAACAATCAAATCGTTCATAAATGATTTTGCGCACAGCGTCTGCATCGATGCCTTCTGGGGTCATGACACCCGTCAGGATGGGCGAGTACAAGGCGGGGTCGGCACATTGAATGGGCAAGCCCCATGCACGCACACCAGCACGAACGCCCTCACCCCAGCGCAGGTGGCGCTTGAAAACGACATCCAAGCCTTGTCCCAAAATCATGTCGCAAGCTTCACTGAGCCCATACATCAAATTGGTATTGGGGGTGTACGGGTAGTAGCCCGATTTGTTGATCTCCAGCATCTCATCCCAAGCCCAAAAAGATTTGGGTAAAGTAGATTTTTTGCTGGCTTCAATGGCCTTGGGTGACAGCGCGTTAAAGCTCATGCCAGGCGGCAGCATCAAACCCTTTTGCGAACCACTGACAGTGACATCAACGCCCCACTCGTCATGCCTGTAATCGGCTGACGCCAAGCCTGAAATGGTGTCAACCATGAGCAGTGCAGGATGCTTGGCGTTGTCCATTGCTCGGCGCACTGCTGCAATATCACTCGTCACGCCGGTCGAAGTTTCGTTGTGCACCACACACACGGCCTTGATGCTGTGAGATGTGTCTTGCTTCAAACGCTCTTCTATTTTCTGGGCGTCCACGCCGTGGCGCCAACCCTCGGCACCTGGCAATCCCAACAACTCTGCTTTAACGCCCAAGCGAGCGGCTAACTTGAACCACAAGGATGCAAAGTGGCCGGTCTCATACATCAGGACATGGTCACCGGCACTCAATGTATTGACCAGAGCAGCTTCCCAGGCCCCTGTTCCTGAGGCTGGATAAATCATGACGGGGTGCTGCGTCTTGAAAATGGCCTTCATATTGGTCATCAGTTTCAAACCTAAAACACCAAATTCAGGGCCTCTGTGGTCAATGGTCGGCAAACTCATAGCCCGCAAAATTCGATCTGGAACGGGTGAAGGGCCCGGTATCTGCAAGAAGTGGCGGCCCGTTGGATGGAAATCAAGCTGAAGCATTTAAAACATTCCTAAGAATTAATTTGAATTTGACGACAGAATAGCGGGAATTCAGATCTCCTTGATGTGGAAAAACCCCTAGCTCTCGTTGAATCAGTCCTCTATGAACACAACTACAACTATGGCTGCAGCCACTTCCACAGACACAGCGCTTCAAACTTACGAGCAAGTTGCCGCTGCCAGCAACGAAGTGGCCGGCCTTTTGGCCAAGCGCTTGAAAACCGAAACGCAAGGCGAAGTGCTGTTTTCTGCCGCCGACCGCGGCCGTTACGCCACCGATGCTTCCATTTACCAAGTCACACCACTGGGTGTGTTTGTGCCCAAACACGCCGAGGAAGTTGCCACCGCCATGGCCATCTGCCGTGATTTGAAGGTGCCCATCGTTCCAAGAGGCGGCGGCACCAGCCAATGCGGCCAAACCACCGGCGTGGGATTGGTCATAGACCACAGCAAGCATGTTAGAAATATTCTCAATCTAGACATCAAAGCGGGCACGGTAGAGGTGCAACCCGGCATGGTCTTGGACAGCCTGAATGCGTCACTCAAAAAACATGGCGTGTGGTTTCCTGTCGATGTTTCAACCGGTGCACAAGCGACGCTTGGGGGCATGGCGGGTAACAATTCGTGTGGCAGCCGCTCCATTGCCTATGGCAACATGGTTCACAACGTATTGGGCGCCAAAGCTTGGCTGAGCAATGGTGATTTGCTTGATTTTTCACAATTTGAAAACAGCACAGGACGTGTCAAGGAAATCGGCGAGTTTGTGAAGCAACTGGCCGTCCACCATGAAGCAGAACTTCAAACCCATTGGCCCAAAATTTTAAGACGCGTGGCAGGCTACAACTTGGACATTTTTGACAACCAAAACGTGCGGCCCTACACCCACGATGGCAAAGTGAATTTGTCGCATTTGTTGGTGGGCAGTGAAGGCACATTGGCCATGACCCAATCGCTCACCTTGAAGCTCAGTGAGCTTCCCACGGCCAAGGTCTTGGGTGTGGTCAACTTCAATAGCTTTCACAAAGCCATGGATTCTGCGCAGCACATTGTGAAGCTGGGCAACGGTTCTTTGACTGCCGTCGAGTTGGTCGATCGAACCATGATTGACTTGTCCTTGAAAATTCCAGCCTTCGAGCCGACCATACGCACCGCCATCATTGGCGAACCCGAGGCTATTTTGTTGGTCGAGTTTGCAGGCTCAGACAAAGAAAAACTGAAACGCGAATTGAAACAGTTGGTGTCGCTCATGGGCGACATAGGCTTGCCCAACAGTGTCGTTGAAATGATCGACGATGCACCGCAAAAAAATCTATGGGAAGTTCGCAAAGCGGGCCTCAACATCATGATGAGCTTGAAGGGCGATGGCAAACCCGTCAGCTTCATTGAAGACTGTGCCGTACCTTTAGAGCACTTAGCAGAGTACACCGATGCATTGACACAGGTCTTTCAAAAACACGGCACCAAAGGCACTTGGTATGCCCATGCCTCCGTGGGCACATTGCATGTGCGTCCAATTTTGGACATGCGCCGTGATGGCCCCCTCAAAATGCGCGCCATCGCAGAGGAAGCCAGCGCACTGGTCAGAAAGTTCAAAGGCGCCTACAGCGGCGAACATGGCGATGGCCTTTGCCGAGGCGAATGGAT
>CAIMUZ010000215.1 GCA_903844775.1 uncultured Burkholderiales bacterium | reverse complement strand
TGGCTTGGCGTACATGATTAGGCGCAAAGCGGCCAATGTGGCTACCGACGCTGCAGCATTCAACCAAGGCGCCTCAGCCAGTCAAGAACTGGGCTGGTCCGATGTGCCGGTGGTCGAGCCCTTGTGCCTAGAGTTGCCTTACCGCCTAATTCCCATGGTGGACAAAGGCGAAGACAGCGACCTCATTAAGCGCATTCGGGCCATTCGGCGCAAGTTCATTACCGACATGGGCTTCCTAACCCCTTCGGTGCACATTCGCGATAACTTGCAATTGCCGCCAGAAACTTACCGTTTCTTAATCTACGGCGGTGAAGTGGGCCGCGGGCAGTGTCTGCCCGACAGGCTGTTGGCCATTGCCCCCGAGGGCGTAGACCCCATGCCAGGCTTGCAAATTCGCGATCCGTCTTTTGGCATGCCGGCCACTTGGATTGAAACCAGCAGCCGAGAAGTTGCCATCAGCCGAGGACACACGGTGGTAGAACCTGCCGTGGTCATGGCCACGCATTTAGACACACTCATTCACCGCCACGCCAGCGAGCTCTTGGGCCGACAAGAAACACAAGAGTTGCTCGACCACTTTAAGGGCAGCTTCCCCAAGCTGGTGGAAGATGTGGTGCCCAAGGTGGTGTCTTTGGCTTTGCTCCAGCGTTTGCTGCAGCTGTTGCTAGAAGAAGGCATCAATGTCAAAGACCTGCGAACCATTTTGGAAGTGGCTGCCGAACATGTTCCCAAAACGCCTGATCCATTGGACATATTGCCCATGGTGCGCCAAGCTTTGCGCCGAACCATCGTGCAAAACGCCCTGGGCAGCAGCCAACAAGCCCGTGTGCTGGGCGTACAGCCAGAGTTTGAGCGCCTTATTGAGCAGGCTATTGGCACGGCCGCGGTTGCACCCGATGGTGTGATTGAACCTTCGCTTATGCGACTGTTGGTGCAAGAAATTTCTACCCACGTGGACGATATGGAGGCTAAAAACTTGCCCCCAGTGATTGTCTGCAACCCGCGCACACGACTTACTTTTGCAAGAATTGTGAAGAAAATACGCAGCCAAGCGCATGTGCTGGCTATGACAGAATTGCCGCTAGACACGCAGCTCACGTTTGAAAAATTCTTGTGCTCTCAAGCAAGTGCGGGCTAAATCAAATATAAACACAATCTAGCGAAATAACTCTTTCAAATGGCCCCCCACAAAATCATTGCAGCCACCACCACAGAAGCGCTCAAGCTGGTTCGCGAACAAGTGGGTGGCGATGCTTTGGTTTTGTCCACCCGAGACACGCCAGAGGGGGTCGAAATTGTGGCCATTTCGCCAGAAGCTTTGGCCAAGATGTCTCAGCGCACGCAAGCTAAAGTGGCGCCAGTTGCGAATCCAGCCGCAAATGCCGCAACGTCTGTTTCAAGTTCAAGCAGCTCGAGTACCGCAAGCAGTCTCATTGCACCTGTATCAGCTGCTGCCGCTGAGGTTTTTAATTCACCCAGTACAGGCTATTCAAATAACGCTTCTGCACCTTCATTGAGTGGCTCAGCCCCCGACGACAAACGAGTCGACAAACTGTTGGCAGAGTTTTCTGAAGTGAAGCAGTTGCTTCAAACCCATTTATCTGCCCGTGCTTGGGACGATATGCAGGCACAGTCCACAGAGAAAGCCGAAGCCTTGCGCATCTTGCTGAATGCGGGGTTTTCTCCTCAGCTGTGTGGCGAAATCGCCGATCAGTTAAGTGCACAAGGCCCCTCCGATGCACCCTTGATGGACCGCTTGCAAGCATTGCTCGAATCTAAAATTCAAACGCTAGACCCGCTCTCGGTGTTTGACCCAGGCGGTGTGTTCGCCTTCATTGGCCCCACAGGCGTAGGTAAAACCACCGCCATCGCCAAAATTGCAGCGCGCTGTGTGCTTCGCTATGGCCGTGATCAATTGGCTTTGCTCACCACCGACACCTTCCGTATTGGCGCACAAGAGCAACTGAAGGTTTACGCCAAAATCATTGGCGTGCCGGTAGTGTCTTTGCGCGACAGCGAAGACTTGGCCTCCAAGCTCAGTAGCATGAAAGACCGACGCGTTATTTTGCTGGACACAGCAGGTGTGAGCCAGCGCGACACGCAAATGTTGGAGCAGTCGCAGCTCTTGTTAGAAGGCGCGCCTGCCCTTAAGCGCATTTTGGTCATGAGCAGCACCACAGATTTGCGCACGCAAGAAGATGTGATCTTGATGTACCAAATGGCTGAGAAAAATGAGAAGTCTCGCGCAGTGACTGCGGCCATCATTACCAAGACCGATGAGGCTGCGCAAATAGGGCCTGTGCTCGATTGCCTCATTCGCCATCAGCTTCCCCTCATGTTTTTGGCCAATGGCCAGCGCGTGCCTGAAGATTTAAGCCAAGCCAACACGGCTTACCTCAGCCACCGTGCTTTGCGGCCGCGCATGCTGTCAAGCCGCTTGCAAATTCCAGACGATCAAATTCCTGTTCACATGGCCGACCAATTGAACGATTGGGTTAAGGCTTCATGAGCCAACCGGCTACCTTGAACGGCCTCAAAGACCAAGCCGATGGTCTGCGAGAGTTGTTTGGTCAAACCTCGCCCCCCGTGCATGTGGTGTGCTGCCCCAGCCGGCCCGCACTGGCTTTGTCTTTGGTCAGAGAGCTTAGCCAAGGCCTCATTGCATTAGAACGCACCGTGATGTGGGTCGACGAAATTGACTTTGCGTATCGCGAGCTCTTGCCTTTGCCCTGCAAAGTGAAATTTGATTTGTCTAAAACCCTCCAAGGGTTTGTTGACCTGGACCAAAGTGTGACACCCTTGCAGTCTACACTTTGGTATGGATTGTCTTTGCACACATCGCGAATCAGTGAAGGCGTGCAAACGCTGTCGGATCGACTCATGCGAAGCGGCGTTGAATTTGACTGTGTCGTTGTGTCGACGGCGGCACTGAAAGCCGCGAGTTTCAAGCACTATGGCGCCCGCATTCACTGCACAGCGCTGACAGGATGTGCCCCTGAAGAGCTTAATCAAACCTTTGAATGGCTGTCGCACACCCAAGACCAAACACCTGTCGCCTCATGGAGTTTGGTACTGACCGGTGAAGCAGGCAGCGCAGAAAGCAGTGTGGGTTGGGCTGAAGAAAAAGTGCGAACCAGTTTGGGCCCCCACGTGAAAGTCCTCGGACACCTTGAAACACCGCTTGCGCAGTTGCCTTTGAACGGTGCCTGGAATCGCTGGCCGGAACTGACCGCTAAACTCGCCAACCACCTTTTGATTCACTAGCATGCAGCCTAAGTATCAACAAGATCTGGGCGAGCAGCTCAAACGATACCAACCCTTGGTCAGGCGAATTGCTTCGCGCATTGGCTCTAAGTTGCCAGCCAATGTGATGTTGGACGACTTGATACAAGAAGGTATGACGGGATTGCTAGATGCATTGCAACGTTATGTGCCGCAGCAAAACCAGAGCTTTGAGGCCTATGCCAGCATGCGCATCAGGGGCGCCATTTACGACGCTTGCCGCAAAGAAGACATCTTGCCGCGCAACCAACGCGATCAGCTTGATTTGCTAGAAAAAGTAACCAGGCGCTTGGAGCACACTTTAGGTCGGCTCCCTACAGAGCTAGAAATTGCCAAAGAAGCAGGTGTTTCAATTGAAGACTATTTTGTGGTGATTGACACCTTCGTGAATGTGATGCCCATTGACGATGTGCCCGAGAATTTGTTACCCACCGATTTTTCTGCAGACCCTTTAGAGAAAGTGTCAGGGCAACAATTCTTGGCGCAGGTGGTGGATATTTTAAAAACGCTGCCAGAAAAACAGCGCTTGGTGATGGCTTTGCATTACCAAGAGGATTTGTCGTACAGAGAAATTGCGGCCGTGTTAGACCTTACGCCAGGTCGCATTAGCCAGCTCCACACTCAGGCCATGATTTCAATTCGGGCCTTGCTCAATGTTGAGCTGAGCACTTAATTGCAGAATTGCTTGAGGGGTGCTTGCGCGCTTTGCTTGGGCGTTGAAGTAGAGACCTCAGAATTTGCCAAGTAACTGGCCGCCACCTAAAAACGACACGCCGCCTTCACTGGAATAAGTAGCACCTGCAGAAGATTGCGCGACATAGGCCTGCAGCGCTGCATTGCGTTGCATGGCCAAGCGAATCAGTTCGCCGTTAAGGTGATGGTCTGAACGAGCCTGCGCTAGGCGATCGTTCAATTGCTTTTGTTGAGCTTCGGTGAAGGTGGCGATGAGTTGTTTTAAACCTTCTACGCCGCCGGGGTGATTTTCTAGACCCTTCAAGGCCATTTGACTGTTTAAGATGGCTGCCTCTAGCCCGGGCAATGCATGATTTTCTAAGGTGATGCGCAACTCATTCACGGCCTGGGCCACTTGCTCTACCAGGGCGTGAGTGCGTTCAAATGTCATGCAGAGGGGTTGATAAGTTGTGCTTACTTGCGGCCTGCGCGAACCGCAGCCACTGCATCACCCAACAAGTTACCAGCCACTTTGTTGTAGTCAATTTCAAAGGTGCCATCGGCCAGGCGTTGGCGAATTTCTTTGACCAACTCAATATCGAGCTTGTCGCCTGCATGTGCCTGAACGGCTGCGCTTGTGCTGGCGTTGGCTTGTGTGGCTACGGCTGCATCACTGATGCCAATGCGCACGGCCGGCTCAGATTTGTTAGGCGTCGGTTGTTGCAAAGACGCAGCAGCAGGCCCACCCTGAAGGCTGGGCGCCTTGGGTTGTACCAATCCACGAATGTCATTTTTAATCACCATGATTTACCTCACTCCATCACAACTTCAACCAAGCCCTGCGAAACAGCGGTACCTTGGATTGTTTTGCCTTCAGATAAACGTACTTTAACTGAAGCTCCCAAAGCCGCGTCAGCCAGAGCTTGTCCTGACGCGTCGATTGCAAACCCGCGCCCCAATATAGACACGCGAACTTGGTCTCCCGATTTGATTACGGACATTTGTCTGAAATCGTTTAGTCGAAGGGGGTTTCCGGGCTGTTGAGCGCGGCTGAGCTCCATATTTTTGAGCAAATCTGGGCTGTCTACCAAGCTGTCGCCCATCTTAGACAGATCGCCATCCACCCATTTCCAGTCGCTGGACAAGAGAATTTGCCCTGACTTGAGGGGCCTGACAGCAACCAAATACCGGCCATTGACCGCCACATAAAGGCTTAGCGGCCGGGTCCATACCCGGCCTGTCTCGCACCTCAAATTCAAGTACAACTTGCCCCAGGCCTTGTCTTTTCTCAAGAGCTCAACCGTGGGTTGTTTAGAACAAACAGGAAACTCCAGCTTGCTTGGCTCCCACTGAATGCTGAATACCCGCCCTTTTAAAGAAGGATGCTGAGCCAGAAACTGTTTTACGGTTTCTTCCGACTGAACGCTTAATGCAGCTTGGGCGGTGCTTACCAAGCAGAGGATGAATCCAAAAATGGGTATAAAAGTACGCATTACCGAGCCCGTCAAGCCATGCTCAAGCAGTAATAAATATCGCCCATGGCATCCAAAGCCACCCCCGAGATGCCTTCAGGCTTGGCCACGTCCTGCGGCACCGCAAAAATATTCATGTTTTGGGCTGGAAGCACACGGTCCACTTTCAGTGTTCTGGTGGAGAGGCCAGAGCAGACAGTTAAGGCGCCGTCAAAGCCTGAGCCTTCTGAATGGGCGTCAAACTGGATGAATTCACCGGCGCCCACGGCATACCGCTGACCATTTTGAAGGTAAGGCGTCATGCGCATGCGAGCAAGGCTGCAAGGGAACACCAAGCGGTAGCCTTCTGCCAAGCGCTTCACGTGGCCTGAAACACTCGACATGCACTTTCCAAGTGCTTGAAATTCTTCATTGCTTAAGTTCAAACCCAGCCAGTCCATGTAAATGGTGAGGCTTCTAGACTGCGCCTGAATGCTCCCGGCTTGGGCTCCCAACTCTCTCAAGGGGTCTAGCAAATCCAGCAAATTGGTATCAAGCCAAACGTCTTGCATGGCTTGCGCAGAGATGGGAAAAAGTTGCGACAAAGGCACCTGACCCACACGCAGGGTCCAGTCTTGCATTTCGCTGAGCAGGGCGTCCATTTGAGCGACCGTGCGCTCGTTGTCGCGCTGGTTCACAATGCGTGCGTTTTGAATGAGGCTCAGGCCTTTCATTCGCATGGCCCTGAAGCCAGGATCGGCAGGGCTTAAGAGTTGCAAATGCGCAGCCTTGGGGGCGACAGCTTCAAAGCCGCTCAGTGATGCTGTATCGCGTGATACCAAAACTTGAAGTCGAGAGGCCCAAGGGCTGAATACTTTCAGTTGTTCATCAGGCTGCGCAATGTGCCCCAATTGGATATCCTTCAAAGCGCTTGTCAGGTGCGGCAGCAAACCTTGGGCCACATCCAAAACACTGGGCTGCCCCAGTGTCAGTTGCCTTGCAACGTCTTCAACCAAACTGGTGGCCGTGTCCATGCCCAAAACCGACAATGCGCCTGCCAAATCGCGGGCATACAACGCACCCTGTTGCATGTCCACGGAGCCCACTTGAATGCTGCGGGATAAACCCGCCAAGCTGAGTTCAGCATCGGACACCACCAAAGACAAATGGTCAAACTGATGGGTTGCCATGCGGTCTCCCCATTGATTTTTGGCGACTTGCACCTTCAAACCGTTGGCCATCGGGCACATCTTCCACGGCAACTTGCAATTGATTCGAGAGCTCTCGAAGTTGTTGGGTCATGCGCTTGACCGAATTTTTGAGATTGGAAATTTGCAACATCATGGCCACCACTTCTTGGTCGTTGCCCGTGGTCTCTGTTGTCTGCAAGTGTTCTTTGAGAATGGCAAACGAGCGGCCTAAATCGGAGGCGGTGGTTAAGACGGTTTGAATACCCTCCGTCGTGAACGCCAAGTCGTACACCAAGTTTTCATGGGTAGCACCCGAACAAAATTGAAGGTGAATATTGAGGAGTTTTTCTCGCAAGAGCATGAGCTCATTTTCCAAGTCGGCCTGCATCCGTGAAGCAGCTCGCCATGCTTGGTCTTCTAAAGATTTTTGAGGCGTTTCCAAGGGCTTGTTCATGGCTTGCTGCAGCAGTTTCGACTGCTCGAGCAGTCGATTGAAGCCGGCAATCAGGTCTTCTTGTTGGGTGACCGAGGTGGCCAGGGGTTGCGTGACGTCACGCAAGGTATTCTCCAATTGCTGTGTGAGCGAAAGCCATTTTTGGGACAAGATCTTCAAATGCTGTTGGCGCGAAATGTTGCCCGCCAACAGCACCGAAAGACCTATCACCAAAAGACCCATGGCACCCATCAAGCCTTCTGCGGTATTGCCAGGAAAGGCCAATTGAGACCAAGAAAAGGGGGCTGGCGCAAGAACAACTTGGGGGACTGGCGGCAACTGGTCAAGCGAAGCCAACAAACGCTCGTGAGCTGACCACACTTTGCGCAGTTGTTCATCGGCCGACCGAATGCTTTGCATCAAGTTGTTGGGGTTTAGCGCGTTCAGCAGAGTTTGCGCAGCCTTGGCCTGAACGGCGTTGTCAGTGAGTTTGGCCTCGCTCTCTAATGCGTCCATTTGCGCATTGATTTGTTGCCAAGGGGCTTTGGAATTGATGAGCATGGCCCAAGTCAATGGGGGCGTGACTGCAACAGACTTGGCCGCACCGGCCGAAGGCGCAGTGAGTTTGACCCACTCTGCAACTGCCACGCTGAACTCACGAAAGGCAGTGAGGGGTGCAGATGCCTGGGTTGAAATTGCGCCCTTGGGTTTGTAAAGCGCGCTCAAAGCATCTCGAGTTCGAAAAAAATGAAGCGTGGACTCTTTGGTCAGGAGGAGGGCGTTGAGGTCTTCCAGAATGAGGTTGGCGCGGCCTGGCCAAGTTTGGGCGTCGCGAGAATCTTCGGGTGCCTGAATGGCTTTGGCCGAGGCTTGAGAAAAATGGGTCAACAAAGCAATCCATTCCCCGATGTCGGCAAACAACTCGGGTGTGAGTTCTTGATCGGCAGCCAAGCTGCTCTTCAAACGCCCCATGCCTTCAATCACTTTGGCATGCGCTTGCGCCATGTTGTCTTGTGATTTGTCAGGCGGCGGCGGGGCGATGGCCACGCCAATCCAAAGGCTGGCCATCAAGAGCACACAGCCGATTGAGATGAGCCAAGAAAGAAAAGTCCAAACGCGGCCGTTGCTGTCGCGCTGCATCTCGAGGCTGAGTTTTCTTCCTTCAAGCATGCATCACCCCAGATCGGTGAACAACCGTCCAACTTTGGCCATCGTGATCTAAAGATGCCAAGCCAGACTTTGCCCAAAAAGGACCGACCACCGATTGCACGCGACAGCCCATGATGGCGGGCATTGCGGGGTGCAATACGAGAGCCCATTGCAGCGACGTATCTGGCGCTTGAAAGTCATGCGTCGAAGTCGTGGCGAAACACTCTGGAAAAGCCTTCATGAAGATTACGCAGCCATCATGCACCGCGACATCTAACTCGAGATTGCTTGAAATGGAGGGGTGGCTGTGGATAGCTTTGAAAACAGCTGAGATGCTATTAAGAGAAATGGCATAGTTTGTACCTTGCCATTGCACGCCTAGCCATTGGAAAAGGGGACCACTTGAAAGTGGCCTGATTTCTGGTTCAGAGGGTATGTTTTCAAGCATATTTTTGCTTCAATATTAACACCGCCGCCGCCCAAATGAGCCGAGCCCATCTATGAAAACTGATGCGTTAACGCAGGCGCCAAGATCTTGCACTCAATTGAAAGAGGCTAGACAATGGACTTTTATAAGAGGTGTGAATGAAAAAAGACAAATTAATAGGAGGGGTATTTGGCGCAATCCTCTTGCTGTCAGGTTGCGCAGGCTCTGGCCAAACTCAAATGACACCCGAAAAATTCAAAGACATGTATTCCATTCTGTTGAAGCTGGACGAATTGAAAAAGAAGGAAATCATCACTGAAGCCGAGTTTCAAATTCAAAAAAAGAAGCTTTTGGGGGATGAAAAAGCACCCTGATTGAAAGGACCTTTTGTCGCTGTTGTTACAAATAGGCACCCGTAATGCACTTGAACATGGGTTTGCACTGATAGTCCAATGCTCTTAATTAGAGCAAGATTTAGTTGGCGTTTTTTTCTAAGGCGTCCGGTTCAGGACAAACAATTGGAGAGACTCATGGCAATTCAAGGCAATCGCAAAGCGACGTGGTCGCGCAAGGCAGTCAGTACCGCGGTGACACTGTTCGCTTCGGTCTGCGCGCTTGGCAGTGTTCAAGCGCAAGAAACATTCAAAGTCGGCATTGTCAGCTTCTTGTCGGGCCAAGCCGCCGACAGCTTTGGCATACCCGCTGTCAATGGCGCCAAAGTACTGGTCGATGCGTTTAACAAAGGCTCAGCACCAGCACCCTACAACAAAGTGGGCTTTGGCGGCATGAAAATTGAAGCCATCTACGTCGATGAAAACGGTGGCGCTACAAAGCAAGTACAAGAGATGCGCAACTTGTACGACCGTGACAAAGTCGATGCGGTGGTGGGCTATGTGGGCTCAGGCGATTGCTTGGCTGTCGCGCCCGTGGCTGAGGAAATGAAAAAGTTCCTCATCCTTTATGACTGCGGCACACCCCGAATTTTTGAGGATGGCAAATACAACTATGTTTTCCGCACCGCTTCGCATGCGGCCATGGACAACGTTGCATTGGCGCGCTACCTCAAGGCCAAAGACATCAAGGTCAATTCATTCAACATGATCAACCAAGACTACGCTTGGGGCCAAGACTCCAAGAAAGACTTTACGTGGTCTATGGAAAAGCTCTACGTAGGCGCGAAAGCCGGTGAAGACCAGTTGCCCAAGTTTGGCGCGGGTCAATATGGCACCGAAATTTCGGCACTGATGTCCAAGCAAGCAGATGTCACGCACAGCAGTTTGTGGGGCGGCGATTTGCAAGCCTTCATCTTGCAAGCCAACCCACGTGGTTTGTTCAAGCGCACACAGGTGGTGTTCTCAGCGGGCGATCACGTGTTGCCTGGCTTGGGTGACAAGATGCCCGACGGCGTTATCTTGGGCGCACGCGGTGCCTATGGTTTGATGTCGCCAAAGTCTGCTTTGAACGATTGGTGGTGGGACTTGTACAGCAAGGCCTACAACGTGTATCCCGTTCAAGCCCCCTACCGAATGGTGCAATCATTGTTGGGTTTGAAGTTGGCGGTTGAAAAAGCCATGGCGGCCAATGGCGGTAAGAAGCCAAACGCTGAGCAATTGGCAGCAGCCCTTCGCAATTCAGAATGGGATTCACCAGCCGGCAAAATTCGCATGGCATTGGGCGGAGGCCATCAAGCGGTTCAAGAAACAGCCATTGGCAAAACACGTTACGACGCCGCCAAAAAGATGGTGGTGCTTGACGACATCATGCGCTTCCCAGCAGAGTGCGTGAACCCACCGGCCAACATGAAGACCGAAGAGTGGATCAAAGCCGGTTTCCCTGGCGCCAAGGGTTGCCCATAAATTAAGTCACCACTGCTGAAAACAAGGATTCTTTAGCATGCTCACCATTTTGATTGACGGATTAACCTACGCTTCCTGGCTGTTCATTGTGGCGCTTGGTTTGACGCTGGTTTTTGGTGTGCTCAAAATCCTGAACATTGCACATGGCAGTTTCTACGCACTGGGGGCCTATGCGGCCGCCAGTTTTGTAGGATGGGCCAGTGCCATGAAGTGGGCGCCTGGTTTTACTTTGGTGGCCATGCTCTTGGCTGCGGTTGCAGTGGCGGCACTGGTTGCGCCCCTGATTGAACGTGGCTTGCTGCGTTTCTTTTATGGGCGCGACGAGGTGCTGTTAGTGCTCGTCACCTATGCCATGTTTCTCATCTTGGAAGATGCCACAAAGTTGTTGTGGGGTGCCAATCCATATTATGTTTCTGAGCCTTACACCCTGTTTGGCAACATCGACATCGGCAACCAAACCTATGTGGGTTACGACTTTGCGCTGGTGGCACTCGCCTTGGTCGTTGGCATGGCGGTTTGGTGGTGGTTGAACCGCACCCAGCAAGGCAAGATCATGATTGCTGTGATTCACAGCTCAGAAATTGCCTCCAGCATGGGCGTCAACATCTCGCGTGTCTACATGGTGGCGTTTTCTGTCGGCATCTTTTTGGCCGCGCTGGGGGGTGCCTTCACGGCCCCCATGATTTCTGTTCAACCCGGTGTTTCGGTGGGGGTCATCATTGTGTCTTTTGCCGTGGTGATCATTGGCGGCCTGGGCAGCATTGAAGGTGCTGCCGTCGGTGCCATCATCGTGGGTCTGGCGCGATCGATGGCGGTTCACTTGGCGCCTGTCGCAGAACTGTTCTCTATTTATTTGGTGATGGCTGTGGTGCTGATGTTCCGTCCGGAAGGCCTGTTCCAGCGAATTCAAGCTCGAAAGATTTAAACCATGGCGAATCAATTAGGCACAACGGTGTCTTCCATTGCAACGCCTGTTCGATACACCGTGATGTGGGCTTTGGGCATTTGCATTGCACTGTCTTTGGCAGGCATGGTGATGCCGAAGTGGCTCACATTTCTCATTACCATGGCAGCCGCCAATGGCCTGGTGTCTCTTGGCATTATGGTGCTCATGCGAGGCGGTGTCGTACCGTTTGGCCAAGGCATGGTCTTTGCCATTGGGGGTTATGCCGCTGCTTTGTTGTCCAACAAGTTGGGCATCAAAGATGCACTCCTGCTAACTTTAAGCGGCGGCGTTATCGCGGCCTTGATTGCGGCGCCCTTTGCGCCGCTGCTGTCGCGTTATCGCGGTATCTTTTTTGCCATGCTCACCTTGGCCTTGTCGATGGTCACTTATGGCCTGCTCATGAAGCTGGAAGTATTGGGGGGGTCAGATGGTTTCAACATGGGCCGCCCCACTTTGTTTGGCCAAAAATTGCCCGATGAATCGGTCGGCTACATCATGTACGTTCTCACCATTTCGGTGTCTACACTCATGGCATTGTTGGCGCGAATTTACTTCGACAGCACACGCGGCCTCATTACAGTGGCGGCCAAAGAAAATGAATTGCGTGTCGAATACTTAGGCGGCTCGGTGCGGCAAGCCATGGCCATCAACTTCATACTGGCGGCTTTTTGTGGCGGCTTGGGTGGTTCTTTGGCGGTCATGGCGCTGGGTCACATTGAGCCCAACTTCAGTTTTTGGACCACCTCGGGTGAGTTTGTTTTTGTGGCCATTTTGGCCGGCTGGCAAAGTGTGATTGCTTTGTTTGTGGCCAGCACGGTGCTTGAAGTGGTGCGCTCCTTCTCGAGTTCTTATTTTCCGAACACTTGGCAAATGTCACTGGGCATCTTCTTGCTCATCGTGATTCGCTTTTTGCCGCGCGGCATTGGCTCACTGTGGGTGAAGGGGGGCGGCAAATGAAAGCTGTTTTACAAGCCCGCGATGTCGAGAAAAAATTTGGTGCCGTGGTGGCTGCCGCCAATATCAACATCGATATTTTTGCCGGTGAACGTGTCAGCCTGATCGGCTCCAACGGCGCTGGTAAAACTACTTTTGTCAACATGATCACGGGCTACCTCAAGCCAGATCAAGGACAAATTTTGTTGGACGGTCATGACATCACGCCGTTGTACCCAAGAGCCATTACCCACCTCGGTGTGGCGCGCTCATTTCAAATACCCCAGGTGTATGGCGAGCTCAACGTGTTGGAGAACATGCTGGTGGCCAATGCCTGTCATGACCAGCGCTTGAGTTTTTGGCAACCGGCTCGCCGACGCCAAGCCATTGAACGTGCTGATGCCTTGCTCGATCGATTTGCTTTGACCGAGCATCGTGCGCGCCGAGTGGCCGAGTTGCCCGGTGGCATCCGAAAATTGCTCGACATTGCCATGGCATTGACAAGCTCACCCAAACTTTTGTTGTTGGACGAACCCACCAGCGGCGTGTCTGCTGAAGAAAAGTTTCCCATGATGGAAACCATCATGGCGGGCTTGGGTCAAGATCAATCAACCACGGTGCTTTTTGTTGAACACGACATGGACATCGTGAGCCGCTATGCCAGCCGAGTGGTTGCGTTTTACAGTGGCCGCATCATTGCAGACGACAAGCCCGAGGTCGCTTTGGCCACCGACGATGTGCGTCGCTACGTCACAGGCGAGTTGCTGAGTGAATAAGCCCTTGAAAGCCTTAAAGGAAAACAAATGCTGAAGGTAGAAGGTCTGCATGTGGCCATTCAATCGGTCATCGCGCTGCGAGGTATTTCTCTCGAAGTCGCCGATGGCACCATGGTCGGCCTGATTGGTCGAAATGGTGCTGGCAAAACCACACTGCTTCGCTCGGTCATGGGACATGTGCCGCCCACACAAGGCCGAATTACATTCAATGGCCAAGATTTAACGGCGCTGCCTCCGCACGCCCGTGCGGCAATGGGCATCGGCTACATGCCTGAAGATCGTGGCTTGGTGCCAGAGCTCACGGTTGAAGAAAACATATTGATTCCGGTCTGGGTCAATCCTTCGCTGGATGCACAAACGCGGCTCAACTTGGTATACAAGGTGCTGCCAGAACTTATCGAGATGAAAGACCGGCGCGCTTTGTTATTGTCTGGCGGCCAGCAAAAACTGGCGGCGCTGGCACGTGCCTTGGCAGTCGGTACCAGTTTGCTCTTGCTTGATGAACCCTTTGAAGGGGTTGCGCCAGCCTTGTCAAAGCGTTTGGCCGATGTGATTGCTGGGTTAAAAGGCACCGAAGTTTCGGTGCTCATTGCGCAAAGTGATTTGAACCATTCGCGCAAGTTGGTAGACCGTGAGTTTGTGATTGAACGCGGGGCTAATTTGGAAAAGTCCAACGCGTAGGGAAAATCATTCGACGATGATCTCGTTCTTACGCGGATTGTTGTACTTCACCGTCATGCGAATTAATTTGTATTCTTTGTCAATGGCCGGATCTCTGCCGTAAATCTCTGTGGTCTTTGAAACAAGCGTATTGTTGTCGTTGTAATAATCCAAATTGATGGCAATGAACACGGCACTGCTGGTGTACTTCAGTATTTCATAAGACAAAAGCGCAGTGCCTGTTTGGGAGGCCTTGTTAGACGCTTTGTAAAACTTCATGGTGCCGATGCTGCCTTTGTCACCCGACTTCAAAGGTGTGGCGGGAAGATCGAATGTTTTCTCGAGGCTCGCAAAATCGCCGCCCGCAACGCGCTGTCCCAGAAAAGGGTATTTCAATACTTTTTCGGATCTTGGATTGTTGACCGCATAGTATTTGGTCGTTGTAAAAGTCGCCAATGGCGGACTGCAACCCACGAGGCTATTCTCTACGGTGTATGTGGCAACGCGCGATTCATAGCCGTCAAAATAAGTCAGAGGATCTGTCGCAAGAGCCGGTGTTTGCGTCACTGTTTGTTGGCCAGTGCATTCTTTGTATTTATAAAACAAGTTGGCATTCAGCAAAAACTCTTCGCGTTTGACGCCAGCATATGGAATTTTGATGTAGTACGAATTTGAATTGCGAATTGTAATTTCGAATGTGCCATTGAGGAAGCGAAAAGGAATGTCCAAGGCGTCTGCGGAGACGCCAGACACTGTCACGATGTCGCCTGTTTTGGCGCGGTGGTCGACGTGAGTAATCACCAAGCGGGTTTGGGTTGGGTCGCTGGTGTTGGTCTCCAGGCTTGATAGCGATGTGATGCTTGGGTAATTTTGGTACGCATAGCCGCGCAAAACACCCACCTTCGTAAATCCTTTCAGAACTTGTGCTTCCCAGAAGGTGGACATACTGAAGGTGTCTGCGCCTGCCGGCAAAATGGCTTGAGCTGCTGAATCGGTACTTTTATCCAAGACTGCCAAAATTGCGGCGTTTTCAGTTGCCGCAGTTACGCTCGCTGCATTCGTTGCAACAGAACTCGCACTGCCGCCGCAGCTTGCCAGCCCAGCGAAAATACTGAAGACGGCAAAAAACTGCCAAGTCAATTTAAGAAGGCCAGACGAGTTCGTATTTGAAAATCGATTCATAGGCCTTGATGTTGGGCGTGCTGAAAATAGATCTTAACTTGTGGCTTGTATTTGAGCAGAAAAAGAAAAACCGTAAGCAATTTCGTACTTACGGTTTAAATTTGGTGGCCTGGACTGGAATCGAACCAGTGACACGCGGATTTTCAATCCGCTGCTCTACCAACTGAGCTACCGGGCCCCACAGAAGCGGGATTATAGCATCAGAAAATAGGTCGTTTCTAGGGGTAATACAGGGCTAAAAAGTTGCCTTCGGATGATATGGTCAATCTGTGAATAAGATCATTAGCCCCTACGCCGACCCCGCCTTAATCGACTCATCCTACGCCGCCCGTCGCCTCTTCATCACCTTGATTCTCATGACGCTGGGTGGCAGCAGCATGTATGTGGTGTCGGTGGTTTTGCCGGAGGTGCAAAGAGACTTTGGAGTGTCTCGGGCCGATGCATCCTTGCCCTATACCCTCATGATGCTCGGCTTTGGTGCGGGTGGTTTGGCCATGGGCAAGTTGGCAGACAAGTGGGGCGTTCACGTTGGACTTTGGATTGGCGCTGTGGGTATTGGCAGTGGTTTTGTGTTGGCAGGTTTATCGCCCAACATTTGGCTGTTTGCGTTATCGCATGGCTTGCTCATGGGCTTGTTTGGCAGCTCATCGACGTTCGCGCCTTTGCTGGCCGACACCTCGCTGTGGTGGAACAAAAGGCGCGGCATCGCCGTAGGGGTGTGTGCCAGTGGCAACTATCTTGCTGGCAGTATTTGGCCCGCATTGGCGCAGCAAGGTGTTGAAACACTGGGCTGGCGCAATACGTATATTTGGATTGGCATTGTGTGCGGTTTGGGCATGGCATGCCTTGCATTTTTAATGCGGCAAAGGCCCCCGATCCTGGAGGTGGCAGCACCTGGCAGTCTGCAGTCATTGTCCTCAGAAAAACCTTTTGGAATGTCCATCCCCGCAGCACATGCATTGCTGTGTGTGGCGGGTGTGGCGTGCTGTGTGGCCATGGCCATGCCCCAGGTTCACATCGTGGCGTATTGCACTGACCTTGGTTTTGGTGCGGCACGCGGCGCAGAAATGTTGTCCATCATGTTGGCCTGCGGCATTGTGAGTCGGCTGGTGTCAGGTGCCATTTGCGATCGAATTGGGGGACTTAAAACTTTGGTCTTGGGGTCGGTCTTGCAAGGTTTGGCGCTGCTCTTGTTCTTGCCGTTTGATGGCATGGTGTCGCTCTACCTCATCTCGGCTTTGTTTGGTTTGTTTCAAGGCGGCATCGTGCCGTCCTACGCGATCATTGTGAGAGAGTATTTTCCAGCGCAGCGTGCTGGCGTGCTGGTGGGCGCGGTCATCATGGCCACCATGATTGGCATGGCGCTGGGTGGCTGGATGTCGGGCAAGGTGTTTGACTTAACGGGTTCTTATCACGCGGCGTTTGTCAATGGCGCGTTGTGGAATGCTTTGAACCTGAGCATTACTTTGTATTTGTTGTGGCGGTTGAAGCGACTCAACGTGGCGACAAAGACGCTGCAAAACTAATCGTCATCATTTCAAGCGGCGGGTCAAACCTGCCCATCAAACATTCACTTGCAATGGATTGACGAGTACTTTGTTCAGCTGTAAAGTATTACTTAATTTATAAAGTAAGAAAAATTCCATGCCCACCACTTTAACCACCAAGGGACAGGTCACTATCCCCAAAAAAATCAGAGATGCACTGGACCTTCAGCCAGGGTGCAAGATTAATTTTGCTGTGAACGATGCGGGGGATGTCTTGTTGCAAAAGGCCAGTGTCACTCGCACCGCACCCGCTAGAAAGAGTGGCAAAGCTTCAACCCTCAAAGACCCGTTTGAGCAAGTCAGAGGGCGAGCCGATGTTCAGTGGCGCACGAAAGATTTAATGAACCTCTTAAGAGGGGAGCATTGATGTTGGTAGATACCAACATCCTCATTGATGTCGTGAACGACGATCCCCGTTGGGCCGATTGGTCAATTCATCAATTGCGCGTGCAGTCCAAAATCCATGTCCTCAGCATCAACCCCATCATCTATTCAGAGCTCTCAAGTGCCTTTAGCAAAATTGAGGATCTAGACGATGTGCTCCAAACAATGGGCCTGAAGTTTGTCCAAATTCCAAAACCCGCCTTATTTTTGGCAGCCAAAGCGTTTCTGATGTATCGGAAAAAAGGGGGCAACAAGCACAATGTTTTAGGGGATTTTTTTGTCGGTGCACATGCCGCAGTCAGCCGGCTGCCGGTGCTCACCAGAGATACCCAACGCTTTCAAACTTATTTCCCGTCAGTTGAGCTGGTCTCGCCCAAAGTCTTGCACTGAATCACCGCGCCACCCTGGTGGCCCTGTCAAATTTTCGGTGGCATGCGTTTTGCAGGTAGGGATGTCAAAACCCTGATTTCTCCCTTTAGGAGTCAAAACCTTGACACATGCTCTTCGCCCCATTTTTGCAGCCACCGTTTTGGCCTTTGGCCTGGCCGCTGCAACCAGCAGCCAAGCTGCCAGCCCCTTGAACTGGGAGGGCTTGAAATCTAGTTTCACCTACACGCCCTTGGCCGGTGAGTCACTGGACCGAATCATTGCCAAAACCATGCCCAACAGCGAGATCAAGCCAGAGTTGGTGGCTGAGGCATTCAAGGCGCTCAACCCCGAGCAATTCAACAAAGGTCAAAGCAGTGTGACGAAGTCGACTGCGGCCCTCAAAGTGCCCAATCAGAACCAGTTGGCCAACCTGATTGAAACGCAATTGGGTAAAAAGCAGCCCCAGAATTTATTGAGTGGTGCCGCACCCGTCGCGCCAGTGGCACCTATTGCGCCTGCTGCACCTGTCGCACCCCTTGCACGCAAAATCAATCCTAAAACCGAAAGCTGGGTTCGTTTTCCAGCCAAAGTGGCGGCACTGACTCAAAAAATGGAAAGCTGGATTCGCTATCCAGGCGGCAACTACACCGAAGTCAATGCCTCGGTTGAAAGCAAAAGCTGGGTGCGCTACCCATCTGCCAATTCACAAAATATGGCAATTTCCAACTCCACCCAAATCGATCAAAGCGAGTGGGTGAGGTATGTTGCTAAAAATTAATTTGTGAAAATCTTACGCTCGTTCAAAGGCTGAACTGGGCGCGCATTCATCTTGAATGGGAACTGAGTGATTTGTTCTTTGGAAATATTCACTTGCGTTTTGAGAATATAGAACTTCACCTTCTCTGTGCAAGGTGGCGTTGTGAGTGATCCATCGTAGTGGAAGAACTCCATCTCTCTTGGCAGCAAGTTAGTCGGGTTAAACGCGACATTCTCTGGTGCCACTTCAGCGCCTTCTTTGGTGGGCGCATAAGACCACAGTGTTTTGATGCCTGGGTTCTCATTGCCCTCTTGAAGCAAAACACCCAATACAGCGAGTTCGCCTGATTCATTTTTATGCACAAAGTGAATCACCATGGCAGAAGGTTTGCCATTGATGTGCTCTTCACTGGGGCGGTGAAAGTGAAACTGCAAGAGGTCAAATGCTTTGCCATCAATGCGGATTTTGCTGCCGGGCGTCACATTCACTTGAATGGTGTGCCCGTTGTTCAAAATTTTCAGAGGACCTGGTTTGTAGTCCGGCACCACATTGAAACGAACTTTCTCAAATGGCCCCTTGATGTTCAAAGGTGATTGAGATTTGCCTTTGCCGCAAGTTGGAAATTCTTTGCCCCAGTGCTCGGGCCCCATCTCGCCTTCATAGTCCCAATGGGCGGCAGCATGCTTTTCGTCTTTCTTTGCGCCGTGTCCGTCGTCCTTCTTGCCCTTAGGATCAGCTTTGTCGGCCTTTGCGTCTTTAGGGTCCTTGCTTTCCTTACCGTCCTTGGCGTCCTTGCCACCCTTGGCGGCAGGTGCTTCTTCCTTGCACTCAGACATGACTTTCACTTTTTCGCCCGAAGCAGCCAAGGCCTTTTGCGCTGCGCAAATGACTTGCTGTTGACCTTTCCAGTCGGTCATTTCAATGGCCTTTAGGAAGGCTTCAATGGTGGCGGGATCTTTGCCGCCGTTGGTGAGCATGCGAATACCCGCCAAGCCTAATTGTTTTTCGGTCGAGAGCTTTTTATCTTTTGCGTAGAGCGCTTCTAAGTCTTTCAGAACCGCACCGTTGGCGAAGACACCTTTGACGGCATCAAACTCCTTCACTTTGGCTTCTAAAGGTGGCAAGGCTTCTTCGGAAGTGACCAACTCTTCCGCTGTTTCTTCCGCTTTCTTTTCAGCTTCTTCCAATTGAGTGGTCAATGCAGCAACTTCTTTGGCAGCCGTGCCATAGGCGCTCTTTTGAGTCCAGCCAAAGTAGCCCGCCCCGCCTAATCCGAGCGTCAATATAACGATGGCAATGGTTTTAAACATGTCTAATCCTGAACTTTAATGAATACTTTACGATTGCTTTTCAACAACGAATTGTGAAAGCTGCGTTTTAAAATCGACACAAGGTGGGGGAACTTGAGCGCTTTATCTTATCTGTCAGCCCTGAAGCTCAAGCCCCTGCCGTCAGAAGCCGTTGCCACCCATTGAAGTCGTTTTTTACCTGCAACGGGGCTTGTGGTGATGAAGGCCACACCTGCAAATGAAATAGGTACTTGACTATGGGCAGTTAAGAGGCATCCTGTTGCATTGGTTAAATCCATACTCAAGTTATATAAGTTAACTCCACTAGGGGAAGCTATGCCGGTGCTATTGTTAATTCGGCAAGCAGGCCGACCATCGAAAGTACTAAATTGAAGGTCAAAACTTAAGTTATCAGGGTTTGAAATAGCTCTGGTGAACGTGATTGAAAAATTAGAGTTCAACACCCCAGTTGGGTGATACAAATTGCCCGTCCAAGTGCCTACTAATGAGTTTGACGATGCGTTGCTTTCGATCGTTATGCTATCAGCGTTGTTCCAGTCAGTAGTGTTTCCACCTTGAATGACTTTAACTTTTAAT
>CAIMUZ010000214.1 GCA_903844775.1 uncultured Burkholderiales bacterium | reverse complement strand
CTCCGCGCCAATTCGTGGATGCTCATGACGGGTTCTCTGGGCATGCTGGCTTCTACCTTGCCAGTGCAATGGCTAATGCCCATGACGGGTTGGCGGGCCATTTTTGCCGGGCTTGCGGTGCTGGTCGTGGTGTCAATGATGTTCATTTATTGGGTGGTCCCCGTATGGGAAAAGCCAAGCGAAGGCGCCATCAAGCCCTCTGATGAAGAAGCGGGTTACGGCCCCATTTGGCGCAGTGCTTATTTTTGGCGCATGGCGCCCATCGGGTTCTTTTGCTATGCGGGCTTGTTAGCGGTTCAAACTTTATGGGCTGGTCCTTGGATGACGGTGGTTGGTGGCTACTCGCCCGTGTCGGCAGCAACAGGCTTGTTTGCGATTAACTTGACGATGCTTTGCACGTTTTGGCTTTGGGGTTTGGTGACGCCAAAGCTGGCAAAGCGCGGGATATCACCTGATCGATTGATTGCTTGGGGCCAGCCCACAAGCTTGCTGGTGCTGGCTTACCTCATTTGGATGGGCCCCAATTTGGGTGACAGCACGGCCATTGTGTTGACACTTTTTTGCGTAACCAGCTCCTTTGTCTCCTTGGCGCAACCCGCTGTAGGCATGGCCTTTCCGCCGCATTTGGCAGGTCGAGCACTGTCCGCCTATAACCTGGTGATTTTCTTGGGCGTGTTTGTGGTTCAGTGGGGCATTGGTTTGGGCGTGGACTTCTTCAAATCGCTTGGTTGGTCACCTGTCCTGGCCTTTCAGTCGGCTTTTTCTGTCTTTGGCGTGTGTGCGACTTTGTCGTATGTTTATTTTCATTGGGCAAACCGCGATAATTCAGCATGATTGGAATTCTCATCGTCGCCCATGCGCCGCTGGCTTCGGCCTTGCGTGAATGCGCCTTGCACGTTTTTCCCGAATGTGCCTCGGGGGTTCTGGCATTGGACATTGCGCCCCACGCAAGCCCCGAGGAGAGTTTGATTTTGGCCAAAGCGGCCATGGCCAAACTCAACACCGCCGAAGTCTTGTTGTTAAGTGACGTGTTTGGCGCTACGCCTTCCAATGTGGCCCAAAAACTCAACGATGGCATTGACACACGCTTGTTGGCTGGCGTCAATTTGCCCATGCTGCTCAGAAGCGTGTGCTACCGCCACGAGTCCTTAGACGCCTTGGCCGCGCGTGCGCAAGCGGGCGGCGCCCAAGGCATCATGCCCGTAGACTGCACTGCACCTCAAAATCAATCAGGACCTCGACATGCCCCAAGCTACCACGATCATCAGCAATAAACTCGGCTTGCACGCTCGCGCCTCTGCCAAACTGACCAAGCTGGCTGGTGGCTTTCCTTGCGAAGTATGGATTGCCAAAGGAGAGCGACGCGTCAACGCCAAGAGCATTATGGGTGTCATGATGTTGGCTGCTGGCATTGGCAGTGAAGTGATCATTGACACAGAGGGCGATCAAGCGCAAGAGGCTTTGGACGCCTTGCTGGCACTGATTGCCGATAAGTTTGGCGAGGGTGAATGACATTCAGCATTCATGGACTTGCTGTCGCCAGAGGGATCGCCATTGGACGGGCGGTGCTTGTGGCGTCAAGCCGCGTGGATGTGGCGCATTACTTCATTCCGCCCGATCAAGTCGCCGCAGAAATCGATCGCTTGCGCCAAGCGCGCAATGCTGTCGTTGAAGAGCTTAGACGTCTTCAACACGAACTCACCTCCGACGCGCCACCCGAGCTGGGCGCATTGCTAGATGTGCACTTGATGCTGCTTGAAGACGAGAGCTTGTCGGCGAGCGTGAAGCACTGGATTGAAAAAAGGTTTTACAACGCAGAGTGGGCACTGACCAGTCAGATGGAGGTCATTGGCCGCCAGTTTGACGAAATGGAAGATGCCTATTTGCGCGAGCGCAAGTCCGACTTGGAGCAAGTGACAGAACGCGTGCTGCACTTTTTGAAGAGTGGACATGCGCCTGTGGTTCGGACCAAGCCGCAGGCAAGGCCGCAACAAGAACTGCAATTGGGCGACACCATGGACGTGCCCTTGGTGTTGGTGGCGCACGATTTGTCGCCTGCTGACATGCTGCAATTTAAACAAAGCGTGTTCACGGGCTTTGTGACCGATGTGGGCGGTAAAACATCTCACACGGCCATTGTGGCGCGGAGTTTGGACATTCCTGCCGTGGTGGGCGCGCGCAGTGCCAGTCAACTTATTCGGCAAGACGACTGGATCATCATTGACGGCGACATGGGCCTCATCATTGTCGACCCATCGCCCATCATTTTGGCTGAGTATGGTTTCAAGCAGCGTCAAGGCGACTTGGAGCGGGAGCGCTTAAGCAGGCTCAGGCACACGCCGGCCTTGACCCTCGACGGCCAAAAAATTGAACTCTTGGCCAACATTGAAATGCCGGAAGATGCCAGTGCAGCCATGATGGCGGGGGCGGTGGGTGTTGGACTTTTCCGCAGCGAATTTTTGTTCATGGGCCGGCAGGGCAATTTGCCTGAAGAAGAAGAGCAATTCAATCAATATCGCAGAGCCATTGAAGGCATGCAAGGTTTGCCCGTCACCATTCGCACGGTCGATGTGGGTGCTGACAAGCCACTCGATGAAGCGCGTCATGATGCTGCGCACTTGAACCCAGCCTTGGGACTGCGCGCGATTCGTTGGAGTTTGGCTGACCCCGAAATGTTTTTAACGCAGCTGCGAGCCATCTTGCGTGCGGCTGCCCTCGGCCAAGTCAACTTGTTGGTGCCAATGCTGGCGCACGCCAGTGAAATTCACCAAACCTTGGCCTTGGTCAAGCAAGCGCAACTTGATTTGGATGCGCGTGGTGTTGCTTATGGCAATGTGCGATTGGGCGCCATGATTGAAATTCCAGCCGCTGCACTTTCGCTCAAGCTTTTCTTGAAGCACTTCGACTTCTTGTCGATTGGTACCAACGACTTGATTCAATACACATTGGCCATTGATCGCGCCGATGAAAGTGTGGCGCATCTTTATGACCCATTGCACCCAGCGGTCTTGCGTTTAATTGCCGACACCATTGCAGAAGGTGCGGCGCAAGGCAAGAGCGTGTCAGTGTGTGGCGAGATGGCTGGCGATGTGAGCATGACACGGCTGCTGTTGGGCATGGGGCTGAGAAGCTTCTCTATGCACCCCTCACAAGTGCTGTTGGTCAAGCAACAAATCTTGCGCGCAGACACTGAAAAGCTCAAAGCTTTGGCGCAGCAAGTTCTGGCGTCTGAAGACCCGGCCAGTCTTTTGTCGACTTAAGATTTCTCCGAGTGAGTGCCGAATATTGGGTCGTTCGCCGCATCAAGTTGGCTGGGTGCGCGGCCAAACCATGCCGAGCCCACAATGAGTAATCCTGCCCATGCCACAAGGGGTGTAAGGGCTTGTTGGCGATCAACCAACAATAAAAGTGTTGAACCCAAGGGCGTTAAAAAACTAAGCAAACCAATTTGCTGAGCCCGGCCTTTTTTCAACGCGGCATCCCACAAATAAAATGCAAGTCCCAAAGGGCCCAACCCCATCCAAAGCAACAACAGAAGGTCATTGTTTGTGAGAAGAGTCGGCGTCTCCATTGCAAAGTGGCACACCAAAGACAGAGCACCTGACACGAAGCCAAAGCTGCCAATCGCTGCCGTGTGAAAAGACGGCACACGCTGGGTCATGAGTGAGTAGGTCGCCCAAATAAATGCCGAGGCCAATGCCGCCAAATAGCCCATGTTGAAATCAGACTGCACGGACTGCCCGCCCGTGATGACCCAGACAGCACCCGTGAACCCTGCAATGGCAGCGATCACTTGGGGCCAATGAAGTCGTGTGCCTTTGTGAAAAACGGGCGCCAGGACCACGATCAACAAAGGCCACAAATAGTTCACCAAGTTGGCCTCCACAGCGGGCGCCATTCTGAAGGCCACGAACAATAAAAAGTGATAGCCAAACAATCCGTAAATGCCGAGTGCCAAGGTGGGTGCGGGAATGATGGCCAAGCGCCATTGAAAGCCCGACCAGGGCATGGCGACCAGGCTGCCGATGAGCAGCGCACAACCGGCCGATAGGAACGGCGGCAAATGTGAGAGCCTCACGCCCACCGGGGCCAATGTTGCCCAAAGGGCAATGGCGCCAAGTGCCAGCCAAGTGGCTTGGCGAGATGCGGTCAACGCGCCAAACTCGCAGCGTGCGCTTGCTGGTCCGCTTGATAGCTAGAGCGCACCATCGCGCCTACGGCGGCATGTGTGAAGCCCATTTCGTAGGCCTTCTCTTCAAACATTTTGAAGGTGTCTGGGTGCACATATCGCTTCACTGAAAGATGGCTGCTGGACGGCGCAAGGTATTGACCGAGGGTCAGCATTTCAATGTTGTGCTCACGCATCTCTTGCATGACTTGCAAAATTTCTTCGTCGGTTTCACCCAGGCCAACCATCAAACCACTCTTGGTTGGAACATGTGGAAACAGTGCTTTGAATTTTTTCAACAGTTGCAAGGAGAACTGGTAGTCAGAACCTGGCCTGACTTCTTTGTACAAGCGTGGCACGGTTTCTAAATTGTGGTTCATCACATCAGGTGGTGCCGCTTTCAAAATTTCCAAGGCACGATCGTCGCGGCCTCTGAAGTCCGGCACCAGCACTTCAATTTGTGTTTTGGGGGATAGCGCGCGGGTTTCTCTGATGCAGTCGACAAAGTGACCAGCACCGCCATCTCGCAAGTCATCGCGGTCCACACTCGTGATCACCACGTAGCTGAGTTTGAGGTCGGCGATGGTGCGCGCCAAGTTGCCAGGCTCATTCACATCAAGTGGGTCGGGCCGGCCATGGCCCACATCGCAGAAGGGGCAGCGGCGCGTGCACTTGTCGCCCATGATCATGAAGGTGGCAGTGCCTTTGCCAAAGCATTCACCAATGTTGGGGCAGCTGGCTTCTTCGCAGACAGTGACCAGCTTGTTCTTGCGCAGGATGTCTTTGATTTCGTAAAACCGTGTGGTCGGAGAGCCTGCTTTGACGCGAATCCATTCAGGCTTTTTCAAGACTTCGCCTGGCGCGACTTTGATGGGGATGCGTGACAGCTTTGCGGCTGCTTTTTGTTTGGCAGAAGGGTCGTAGTTTTCGACAGTTTGAACCTCACGCACAACGTGGCGTGGGGCATCAGTTTCTTTGGTCATCGCAATCTTTCTGATTCAGGGCGCAAGCAGTTGATGGAGCTTGTGTCCAAGGACATCTGCAACTTCTTCCCAGGAGGCATCAACCCCCATTGTAAAAAGGTCTACTGACTGCAAGCCAACATGGCCACATGGGTTGATGCGGCCGAAGGGTTCGAGGTCCATCTTCACGTTCAGCGCCAAGCCATGGTAGGTGCTTTGGCGACTCACTTTGATGCCCAAGGCACTGATTTTGCCCAAGCCTTTGAAGAGGGCGCCTGGTGTCACAGGTCCCGTGAGGGCTGTGTGCGCAAAAGGGTCGGCCAAGCGCACATAAATTCCTGGGGCGCTGGCCACTCGGTGCCCTGTGATTCCAAAGTGCGCCAAGGTTCTGATCACGGCTTCTTCAAGTCGGTAGACATATTCTTTCACGAAGTATCCCGCCCGCTGCAGGTTGATCATTGGGTAGGCCATGACTTGACCGGGCCCGTGATAAGTGACTTGACCACCCCGGTTGGTGGGTATGACCGGAATGTCGCCTGCATTCAAGACATGACCCGCCAGACCTGCCAAACCTTGCGTAAACACGGGCGGATGTTGACACAGCCACAACGCATCTGGCGTGTCAGGCTGACGCTGGGCCGTAAATTCTTGCATGGCCTGGTAAGTGTCCAAGTAATTGACTTGGCCTAGAAGCTTGACCTGCATGACTGTTAAGCCCTCATCAGAGGGCCACTTTCACCATGGGATGCGAGGTGAGAGTTCGGTAAATGTTGTCGAGCTGCTCTCGACTGGTGGCTTTGATGGTCAGCGTCACGCTCAGATAGTTTCCCGCTTTACTGGGCCGCATCTCGATGGTGGCCGGATTAAAACCAGGATCAAACTGCTTGGCAATCTCGGACATGGCTTCCGCAAAACCATCGACGCGGGCGCCCATGACCTTGATCGGAAACTCGCAGGGGTATTCGATCAGAGAATCTTTGGCGGCGGCTGGCGGTGGCGTAGAAGAGGCGCTCATTTCAATGAATTATGTGGGTTTGACGGGCAAATGAACAAATCGCTGATGGGTACAGCGACCCATCAATGGATCAGCGCCACATGACCACAGCGCCAACTGCCAACCAACCTAAGGCAAAGTTGGACAAAACCAGAGGGTGAATTTTGGCCAATTGGGCCCCGGCAGCGCTCAAATCGTCAATCAACAAGGCGTTTTTCATTTTTCGGAAGGGTCCAAAGTAGAGGTGCCCAAAAATGAGGCACATCAATGATCCCAGCCCAATCATGGCGTGCCAGCCCTTGGGGGCCAGTTTCATATCGACGCCCATCAACATGATTGCGCCGGTGGTCAGCAATAAAATCACACACAAGCCGACCAGGTTGAAAAAGCGACGCAGCATGCCCGCCAACAATGGCAAACGTTGCGCTGGCTCTAATTGGGCAATGGCCACGGGACGCACAGCCCAGAGCATGATTGCCATGCCGCCCAGCCAAACAATGCCAGCGGCCAAATGGGTAAATTTAATGAGTTCGTACATGGTTTGTGTCGAGTGAGTTCTTGTTGACGTTATTTAATCCCTTATCAATTGTGACCCTTTTTCAGCATATGGGTTTTCACCTATAATCGTGAGCTTTGCGGAACCAAGGGTATCTGTAACCTGGTTGTAAACAAACATGGTCAGAATACCGGCACAAGATTTCGTAGACGAAGACGGTGATGTCAACGGCGCTGAATATTTCAAGCCAATGACAGCTGAAGAAGTACAAAGATTAAGACTTCAGCAACCGCTTCTCTCCATTTGGCGTGTTGTCTTGGCCCAAGCTGTGGTTGGTTTGGCTGTTGCAGCCCTCACTTGGCTCTTCACGGGACGAGTTTCGGCGGCATGGTCGGCAGCCTATGGTGCCTTGGCGGTGGTTGTTCCTGCAGCGTTGTTCGCGCGGGGTTTAACCAGCAAAACCAGCAGCATCAATACAGGAGCCGCGGTTTTTGGGTTCTTGCTGTGGGAGATGGTGAAGATTGGCCTCACGGTTGCCATGCTTTATGCGGCCACCTGGTTAGTCAAAGATTTGAGTTGGCCTGCCATGTTGGTGGGCCTTGTGTTCACGATGAAGGTTTATTGGGTGGTGTTTGCCTGGCGCAGAGTGTTTCACCCAGAAGCCTAAGTTGAAAAGTTAAAGTTAATTTTTAAAGAGCCTAGAGAATGTCAGCTGCAAACGCTCCCAGCGCCGGTGAATACATTGGCCACCACCTGAAGCATCTCCAAAACAAAGAGATGTCAGGTGTGATTGACTTTTCGGTCTTCAACATTGACTCTATTTTCTGGGGCATTTTGCTGGGCGTCGTAGGCAGCTTTTTGTTGTGGAAGGCTGCCAGCAAAGCCACTTCTGGTGTGCCTGGCCGCTTTCAGGCTGCCGTCGAAATCTTGTTTGAAATGGTTGACTCTCAAGCCAAGGGCATCATTCACAATGCGCACAGCCGCAAGCTGGTCTCCCCCTTGGCTTTGACCGTGTTTGTTTGGATCTTCTTGCTCAACTCAATGGACTTCTTGCCTGTTGATTTGTTCCACAAAATCTTTGAAGTCACTGGCTTAGATCACAGCATTCATTATTTCCGCGTTGTGCCTACAGCCGACTTGTCCAGCACCTTGGGCATGTCGGTGTCTGTGTTGCTGATCTGCCTCTACTACAACATCAAAATCAAAGGTTTTGGCGGCTGGTTCCATGAACTCACCACCGCACCTTTTGGCGCACATCCTATTTTGTGGCCCTTCAATTTTGTGTTCCAAATGATTGAATTCGTCGCTAAAACCGTGTCACACGGCATGCGACTGTTCGGCAACATGTATGCCGGCGAACTGATTTTCATGTTGATCGCTTTGATGGGTGGCACGGCCGCCATGTCTTTGACAGGCATTTTGTTGCCCATTGGTCACGTGATAGCCGGCTCCATTTGGGCCGTCTTCCATATCTTGATCGTGGCTTTGCAAGCCTTCATTTTCATGATGTTGACCCTGGTCTACATCGGTCAAGCTCACGATGCTCATTGAGCGTCTATTTCAGGTTTTTTTCTTCACTTTTTTTATCATCCATAGGAGCAATTAAATGGAACACGTCCTCGGTTACGTCGCACTGGCATCTGGTCTCATCATCGGCATGGGCGCGATTGGCGCTTGTATCGGTATCGG
>CAIMUZ010000213.1 GCA_903844775.1 uncultured Burkholderiales bacterium | reverse complement strand
TGGTACCACTCCTTCCCATCCCGAACAGGACAGTGAAACGACTTAGCGCCGATGATAGTGCGGGTTCCCGTGTGAAAGTAGGACATTGTCAGGCTCTTATAGCGAGAAACGCCCCATAGAAATATGGGGCGTTTTTTTTGCCTGTCGATTTACAAGTCTCTACAAATTGACGATCAAGCTGTCTTGCAGTGCAAGCGCCTTGCTTCGCTCCAAATCTTTTAACATCTCTTCTAGCCAAACCTCGATGCCGATTTGGGGGGCATGCATGGTGTGCAGCACTTGAAGATATCGAACGCCAATCGCCCACTTCATGAAGTCCAGTTTCGGAACCGTGTTCAGTTCAAGCAATTTGTATTTCAACAAAACTTTGGCGCCATAGCGAGCATGTTTCTCTGGGCTTTGAACAAACCCATCCAACTTCTTCCTTGCAGTTGCCAATGCAGCATCCACATCTTGAAAGACAGCGCCATGACCCGGAATGATCCAACGGGGTTGAAGTGACTCTATCAAGTCCAGGGTGTCGGCCACTTCTGTGAAGGCAGAAATGCCTTCAAGCTCAGGAAACACCACACCAAATCCGTTGGCCCACAAAGCATCTGCCGAAATCAAAATCTGATGTGATGGCTCGAACAAGATCAGGGAGTGAGGATCATGCCCTGGCGCCGCCATCACTTGCCAATCCAGATTGGCGAGCCTTAATGATTGCCCCGCTTGTAGCAAGTGGTCAAATTTAAATCGAGGACACAACTGACCGGTTGGCGCATAAGTCAAAGCGGCTTCATTCCAAACAGCCACCGCTTTTGATTCGCCAGGGGGTATGTGGGTTTGCAGGGCCGGGTAATGCATTTGCAAAATAGCATTGCCACCACAATGATCACTGTGCAAGTGAGTGTTGACCAACCGATCTAAGGGGCGCTTGTTCAATGCATGTTGAACCAGCGCCAAAGTTTGGTCTTGATGGCTGACATAGCCACTGTCGATCAGAGTGGCTGAATCTGGGTCCGTGAAGAGGATGTTGTTGGCAGAAAGCCAGCCCCGCTCAAAAAACTGAAGGCCGGGTAAGTTCAAAATACGTTGCATTAATTTCAGTGTGTGTTGCTTCTCAGCTCGCGTCGCAGAATTTTACCGACATTCGATTTGGGCAACTCATCCCTGAATTCAATGTACTTCGGACGCTTGTAACCCGTGAGGTTCTCGTGACAAAAGCGAGCGACGGCATCTTCGGTCAACATGCTGTCACTTCGAACCACAAAAACCTTGATGGCCTCACCCTGCATGGCATCGGGTATGCCAATGGCGGCGCACTCCACGACGCCAGGGCAAATGGAGATGACGTTTTCAAGCTCTGAAGGAAACACATTGAAGCCGCTCACGATGATCATGTCTTTTTTACGGTCAACAATCCGGAAGTAGCCTTGCTCATCCATGATGCCCACATCGCCTGTGCGCATGAAGCCATCGGGCGTAAAGGCTTTTCTTGTTTCTTCTTCTTGTTTGTAATAGCCCACCATCACATTGGGGCCACGAATGCAAATTTCCCCCGACTCACCTTGCGGCAAGCTCTGACCCTCTTCATCTTTGATGGCCATCTCAATGCTGGGCAGCGGCAAGCCGATGGTGCCGCTGAAAGAAGTTCGTGTGACAGGATTGTTGGTGCCAATGGCGCAGGTCTCGCTCATGCCCCAGCCTTCAATCATGGCACTGCCCGTAGCCGCTTGCCATGCACGCGCAGTGCCCTCAGAGGCTGCCATGCCGCCTGCTTGTGTGAGGCACAAATGTGAAAAATCAATGGTTTTAAACAGAGGGTGTTGCAGCAGTGCATTGAACAAGGTGTTCACGCCCGGCATCATGTGAAACGGCCTCTTTTTCAGAGTTTCAATGAACTTGGCAAAGTCTCTGGGGTTGGGTACCAGTGTGAGGTGAGAGCCCTGTCGAATGGCCAAAAAGCACAGCGTCAATGCAAAGATGTGATACAGCGGCAGCGCAGCAATGCCGTTCACTTTGCGCAGATCAGGCAAGCGTGCAAGGGCAGGCGCAAACCATGTCTCCGCTTGCAAAATGGCGGCCACGATATTGCGGTGTGTCAGCACAGCACCTTTCGACAAACCGGTGGTGCCCCCGGTGTATTGCAAGAAGGCAATGTCATCCAAGGTCTGAGCGCTTGGTTTGAAATTGAGTTGCCGGCCCAATGCAATGGCTTGCTTGAATGATGTCACCCGCTGTTGGTCGTTGAGGGGCAGCTCAAACTCTGGCACCATCTTTGCCAAATGGCGCACGGCAAAGGTGATCCAGCGGCCATACACCGGCCCCAGCAAATCGCCCATGGACGCCAACACAGTGTGTTTAATTTGAGTGCGCTCAATCACCTCGGCCAGTGTGGCTGCGAAGTTTTCCAAAATGACAATGGCGCAAGCACCCGAATCTTTAAGTTGATGCTCAAGTTCGCGGGCTGTGTACAAAGGATTCACATTGACGCACGTATAGCCAGCGCGAAGAATGGCGGCCATGGTGACCGCAAACTGCGGAATGTTGGGCAACATGATGGCCACCCGTGAGCCAGGTTGCAAACCTTGAGATTGAAACCAAGCGCCAAGTGCCTGTGAGAGTTGGTCTAACTCCCGGTAAGTCATCCAGCGCTCCATGCACACCGAGAAGGGGCTGTCGCCGTGGTGTTGAAACGCTTGATTGAGCAAATCGGTCAGCGACCCATATTCGTTGGGGTCGATGTCGTGCTTCACATTGGCGGGGTAATTCTTCAGCCAAATTTTGTCCATGTACTGCTCCTGGGAATGCAAGCATTGTCGTCACTCTCGGGTCGACGTGCCATGAGGCATTACCCCGTGAAGCTCAAAAGAACAAAGTTGTGACAAGTGCTGAAAGATGTGCAAGAATAAGGGAAAACCCTATGAATCAAATCAAAGCCATTTCCCAATCTCTGTGGCGCCGTTGGATGCGCTGGATACCGATTCGAATTCTGAGCGTCAAGCACCGCCTCAAAATCATTGCGCACCTGCAAAGTCTGGGGCCGCAAGACAGATACCTGCGTTTTGGCTATCCCGCCACCAATGAGCAGATCGAAAATTATGTCAATCAACTTAACTATGCCCGGGACGATATTTACGGCGTCTTCAACCGCCGCCTAGAGATTGTGGCCATGGCGCATTTGGCTTTTTCCGTCGATCCAAAGTGGTCATCATGCTCAGAATTTGGCGTCTCTGTTGACGCGAAGATGCGCGGCCGAGGTCTTGGCGGCCGTTTATTTGACAGAGCGATGATCCATGCGAGAAATCAAGGCGTTGCACTGATGTTCATTCATGCGCTCAGCGAAAACACCCCGATGCTCAAAATTGCCCGAAAGGCGGGCGCTCGCGTAGAGCGTGATGGCAGCGAAAGCGACGCCTACCTCAGCCTGCCCGCGGCCAATTTAGACAGCCAAGTGAACGAATTGATTGAAGAGGGCATGGCCGATTTGGACTTTCAAATCAAGTCCCGAGCCCATCAGTTTTTGCAATTCCTTCAAACGCTCCAAGAAGTTCGGCAAGGTGTTCGCAATGCGCGTCACCAATCGGGTATTTAATCCGCTATCCTAGAGGGTCTGCAACAACGGCTTTTGGCCTACCAGACTGTGTCCGACCCGCACCCTGCTCGCTTCAACGAGCGTGACGAAAAAATTGAAATCAAACGCGATGTGAAGCGCGAAGACAAGCGTTCATTTTTGCAAAAATTGGCCGAGTTCATTCACCCAGGCCCAGACTCTAAAGACGAGCTCATCGAAACGCTCGCTGAGGCAGAAGACAATCAGATCATCAATGCCGAAAGCCGTGGCATGTTGGAGGGTGTGCTTCGGATGGCCGACATGACAGCCGGCGATGCCATGGTGGCCGCACCCCGCATGGAGTTGTTGTCAATCGATGCGCCCTTTGATGAGTTGCTGCACCAAGTGATTGACACCGCGCACTCGCGTTTCCCGGTTTACGAAGGCGACCGAGAAAACATCATTGGCATTCTGATGGCCAAAGATTTACTCAAGCTGCAACGTGCGCCCGAACTCAATATTCGCGCACTTCTCAGGCCTGCCGTGTTCGTGCCAGAGAGCAAAGGCCTCAATGATTTACTCAGCCAATTTAGAGACAACCGACAGCACTTGGCCATGGTGATCGATGAATTTGGGCGCACTGCGGGCCTGATCACCATCGAAGACGTGCTGGAAGAAATTGTGGGCGAAATTGAAGATGAGTTTGACATCGAAGACGATGCGGGCGACATCTTTGGGTTGTCCGATCAAACCTACCGTGTGAACGGCGACACGTCCCTTGAACGTGTGTCGGAAGCCTTTGGTGTCAAACTCAATCCGGCTGTCGACGACGAAGAGAACCACGACTTTGACACCATCGGTGGCCTTGTGGCACACGAGATGGGCCATGTGCCCAAACGAGGTGAAAAGTTCAGCCTTTCTGGGCTTGATTTTGTGGTGCTGCACACCCGCGGCGGTGCCGTTCGTTGGTTCAAAGTTTCACCCACTCAGCGAAACAAATAATGCAAATGTGGACATTCACCGTGTCCGTCTTGGCAGGGGTGATGCATGGTTTTTCGATGGCATGGCCTGCATTTTTATGGGGCGATGCACTCGAAATTTCAGGGCACGCTTCGGGACTCTTGCAAGGCTTGAGCATGGCCCTGTTGTGCGCTTTACTGCTGCGCATTGCGTCCACTGAGTCGCCTGAAAAACGTTTGTGGTTGCAAGGATTTTGGGCTGCAGGTCTGTTTGCCACCAGTGCCATGGCCAGCACCTGGGGCTGGCTTTATGTGTCCATGCACCGTTATGGCGGCATGCCCTCTTGGCTGGCCGCTGTCGCGGTTCTGTCATTGGCCATGGCCTTGTCTGTTTATTTTGCGGCGGCCGGTGGCGTCTGGGTCGCGCTGTTCAGGCGCTGGATTTTGATGGCCAGAAGCAAGGAGACGCGTTATGCCAAGAATCAACCGGAATACGCACGGGAAGAGTTTCGCCATGGCCTTGCGGGTGCGCTTATGTTTGCTGCTTTGTGGACCTTGGCCGAACTTTGCAGAGGTCAGTGGCTGACGGGTTTCCCTTGGGGTGCTGCTGGCTATGCGCACACCGACAGTCTGTTGGCCACCTACTTGCCGTGGGTGGGTGTGTACGGTGTGGGCGCTATTTCAAACGGCTTCAGCATGGCACTTCCGCTGATGATCGCCATGTGGATGGCCCAAAGAACACAGGCTTGGCGAGGCTTGGCATTCGTTGGTTTGGCCTTGGCTGTGTTGCTGCCCCTCGCGCTTGAAACGACAGGTACCCAGTTTTCACAAGCCGCACAAACGATGAAGGTGCGATTGCTTCAAGGCAACATTCCACAAGACGAAAAATTCATTCCGGGGCAAGGCGTCAAATTGGCGCTCAACTGGTACAGCGAGCAATTGCTAAACAACCCAGAGCCCTTGGTCGTCACACCAGAAACGGCCATTCCCGTGCTGCCGCAACAATTGCCGCCCGCTTATTGGCAACGCCTTCAAGACAAATACGCCCATGCAAATGATGGCCAACAACTGGCATTGATTGGCCTGCCCATGGGCGAGGCCGGAGCGGGCTACAGCAACTCAGTGATTGCCATCAGCCCGCCTGCGGGTTCAAGTGTCGAGGCCTCAGCGGCGGGTGCAAAAACCAACACTGAATTTGCCTATCGATATGACAAACAACATTTGGTGCCATTTGGCGAATTTGTGCCCCCCTTCTTTCAGTGGTTTGTGCGGCTGATGAACATTCCCTTAGGCGAGTTTGCCCACGATCGTCCTGCCCCAACGGTTGTGTCTTGGCAAGGCCAACGTTTGTTGCCCCAAATTTGCTATGAAGATTTGTTTGGCGAAGAAGTGGCGCGTTATTTTGCCAATGAATCAGAGGCGCCCACCGTGTTGGTCAACATGAGTAATTTGGCATGGTTTGGCGACACCACGGCGGCCGCTCAGCACCTGGCCATTTCGCGCATCCGCGCCTTGGAATTTCAGCGGCCCGTCATTCGCGCCACCAACACAGGACGCACTGCCTTGATCGATGACAAGGGGCAGGTGAAAGCGGCACTGCCGGCGTTCACACGAGGGGCCTTGGTTGGGGAGTTTGAAGGGCGCACCGGGCTGACGCCCTATGCGCAGTGGACCTCGCGCTGGGGTTTGAAGCCGCTTTGGTTGATTTGCTTTGCAATTGTTCTGGTTTTAGGCCTGTTTTCTCGTCGCTCTGGCGCTCGGGCGCTTTAAAATCTAGGGTTGCCGCCGCTGTTCGGGGGCGCTCTCATTTTTAAGCCATGTTGACCTTCCAACAAATCATTTTGAAACTGCAGTCCTATTGGGACGCTCAAGGCTGCGCGCTGTTGCAACCCTATGACATGGAAGTGGGTGCGGGCACTTCGCACACTGCCACATTTTTGCGCGCCATTGGCCCTGAGCCATGGAAGGCGGCGTATGTCCAACCCAGCCGTCGGCCTAAAGATGGCCGCTATGGTGAGAACCCCAACCGTTTGCAGCACTACTACCAATACCAAGTCGTGTTGAAACCGGCGCCTTCCAACATTTTGGATTTGTATTTGGGCTCGCTTGAAGCGCTGGGCTTTGATCTCAAAAAGAACGACATTCGTTTTGTGGAAGACGATTGGGAAAATCCCACGCTGGGTGCTTGGGGCTTAGGCTGGGAAGTTTGGCTCAATGGCATGGAGGTGACGCAGTTCACTTACTTCCAACAAGTGGGCGGCATCGATTGCAAACCCATCACAGGCGAAATTACCTATGGCCTCGAGCGCTTGGCCATGTACTTGCAAGGTGTCGACAACGTCTACAACTTGAAGTGGACCGACACGCTCAGCTACGGCGATGTGTACCACCAAAACGAAGTGGAGCAATCGACCTATAACTTTGAACACGCTGATGCCGAGTTCTTGTTCACAGCTTTTTCTGCTTACGAAAAACAAGCACAGCATTTGATTGGCACGCAACTCGCCTTGCCTGCATATGAGCAAGTGCTCAAAGCGGCGCACACCTTTAACTTGCTGGATGCACGTGGCGCTATCAGCGTCACAGAACGCGCAGCCTACATCGGTCGCATTCGCAATTTGGCGCGTGCGGTTGCCCAAAGTTACTGGGAAAGTCGTGAGCGTTTAGGTTTCCCCATGGCGCCTCGCGAGTGGGTTGAACAGTTAAACGCCTTGAGCAAGAAGGCTGCCTGAAGGCAAGAATAAAAATGACATCTCAAAACCTTTTGGTTGAATTGTTTGTAGAAGAGCTGCCGCCGAAGGCGCTCAAAAAACTCGGCGAATCTTTTGCCAGCGTGCTGTTTGAACAACTGCGTGATGCGGGCCTCACGGGTGCAGATGCAGTGGTCACGCCGTTTGCCTCACCGCGTCGATTGGCCGCGCATGTGACACAAGTCGTGGCCCAAGCAGACGACAAAGCGGTCCAGCAAAAACTCATGCCTGTTGCAGTGGGCTTAGATGCCAGTGGCAACGCCACACCTGCATTGCTTAAAAAATTGCAAGCCATGGGCGCAGACGTTTCAAATCCTGCTGCGCTAGTGGCGTCGCTCAAGCGCGCGCCCGATGGCAAAGCAGAAGCTTTGTTCTATGACAGTGTGGCCAAGGGCGCCACATTGCTGCAAGGTTTGCAAAAAGCTTTGGACGAGGCGCTGGCCAAGTTGCCTATTCCCAAAGTCATGACCTATCAGCTGGAAACAGATTGCGAATTGCCGGGCTGGACCAGCGTGAACTTTGTACGCCCCGCGCATGGCTTGGTTGCGTTGCATGGCACCCAAGTGGTGCCTGTCAAAACTTTGGGCTTGAAGGCCGGTCAAGAAACGCAGGGGCATCGCTTTGAGGCCAATGTGTCGCCCTTGATCATTCAAAACGCCGATAGTTATGCCATCACGTTGGCGCGCGATGGCGCGGTCATTGCCAGCTTTGCCGAGCGCCGCGCCGAGATTGGGAAGCAGCTCAATGCGGCGGCCGTGAAAGTGGGCGGTGGTGTCAAAGCCATTGAAGACGAAGCATTGCTGGACGAAGTGACGGCTTTGGTCGAGCGCCCCAACGTGCTCATTTGCGAATTTGAACAACAGTTTCTAGAGGTGCCGCAGGAATGTTTGATTTTGACCATGAAGGCCAATCAAAAATATTTTCCATTGCTCACGGCAGCCGGCAAGCTCACGCATCAGTTTTTGGTCGTGAGTAACATTACGCCGGCAGATGCCAGCGCCGTCATTGGCGGCAACGAACGCGTGGTGCGTCCGCGTTTGGCCGATGCCAAATTTTTCTTCGACCAAGACCGCAAGAAAACCTTGGCCTCGCGCGTTGAAGGCTTGAACAAAGTGGTTTATCACAACAAGCTGGGCACACAAGGCGAACGCATGGCGCGTGTGCGCAGCATCGCCAAAGCCTTGGGCCAGACCTTGGGCGGCGACGCCTTGGCGCAAGCCGCAGACACTGCAGCGCAGTTGGCCAAAACTGATTTGCTCACCGACATGGTGGGTGAGTTTCCTGAGTTGCAAGGCATCATGGGCGGCTACTATGCACGCCACGATGGCTTGTCGAATGACATTGCAGATGCCATTGAAGACCACTACCGTCCGCGCTTTGCGGGTGACGAATTGCCGCGCAACACCGTGGGCCTGGTGGTGGCGCTGGCCGACAAGCTCGAAACTTTGGTCGGCATGTTCGGCATTGGCAATTTGCCCAGTGGCGACAAAGACCCCTTTGCTTTGCGCCGTCATGCATTGGGCATCATTCGAATGCTCATGGACAAAGATTTGGCACTCGACTGGCGTCAAATGCTGGCGCTGGCTGTGCCGGTGTTTGGCGACAAAATTACCGACCCCTCCGAAGCCTTAAGCACATTTTTGTTTGACCGCTTGGCAGGCTCATTGCGCGAGCAGGGCTTCAGCGCGCAAGAAGTCGATGCGGTGCTGGCTTTGCATCCTGCGCGTTGGGGCCAAGTGCCTAAATTGCTGGCGGCAGTGCGCGCATTTGCCGCCTTGCCCGAAAGCCCCGCATTGGCCGCAGCCAACAAACGCATTGGCAATATTTTGAAGAAGGCCGACGAAGTGGACGCGCATGTGAACCCTGCGTTGCTGAAAGAAACTGCCGAACAAGACTTGCATCACGCGATGCAGCGCTTGTTGCCCGAGTCTGAGGCACTGTTCAAAGCGGGCGACTACACGGGTTCCTTGCAAACTTTGGCGGCACTGCGCTCACCTGTCGATGCCTTCTTTGACGATGTCATGGTGAATGCCGAAGAGATGGATGTTCGCTTGAACCGTCAGGGTTTGCTCAAGTGTTTGCATGTGGCCATGAACCGCGTGGCCGATTTGTCGCGCCTGGCTTAAGTTTCAAAAGAAGCAACATGAAACTCGTCATACTTGATCGCGACGGCACCCTCAATCACACCAGTGATGAGTACATCAAGAGCCCTGAGGAATGGCAAGCCTTGCCGGGCGCATTGGAGGCCATTGGGCGTTTGAACCATGCTGGCTATCACGTGGTGCTGGCCACCAACCAATCGGGCTTGGGCCGCGGCTTGATGGACGTGGCAGCGCTCAACGCCATTCACAAACGCATGCTCAAGCAATTGGCGGCAGTGGGTGGCCGAATCGATGCCATTTTTTATTGTCCGCATACGCTTGAAGATGCCTGCACGTGTCGAAAGCCATTGCCGGGCTTGATTGAGCAAGTGGCCGACAGGTTTGGTGTAGATCTGAAAGGCGTGCCCTTTGTGGGCGACAGTTTGCGCGACATGCAAGCGGCGCATGCAGCGGGTTGCATGCCCCACTTGGTGCTAACAGGCAAATGTGAAGCCATGCGAGGCGAACCATTGCCCTCCCATTTTCCTGAAGGCACGCAAATGCATTTAGACCTCAACGCATTTGCCGATGTGTTCTTGAAAAAACATTTGGAACCTGCACTGTGAACTTTATTCGCTCGCTCATTCACATGATATGGATGACGATCACGGTCATTCCATGGGCCCTGGTGGTGGTGGTGGCGTCTATGTTCATAAGCAGCAGCCGTTTGTATTGGTGGTGCGCAGCATGGCTGCGCAATGCCATCCACAGTGGCACCTTCATTTTGGGCATTGAGAATCGCATCACGGGCATGGAAAACTTGCCCATCGGAGAAAAAGACCCCGTCATCTTGTTGGTCAAGCATCAGTCCACGTGGGAGACTTTTTTGATGCCGGCCATCATGCCGCACCCCTTGGCCTATGTGTTCAAGAAAGAATTGCTCAGCGTGCCATTTTTTGGCTGGGCCATGGGCCGCATGGACATGATTCACATTGACAGAAGCCAACGTGCACAAGCCTTCAACAAGGTGGTGACACAAGGCAAAAGATTGATGGCGCAAGGCGTGTGGGTCATCATGTTTCCTGAGGGCACACGCATCCCGCGGGGCCAACAAGGCGTCTACAAAACGGGCGGCACCCGCTTGGCCATTGAGGCCGGTGTTCCGGTGATTCCCATTGCGGTGACGTCGGCCAAGTGCTGGCCCACCAAAGCATTTATCAAGAGACCGGGCATCGTGGACATCTCGATTGGAAAAATGATTTCCAGTGAAGGCCGCCAACCTGAAGAGTTGATGCTCGAAGTGGAAAATTGGATTGAGGCGGAAATGCGTCGCTTAGACCCTGAGGCCTATTCAGAGACTGCTTCAAAAGCTTGATGGAGCCATCACGATGCGCCACCCGCTTCAACTGGTTCTTGATTTTTTAAGCCCTTCGCCTGCGTCGTCGTCGACGCGGCCAACACCCTCGCGTCGATTGTCAACGCCTGCGCCAAGCGAAACGCCAGTCACCCTGGCTCATCCTGACAGCACATTGACGCATCCCCGGGCCAATCGTGAGACCGTTTTAGAAGGCATGCGTGTTGCTTATTTGTTTCAGCGTGTTCGAAGACGGTCCATTGGCTTTGTGGTCGGCCCCGATGGCTTGGAAGTGCGCGCGCCCAAATGGGTCACGCTCAAAGAGGTTGAGTTGGGTTTGCAAGAGCGTGGGGAATGGGTGCTGCGAAAATGGGCAGAGGTGCAAGAGCGTCAAAAAAACATTCGCCAAATTGAATGGTGCGAAGGCGCAAGTCTTGACTACTTGGGTGCGCCCCTTCATTTGCGCTTAAGCCCAGAGAATGGCCGAAGTGAGTTAGACGATCAACGTCAATTGCTTTTGGCATTGCCGCACAACGCCGAGCCTTCACAAATTAGAGATGCGGTGCAAGCCTGGCTGATGCGGGAAGCGAAAAATTTATTTGAAAGCCGCTTGAATTTTTATGCGCCCCTGATGGGCGTGCAGTGGCGTCGCTTGAGTTTGTCAAATGCCGGATCACGTTGGGGCAGTGCCCGCGTGGATGGCGCCATCCGTTTGAATTGGCGCCTGATTCATTTAAAACCAGACTCGATTGATTATGTGGTGGTTCATGAATTAGCGCACTTGCACGAAATGAACCACAGCCCCGCTTTTTGGAAAGTGGTTGCCGACATCTTGCCTGATCACATGGCGCGCAGAAAAGAACTGCAAAAAGAAAACTTGGCCAACTGGGCGTGACTTTTTTAGTCAACAGTTTGATTGTTTTTAGCCATCTTCCGACCTAAAGAGCCCTGCAATTCCTTTTGAACGAAGTCGGAGATTGCTTTCTTTTTTTGCTTTAGTGAGTCTATTTCGGATCTCGTCAATCGAACGGAATCCAACAAGGTATTGGGCTTCATTGGCTGTGAGGGCGTCGATGTGGATGCCAAAGATTTCGATGATTTCATTTCCGAACCTCTCATTTAGAATTCTCAGGGTCTTGAGATTAGGACTCAGAGATTTGTTTCGGCCGGCATTGACGATGACCGCAATATCGCTAACAACGCCACCATTGAATTGAACGTAATGAGCCAATTCGGCTAGCGTTCCTCCTAAACTCACGACATCATCCAATAGGACATAGTTGGCGCCAGATACAACCGGCCCTTCAAATTCTGGGCGAAGGGCCAAACGTTCCATAGGATCAGCGCCAGTATGGTACACATTCGTGACTTGGACAAGGCCTCTGTCTGCGGTTGAACCACACACCAATGCAAATACTTCGGCCATGACTTGCGGTATGGCGTTGTCGCCGGTGGATTCGCGAGCAAAGGGCGATACAAAAATGGAGTCTGTAGCAAATCGCGTTTTATTTTGATTCATTTCAAGCCACGCAAGATCTGAAATGAGATTCAGTGCTGATCTGAAATTTCCGGCTTTGGCTTTTCGGTAATCTGAGTGTTGTTTTAAATAAGAGTCGTTGTCAAATATTGAAAAAACCAAGATGCCTTTTGGAATTGATAAATATCGGATGTTGCTTAAAGACTCGGCGGAGTTTTGGTTCTCATACATCGACCCATTCTGTGATCGATACGATCCAAAGCCGACTTACAAATTGCAACATTGCTAGATTGTTTGAAAGCGCCAAACACCTTCTTTGTCTTGGAAGCGTTTCATCTTTCCTTCATACCAAAGCGCATGCAAATGCGCTATCGACTCGCCCATGGCGAAGGTGGTTTGATGGAAATCCAAGGGTCTTCTGAAAATGACGCTCAGCATGTCGTGGGCGCTGCCTGGTTTTTCTTTGCAGGCCGTCAGCACGTCTTGCAAGCGCTCTTCGTGATGGTGCACCAGTTGTGCAATGCGCGTGTGCAGGCCGCGAAACACACGACCGTGGGATGGCATGGTTAGGGTGTCGTCGGGCAGATCGGCAAACTTCTTCAGCGAATTTAAAAACAGCGACAGCGAATTTGCCTCGGGCTCTTGCGTGTAGACGCTCACGTTGGTTGAAATTTTGGGCAGCACCATGTCGCCGCTGATGAGCACTTTTGCGTCTTCGCTGTAAAGCGCGATGTGTTCGGGCGAGTGACCCCAGCCACTGATGAAGCGCCAAGTATGGCCACCAATTAACAGACTTTGACCCTCCATCAATCGGCGATAAGTTTCAGGCACGGCGGGCACCATCTTGTTGTAATAAAAAACACGCGAGTTGACCTTCTCTTGGTCATCTGGGTTGTTCCATCCGTTCGATGAGAAAAATTGTTGCGTGCCGATGCCGCCAAAGTTGGAGGTGCCTTGCGACGCCAACACTGCCGATTGGTATTCGGTGGCGCTGATCAGCAGGGGGGCATTGAATCTGGCGCACAGCCAGTGGGCCAATCCCATGTGATCTGGGTGCATGTGTGTTACCAGCACGCGCAAAATGGGCAAGCCTTTCATGGGGCCAGCAAACACTTGTTCCCAAGCGGCTTGGGTGCCCGGGTTGTCCACGCCGCAATCGACGGCGGTCCAGCCCTTTCGAAGGGCAGCGGGCGTTTCCTCAGAATCTTCTAACAACCACAGGTTGATGTGGTCCAGCGCAAAAGGCAATGGCATGCGGATCCATAAGATGCCGGGCGCCACGGTCAGCGCTTCGCCAACTGCAGGCAGCGCGTCGCCAAAAGGGAAGGCCAGGGCCTTTTCACCCGTCAATGTTCCCGCAGGATGGCTGGCTTGAGGTGGTTTGGCGCTGGGGTTGGCGGGAGAAGTCATGGGTTTTAGATCGGCGCGAAACGCTCAAATAGGGACAGACCAAGGATAATTGACGTTTACGTTAACGTCAATTACATTTAGGGCATTGTAAGTCGCACTCAAAGACGCTGTCTGTCGCCTGTGCGCAAGCTGGAAAGTAAACACATGGCAACTCAATTTTCAATCAGTGATCTGGCCAAGGAGTTTGATCTCACGACGCGCGCCATTCGCTTTTATGAAGACATGGGACTTCTCGAGCCCGAGCGTTCGGGGCCCGGTGGTCGTAACCGAGTGTATTCAGCGCGAGATCGCACGCGTTTGAAGCTGACTTTGCGTGCCAAACGTTTGGGCTTGTCGCTCAAAGAGGGCAAAGAGCTCATTGACATGTACGACAGCCCCCGCGATACCGGGCCACAGTTGAAAAAGTTTTTGATTGTCTTGGCTGAGCATCGCCGTCAACTCGAGTCACAGTTGACGGATTTGCATGCTACTTTGGAAGAAGTCAAAACACACGAAAAAGAAGCGCGCAATTTGCTAACGCGCATTGACAAACCTGCCAGCAAAAAGGCCACCGCATGAGCACCCACGATATGTCTTCCCCGATGGCCCAAAGGGTGGCCGCCAGTTTTGCGCGCCAAGGCATGATGCAGCACTTAGAGGCTCAATTACTCAGGGTTGAAAAAGGGGAGGTTGAAGTTGCCCTGCCCTACAGCGACAAGGTGACCCAGCAGCAAGGAGGATTCCATGGCGGCGCGATGGGGGCTTTGGCAGACATTGCAGGCGGCTACGCCGGACTCACGGTTGCGCCTGAAGGCATGGAGGTCACCACCGTTGAATACAAAATTAATTTTTTAAGCGCACACCAGCACGGTGAGCTGCGCGCGGTCGGCAAAGTGATCAAGAGTGGCAAGAGAATTGTGGTCACCATCGCAGAGGTGTTTCACCTCGATGCGAAGGGTCAGAAAACCATGTGCGCTGTGATGCAGCAAACCCTGGTACCCGTCGCCAAAACTTACTGAAACGAAATCAATCTTCGCTGAGAAAGAGCACCATGAACATGCCCGGACTGAACTTCCAATTGGGAGAAGACATTGACGCCTTGCGAGATGCGGTGCGTGATTTTGCACAAGCTGAAATTGCACCCCGTGCGGCAGAAATTGATCGCACCGATCAGTTCCCGATGGACTTGTGGCGCAAGATGGGTGAGGTCGGTGTCCTTGGCATCACGGTGCCAGAAGTTTATGGTGGCGCCAACATGGGCTACTTGGCCCACATGATTGCCATGGAAGAAATTTCTCGCGCTTCGGCCAGCGTGGGCTTGTCGTATGGCGCGCACAGCAATTTGTGCGTCAATCAAATCAAGCGCAATGGTTCTGAGGCGCAAAAGAAAAAGTACTTGCCCAAGCTCATCAGCGGCGAACACGTGGGTGCCTTGGCCATGAGCGAGCCAGGTGCAGGCTCAGATGTCATCAGCATGAAGCTCAAGGCTGAAGACAAAGGCGGCTACTACGTTTTGAATGGCAACAAAATGTGGATCACCAACGGGCCTGACGCCGACACCTTGGTGGTCTATGCCAAAACAGAACCCGAGATGGGCGCGCGCGGCGTCACTGCGTTCTTGATTGAGAAAAGCATGAAGGGTTTCTCGGTGGCGCAGAAGCTTGATAAATTGGGCATGCGCGGCAGTCACACGGGTGAGCTGGTTTTCCAAAATGTGGAAGTGCCCGCCGAGAATATTTTGGGCGGCTTGAACATGGGCGCCAAAGTGCTCATGAGTGGTCTGGACTACGAGCGGGCGGTGTTGGCGGCGGGCCCCTTGGGCATCATGCAATCGGTCATGGACAACGTGATTCCTTATATCCACGATCGCAAGCAGTTTGGCCAAAGCATTGGTGAGTTTCAACTCATTCAAGGCAAAGTGGCCGACATGTACACCGTGCTGCAAGCGGGCCGCTCTTTTTGCTACACCGTGGGCAAAAACTTGGACCTGCTGGGCACCGACCACGTGCGTCAAGTGCGTAAAGATTGTGCCAGTGTCATTTTGTGGTGCGCCGAAAAAGCCACCTGGATGGCCGGCGAAGGCGTGCAAATTTTCGGCGGCAATGGCTACATCAACGACTACCCCCTGGGCCGCTTGTGGCGCGATGCCAAGCTCTATGAAATTGGCGCCGGCACCAGCGAGATCCGGCGCATGCTAATTGGCCGCGAATTGTTTGCTGAAACATGTTGAGGAAATTCACAAATTTCTGCCAAGGGATTTGCTTCATTGAGACAATTCAAACATGACCCAAAAACATCTATCTCATCTCTTTGACAACAACCGTGCATGGGCCCAGCGCATGGAGCTCGAGCAGCCCGGTTTCTTCAACCACTTGGCGCGGCAACAGTCGCCCAAATATCTGTGGATCGGTTGCTCCGACAGCCGTGTGCCGGCCAATCAAATCACAGGCCTAGAGCCTGGTGAAGTGTTTGTGCATCGCAATGTGGCCAATGTGGTGGTGCATTCCGACCTCAACGCCTTGTCCGTCATTCAATACGCCGTCGATGCGCTCAAGGTTGAGCACATCATGGTGGTGGGCCACTATGGTTGTGGTGGCGTGTTGGCGGCCACGCGCGGCACCCGCATTGGCTTGGCCGACAACTGGCTGCGCCATGTGCAAGACGTGCGTTTGCGGCATCGCCAACGCTTGAACCACCTGCCGCAGCAGCAGCTTGAAGACGCCATGTGCGAAATGAACGTCATTGAGCAAGTGGGCAATGTGGCTTTGTCCAACGTCATGCAAGACGCATGGGGTCGTGGCCAAAAAGTGGCGGTGCACGGTTGGGTTTATGGCCTGAGCGATGGTCTGGTGAAAGACATGGACGTCACCATGACCGGATCGCACGAGGTGGTCGATGTGTTTCGCCGCGCTTTCAAACGTTATCCCCGAGGCGCCTGAAATAAAAAAAACGGCGCGCCGCTTGAGCGGCGTGCGCCTTGATGCTTATCCATTGATTAGGAATATTTCAAATGACAACCCCACATGATCCCGTTGTGATCGTTAGCGCAGCGCGCACACCCATGGGCAGTTTCCAAGGTGATTTTGCGGCACTGTCTGCGCACGATTTAGGCGGCGCCGCCATCAAAGCTGCCATTGAGCGTGCCGCAGCAGGTTCCAAGTTCAGCGCCGATTTGGTCACTGAAGTTTTGTTTGGCAACTGCTTGATGGCCGGCCAAGGCCAAGCGCCTGCGCGCCAAGCGGGCTTTAAAGGGGGATTGCCCAAGAGCGCTGGCGCTGTGACCCTGTCCAAGATGTGTGGCTCTGGCATGCGCGCCGCCATGTTTGCCCACGACATGTTGCTGGCCGGCTCGCACGATGTGTTGGTCGCGGGGGGCATGGAAAGCATGACCAATGCGCCTTACCTCATGCTCAAAGGCCGCGGCGGCTATCGCATGGGACACGACAAAATTTACGATCACATGATGCTGGATGGTTTAGAGGACGCCTACGAAGCGGGCCGCTCCATGGGCACCTTTGGCGAAGACTGCGCTGCCAAATACAGCTTCACCCGTGCGGAACAAGATGCATTTGCCACAGCCAGTGTAGAGCGCGCCAAGGCGGCCACGGCCTCAGGTGGCTTCCAGGCTGAAATCACACCCGTCACAGTCAAGACCCGCGCCGGTGAAACGGTGGTGAGCATCGACGAAGGCCCAGGCAAAGTGAAGCTCGACAAAATCACCTCCCTCAAACCCGCCTTCAAAAAGGACGGCACCATCACTGCGGCGTCCAGTTCTTCGATCAACGATGGTGCGGCTGCCATGGTCATGATGCGTCAAAGCACCGCCACCCTGTTGGGTTGCAAGCCCTTGGCCCGCATTGTGAGCCACGCCACACATGCGCAAGAACCTGAATGGTTTGCCACGGCACCGGTGGGCGCCACCCAAAAAGCCTTGGCCAAGGCAGGCTGGCAAGTGGGTGATGTCGATTTGTGGGAAGTCAACGAAGCCTTTGCGGTGGTGCCGATGGCCCTCATGAAAGAGCTCAACGTGCCGCACAGCATCGTCAATGTCAATGGCGGCGCCTGTGCATTGGGTCACCCCATTGGCGCCTCGGGCGCGCGCATCATGGTGACGCTCATTCATGCGCTCAAAGCGCGCGGCTTGAAAAAAGGCTTGGCCACTTTGTGCATCGGTGGCGGTGAAGGCACCGCTGTCGCGCTCGAAATCATTTAAGAGAAAACCATGCTGCTGTCTTCCGACCAAGAAATGATTCGCGACGCGGTGCGCGATTTTGCCAAAGCCGAGCTTTGGCCCAACGCGCCTGCATGGGACAAGTCGCACGAGTTTCCCAAGGCGGCGCACCAAGGTTTAGCCGCGTTGGGGGCCTACGGCATTTGCGTGCCCGAAAACTTGGGCGGTGCCAATTTGGACTACCTCACGCTGGGCTTGGTGTTGGAAGAAATTGCCGCAGGCGATGGCGGTGTGAGCACCACCATCAGCGTCACCAACTGTCCGGTGAATGCCATTCTCATGCGCTACGGCAACGCTGCGCAACAACAAAAGTGGCTCACCCGTTTGGCGCAAGGCGAATTGTTAGGCTTGTTTTGTTTGACAGAGCCTCACGTGGGCTCTGATGCTTCGGCCATCAAAACGACGGCCACGCGCAAAGGCGATGCTTATGTGCTCAATGGTGTCAAGCAGTTCATCACCAGTGGCAAATATGGCGATGTGGCCATTGTGTTGGCTGTCACCGACAAAGGCGCCGGCAAAAAAGGCATGAGTGCATTCATCGTGCCCACGGCCACACCCGGCTATGTGGTGGCGCGCTTGGAAGACAAGATAGGCCAGCACTCTAGCGACACCGCGCAAATCAATTTTGAAAACTGCGAAGTGCCCGTGGAGAATTTGATCGGTCAAGAAGGCGAAGGCTACAAGATTGCGTTGTCGGCACTCGAAGGCGGCCGCATAGGCATTGCCGCACAAAGCATTGGCATGGCGCGCAGCGCTCTGGAAGTGGCCATTGAGTATGCCAAGCAGCGGGAAAGTTTTGGCACAGCCATCATCAACCACCAAGCGGTGGGTTTCAGATTGGCCGAGTGCGCCACGCAACTTGAAGCGGCCAGACAACTGATGTGGCATGCCGCCACCTTGCGTGATGCGGGATTGCCATGCTTGAAAGAGGCGGCCATGGCCAAATTGTTTGCCAGCGAAACCGCTGAAAAAATATGCAGCGCCGCCATTCAAACCTTGGGTGGCTACGGTGTGGTGAGTGACTTTCCGGTTGAAAGAATTTACCGTGATGTGCGCGTGTGCCAAATCTACGAAGGCACCAGCGATGTGCAAAAAATCATCATTCAAAGGGCCTTGGCTTGAGCGATACATGCCCATGCGGGGGGTCGCCCTCTGCGGCCAAGTCAAAGCAAGGCGAAGTTTCGTACCAAGCTTGCTGCGCTCGTTACATTGAGCAGGGCCAGTTGCCGCCCGACGCCTTGCACCTGATGCGCTCGCGCTACACAGCGTTTGTCATGGAAAACGAAACTTATTTGAAGCACACGTGGCAAGCGGCCCACCGACCCAGCCATGTTGAATTTGATGTGGGCGCTCAGTGGCTGGGACTCGACATCAAAGACTTTGTGCCCATCGCTTTAACAGAAAAACACGAAACGGCCGAAGTCGAATTTGTGGCCCGCGTGCGGGTGGCTGGCAAAGCCACGCGACTGCATGAGCGCAGTCGTTTTGTGTGCGAAGACGGGCAGTGGTTGTATGTCTCTGCGGTTAACATCAACGCATGAATTTTCAAGCCGTACTCTTTGACTGCGATGGCGTGCTGGTAGACAGCGAGCCCATTACCAACGGTGTTTTGCGTGACATGCTGGAAGAGCGCGGTTGGGCCATGTCCAGTGCAGATTGCTTTCGCTATTTTGTGGGCAAAGCCGTCAAAGATCACAAAGCAGAAATTGAAGCGCGAACCGGTTTGCCTTTGACAGAAGAATGGTTGCATGCTTTCAGATTGCGCCGCAACGAGGCGCTTCAAGCGGGGCTGAATGTGATGCCCGGTGCGCACGAAGCGGTCGCCGCTGCTGACAAGTTGACCCAGGGCGCCATTGCTTGTGCATCGGGTGCAGACCGTTTCAAAGTAGAAATGCAGCTGTCGCAAGTTAAGTTGATGCCTTATTTTGAAGGTCGAATTTTCAGCGGTCATGAAATGGCACGCACCAAACCTGCGCCCGATGTGTATTTGGCTGCAGCCGCGCACCTTGCGTGCAGCCCTGCAAGTTGCTTGGTCATTGAAGACAGCACCGCAGGCATTCAGGCCGGTGTGGCGGCAGGCGCAACCGTATGGGCCTTGTGCACAGACGAGAGTTTGGCGCCTTTGTTGCTGGAAGCGGGGGCTTCCAAATTGTTCCCTCACATGGGTGTTTTGCCAGAGCTTTGGCGCGGCGCTTTTTCACAGTTTCAAGAAAGCTAGGCAATTCGCAGCCTTGCTCTTGCGCATCAGGAGATTTCAAACATGTCGGTGCTTCAAACCCAGCTTAACAGCCGCTCAGCAGACTTTCTAACGAACGCTGCAGCCTTGCAGGCGGTGGTCGATGACCTTCGCGTGCAATTGAAAAAATCTGCTGCCGGGGGCGGCGAAAAAGCCAGAGCCAAACACGTCGCGCGCGGCAAACTGCCCCCCCGTGAGCGCGTGCAGATGCTGCTCGATCCTGGCACGCCCTTCTTAGAGTTGGCGCCCTTGGCCGCCCACGCCATGTACCTCAACAAAGAGGGCATTGAAGATGCGCCCTGCGCCGGCATGATCGCGGGCATTGGCCGCGTCAATGGGGTCGACTGCATGATTGTGTGCAACGACGCCACCGTCAAGGGCGGCACTTACTACCCGATGACGGTGAAAAAACATTTGCGGGCGCAAGAAATTGCACAGCAAAACAACTTGCCATGCATTTACTTGG
>CAIMUZ010000212.1 GCA_903844775.1 uncultured Burkholderiales bacterium | reverse complement strand
TATTTCATGCCATTTCGCATTCGGACTGGTACTTTCATTACTCAGTTCAGCCGCCTTTTCACAAACTGCGCCAAACTATCCTGATAAACCCATTAAGGTCATTATTCCTTTTCCACCTGGCGGCACGCTTGACAAAGTAGGTCGCATGCTGGCACTCAAAGTAGGTGAGCAATTTGGACAAAACTTGGTGGTTGAAAATCGTCCTGGCGGCAATGGCGTGATTGGCGCAGATGTGGTGGCCAAATCCAATGCAGATGGCTATACGCTGTTGTTTAACGCCAGTACGTTTGTGACTGCACCAATGACCATGAAGTCGGTGCCGTACAAGGTTCAATCTGACTTCACGCCAATTGGTTTTGTGGCTTCGGCGCCCATGTCGATTGCCATCAGCAATAAATTGGGTGTATCCGATGTAAAAGGTCTGATGACGGCTCTGAAAGCCAACCCAGGTAAATTCAATTTTGCAGTAGGCTCGATTGGATCGGCTGGTCATTTGTGCACAGTCAAATTAGAGCAGGCTGCGGGCTCACAAATTGCCATCGTCCCTTACAAAGGAACTGGCCCTGCCATGACTGATTTGGTGGGGGGCCAAATTGAAGGCTTCATTGACCCTCTGTTGGGTTCAGTTCAATTCCATCGCAACGGGCAACTCAAAGTGGTGGGCGTGACGTCTGCCAAGCGTGTGCCTAATTTGCCTGATGTGGCAACAGTCTCCGAAACAATTCCAGATTTCCAGTGCGCCAGTTGGTATGGTTTGTGGGGTCCTGCCAAATTGCCCAACGAGATCGTTCAGAAACTCAATGCCGCCATGAACAAAGCCTTGGCAGGTGAAATGCGTGAGCGCCTGATTGCAGATGGCATTGTGCCTGGTGGTGGCAGTCCTGCTGAGTTTGCAAAATTCCAAGCCGATGACATTGCGACGTCTGGCAAAATCATTGCAGACAAGAAAATTACTTTGGATTAAATTCAGCAATGCCAACCAATGCCAAACCAACAGCTTTAGTGACTGGCGTGAGTTCTGGCATTGGCCGAGCTATTGCTGAAAGCTTATTGCAAGAGGGATGGCAGGTTCACGGACTGGACATTGCACTTGGACAATTTGACAGCGCTGACTACACCCATTGGCGCGTCGACCTGACTGATGCCATGGCGCTGTCTCAAGTGTTAGATGACATTCTTGGCAGTGTCACGCCCATGGCTTTGGTTCATGCCGCAGGTGTTTTGCGTGTTGGCGCTCTGGGTCATCTCCAGCAAGCAGATGGTGCATTGATGTGGCAATTGCATGTTGATGCTGCTGTTCAATTGGCCAATCGTGTTTTGCCAGCTATGCATCGACGACAACAGGGCAAGATGGTCATGGTCGGAAGTCGGGTTTCAAGGGGTATGGCGGGCCGCAGTCAATATGCCGCCAGCAAAGCGGCCTTGGTTTCATTGGCCAGGAGTTGGGCTGCCGAGTCTGCCTCTCAAGGTGTCACAGTCAATGTGGTATCACCAGCAGCCACTGATACACCCATGCTGAAAGATCCCGCCAGAGCCAACACAATGCCTCGATTGCCCCCACTAGGGAGATTGATTCGCGCAGATGAGGTTGCCTCTTTGGTACTTTATTTGTTGGGCCCACAAGCAGCAGGCATCACGGGTCAAGACATTGCAATTTGCGGCGGCTCCTCCGTTCAGGCTTAAGGCTATATGGCCATCTCTGCTCAGAACACTGCAACACATTCTTCACATCCTCGGCCAGTGGGTGTTGTGGGATTGGGCTTGGTCGGCTGTGCGTTGGCCAGTCGTTTGAAATTGGCAGGCTACTCATGCCTTGGGTTTGATTTGAATCCAGAGGCCATGGCACGCTTTGGTGCAAAGGGCTATCAAACAGCAATTTCTTTGAATGAATTGACAATGCAAGTGGACACGTTTGTGCTGACTGTTTTTGACACGAATGGGGTGTTGCAAGTTGTTGAGAAAATACTGCATGGACAGTCCGCCCCTACTGACAGCCAATACAGCATGCCCCTTGGTAAGCTCACATTGATAGACTGCTCTACGGGTGATCCTGAGTTGCTGGGAGTGTTATCTGTCCGGCTTAAAAAAATAGGCATCCAATTCATTGAGGCGCCACTCTCGGGTTCAAGTCATCAAATTGAAGAGGGCGAGGCAACCATGCTGTTAGGTGGTGAAGTGGCTGACATTCAAAGCGCCGACACTCTATTGAGCGCGTTGGCCAACACAAAAATTCATGTGGGACCTGCAGGCATGGGGGCAAGGGCCAAGCTTGCAACCAATTTGGTTCTGGGTTTAAACCGCGCCGCACTGGCCGAAGGCATGGTCTTTGCTGAATCTATCGGCATTCCACCTGCATCATTTCTTCAATTGGTTTTGGCCACACCCGCACGCTCAGAGGCCGCCATGGTCAAGGGTGCCATGATGGTCAACAAGCAATATGAGCCGCAATCTCGCATTCGGCAACATTTGAAAGATGTGAAACTCATGTTGGGAATGGCCCAGCATGCAGGTCAAAATTTACCTTTGTCGCAGGTACATTCTGACCTCATGCATAAAGCCATCGAAGCGGGTGACGGTGAGCTTGATAACGCGGCCATCGTTGAACAAATTCGGCGAGAGAAACTTTAATCCTGAAATTTCAATCGTCTCCAAAATTTATCACTGACAAGCTCATCATGCGTAATTTTTCTGAAAACCACGAATGGCTCTCTATCAATACCGCCACAGTTAGAAAGAGCTTGGGTGTAGATTTACCATTGCCAAAAATCATCGAGGCCTGCGTTGAGAGGGGCATTGTTGCCATCTCGCCATGGCGTGATCAGGTTGCGGCAGCAGGTCTTCCCGTCATTTCTAAGCTTGTTAAAAATCATGGATTGAAACTTTCGGGCTACTGTCGGGGCGGTATGTTTCCTGCAGCCGATGCCGCAGGCATGGAGGCTGCCTATTTGGACAATCGAAAAGCAGTCGATGAAGCTTGTGAGCTCAATGCGGCTTGCCTGGTTTTGGTGGTTGGCGGCTTGCCGGGCGCCTTGGCGGGCCGAGCTGTTCACAAAGACATCGCATTGTCTCGCGCGCAAGTGACAGATGGTATCGCTCAACTTTTAGAATATGCCAAAACGTGTGGCATGCCTTTGGCCATTGAACCTTTGCACCCAATGTATGCGGCAGATCGTGCATGCATCAACACCTTAGAGCATGCTTTGGATGTGTGCGATGCACTGGACCCAGATCAAACGGGCGCCCTGGGTGTGGCCGTTGATATGTATCACGTTTGGTGGGACCCTAAACTGCAGAGTCAAATTCAACGTGCTGGCCAAAAAAGATTGTTGGCTTTTCATGTGTGTGATTGGCTGACACCCACCACTGACTTGTTAAATGATCGCGGCATGATGGGTGATGGCGTGATCGACATTCCGAAAATTCGTGGCTGGGTAGAGGCTGAGGGATTTTCGGGCTTCAGTGAAGTTGAAATTTTTTCAACGGGAAATTGGTGGCAACGAGACCACAAGGAAGTCTTGGACACTTGTATCGCAAGACATCAGACTGCTGTGTAGGGAGCGATGGTGTGCGTGAGTTTGTGGGTCATGTTCACTGGCTTTCGGTGTAAGCTCACTGTTTAGTTTGAATCGAAAGCAGTCCATGCCTCGCTTGCCCTCTATTTATATACCGCACGGTGGCGGTCCTTCTTTTTTCATGACGGGTGACCGCAAGGCCAGTTTTCAAGCCACTGAAGATTTTTTACGAAATATTCAAGATCACTTGCCAGCCAAGCCCAAAGCCATTTTGATCATCACGGCGCATTGGGAAACTCGGATTCCTTCTTTCACGGGTGGTTTAAACCCTGAACTCATTTATGACTATTACGGATTCCCTCCAGAAACCTATACCTTGAAATATGCAGCGCCCGGTTTACCCGCTTTGGCCAAGCGCGCAGCAGATTTAATTCAGCAGACGGGGTTGCCTGCGCTGGTGGACGACGACTATGGCTGGGACCACGGTGTGTTCATTCCGTTGAAGGTGATGTTTCCAGCGGCTGAGATTCCAGTGGTGGCCATGTCCTTGCACGAAAGTTTGAACCCTGAGTTGCACAGTCAATTGGGCCGTGCACTGAGCCCACTTCGCGATGAAGGTGTACTTATTGTGGGGTCGGGTATGAGTTACCACAACCTGAGAAATTTTGCGGACTATGCTGCCGAGTCCTATGAATTTCACGACTGGACAGACCAGGCCTTGGCAGGTAGCTGGGATGAGCGATGCAGTCGCCTGTCGGGCTGGCAGATGGCGCCTGGCGGTCGTGCTTCGCATCCCCGAGAGGAGCACTTGCTACCCTTGATGGTGGCCAGTGGTGCGGGCTCTGATTTACCTGGGCGCTCTTTATGGCGAGGCGCAGTAGGGTCCACCTGTTTAGGGGCTTGGGCTTTTGATTGAACAATCGATGCGTCAGCAGCATAATCATGCACAACATGAATACCATCACCGATTCAAAAGATTCAATTGAGCCGCTCATTGAGGCGCATCGACATATCAAAGGCGCCTTGCTGCCCTTGCTGCATGCCATTCAAGAAAAAATGGGGTTCATTCCGCCTGAGTCTGTCGCTGACATTGCCAAGAGCCTGAATTTGTCCCGAGCTGAAGTACATGGCGTCATCACTTATTATCATTTTTTTAGAAGCACCCCTGCAGGTCGGCATGTTGTGCAGGTGTGTCAGGCTGAAGCATGCCAGGCATGCGGTGCCAACGAACTCATGGCTTTCGCAGAAGAGACCTTGGGATGTCGATCGCATCAAACGACACCCAATGGTGCGGTCACGCTTGAGCCTGTTTATTGCTTGGGTTTGTGTGCTTCCTCACCCGCTGTTCAAGTGAATGACACATTGTATGCGCGTGTCTCAACAAACCAGTTAAAAATTCTGTTGGCCCAATTGGAGGGTGCGACATGAATGCCTGTAAAGTTTTTGTGCCACGCGACAGTGCCGCACTGGCAGTGGGTGCAGATGAAGTTGCCAAAGCTTTTATGGATGAAGCGGCTGCTCGCGGCTTGAACATTCAAGTTGTTCGCAACAGCTCACGTGGCATGTTTTGGCTTGAGACTTTGGTCGAAGTCGAAACACCTCAAGGCCGAGTGGCTTACGGACCTGTTCAGGCAAGTGATGTGAAAGCGCTTTTGGACGCAGGCTTGCTTGAGGGTCAAAAGCATTCGCTGTGCCATGGCCTCACAGAAAAAATTCCCTATTTGGCCCAACAAGAACGTCTCACATTTGCCCGCATGGGTGTGACAGAGCCTTTGTCTTTGTCAGACTACAAAGCGCATGGGGGCTGGGCGGGACTTGAACGCGCGCTGTCCATGGACGGTGCCGCCATGGTTCAAGAATTAACCGAGTCGGGCTTGCGCGGAAGAGGCGGTGCCGCTTTTCCAGCAGGCATTAAGTGGCGCACCGTGTTGCAAGCATCTGCACCCCAAAAGTATGTCGTGTGCAACGCAGACGAGGGCGACTCAGGTACCTTTTCTGACCGAATGACCCTGGAGGGCGACCCCTTCATGTTGATTGAAGGCATGGTGATTGCGGCTTTGGCTGTGGGTGCAACCGAGGGTTATGTCTACATTCGCTCAGAGTATCCGCATGCCATCGATGTGATGCGTCAAGCCATCCAGTTGTCTGTTGATGCCGGCTATTTGGGCCACAACATCAGTGGCAGTGGCAAAGTTTTTAATTTGCATATTCGCAAAGCGGCAGGCTCCTATGTGTGTGGTGAAGAGACCGCGATGCTGGAGAGCATTGAGGGCAAGCGAGGCGTGGTTCGTGCAAAGCCTCCGCTGCCCGCCATCGAAGGTTTGTTTGGCATGCCAACGGTCATCAACAACGTTATCACCTTGGCATCAGTGCCCCTCATTTTCTCAAAGGGTGCGGCTTTTTATCAAGACTACGGCGTAGGACGTTCTACGGGAACGCTTCCTTTCCAATTGGCGGGTAATGTTCAACATGGCGGATTGGTAGAAAAAGCATTTGGCCTGAGCTTGCGTGAGCTTTTGTTTGATTTTGGCGGTGGCAGTCGCAGTGGCAGACCCATTAAAGCTGTGCAAGTGGGCGGGCCTTTAGGAGCTTATGTGCCTGAATCGCAATGGGACTTGCCATTGGACTACGAAGCCTATGCCGCTGTTGGGGCAGTCGTAGGTCACGGCGGCATTGTGGTGCATGACGATACTGCCGACATGTCTAAATTAGCGCGCTATGCCATGGCGTTTTGTGCTTTAGAGAGTTGTGGCAAGTGCACGCCTTGTCGAATTGGTTCTACCCGGGGTGTTGAAGTGATTGACAGAATCAGAGCCGATCACAACAAAGAGCAGCAAGTTCATTTGTTGCGTGATTTATGCAACACCATGCTCCACGGCAGTTTGTGTGCCATGGGAGGGATGACGCCTTATCCTGTGCTTTCTGCGCTTAACCATTACCCTGCAGACTTTGGCATTGAAGTGCCTGCGTCTGAGAATGCTTAAGGAGCTTCCAAGTTGAATCATTCCCAAAAAGATATTGATTACGGCACACCTGCACGTGAGTCTGAAGTCATTGTTGATCTCACGATTGACGGGTACTCAGTTTCTGTGCCCCAAGGAACCTCCTTGATGCGTGCCGCCATGGACGCAGGTATTCAAGTGCCTAAGCTGTGTGCCACCGACAGCCTCGAGCCCTTTGGCTCATGCCGTTTGTGCTTGGTTGAAATTGAGGGGCGTAAAGGAACACCTTCTTCTTGCACCACACCTGCTGAAGCGGGCATGGTGGTTCATACGCAAACGCACAAACTGCAAGAGCTGCGCAAGGGTGTGATGGAGTTGTACATCAGTGACCATCCGCTCGATTGCCTAACCTGCAGTGCCAATGGCAATTGCGAATTGCAAACACAAGCGGGTGTTGTGGGGCTTCGCAATGTGCGTTATGGCGTGGGTGCCGAGGCGGGCGCACACCACTGTGATTTAGAGAAAGATGAATCAAACCCCTATTTCACTTACGACCCGAGCAAGTGCATTGTGTGCAACCGATGTGTGCGAGCTTGTGAAGAAACGCAGGGCACATTTGCACTCACTATTTCAGGTCGTGGCTTTGAGAGTCGTGTCTCGGCTGGGCAAGACCAGTCGTTCATGGAGAGCGATTGCGTGTCTTGTGGTGCTTGTGTGGAAGCATGCCCCACTGCCACCCTTCAAGAAAAATCTGTCATTGAACTGGGGCAGCCTGAGCACAGCCTCATCACCACCTGCGCTTACTGCGGCGTCGGCTGTGGTTTCAAAGCGGAGATGAAGGGCAACACCGTGGTGCGGATGGTGCCTTGGAAAGATGGCAAAGCGAATGAGGGGCATTCATGTGTCAAAGGACGCTTTGCTTGGGGCTATGCCACCCATCAAGACAGAATCACCACGCCCATGATCCGTGACCATATTTCTGATCCGTGGAAGGTGGTCAGTTGGGATGAGGCTTTGAATTATGCCGCGTCTAAATTTAAACAAATACAAGCAACGCATGGCAAAGACTCGGTGGGCGGTATCACATCTTCGCGCTGTACCAATGAAGAAACGTATTTGGTGCAAAAACTCGTTCGTGCAGCCTTTGGTACCAACAACGTCGATACTTGCGCACGCGTTTGTCACTCTCCCACAGGGTATGGTTTGGGGCAAACTTTGGGAACCTCTGCTGGAACTCAAACTTTCAAATCAGTAGAACACGCCGATGTGATTGTGGTCATAGGCGCTAACCCGACCGATGCCCATCCCGTATTCGCATCTCGCATGAAGCGACGCTTGCGTCAGGGCGCGCGCCTGATTGTGGTCGATCCGCGAAAAATTGACTTGGTCGACTCAGTGCATGTGAAGGCCGATCATCACTTGGCTTTAAAGCCAGGTACCAATGTGGCCCTCATCACCGCCATGGCGCACGTTGTGGTCACTGAAGGATTGATTGCAGATGCTTATGTCAAAGAGCGCTGCGATAACAAGAGCTTTCAGGAATGGTGCGACTTTGTTGCCAAGCCAGAAAATTCACCTGAAGCATTTGAGTCTGTCACGGGCGTTGCTGCTTCAGAGGTTCGTGCAGCCGCACGCCTTTATGCAAGTGGTCCCAACTCTGCCATTTACTATGGCCTGGGGGTGACGGAGCATGCGCAAGGTTCAACCATGGTGTTGGGCATTGCCAATTTGGCCATGGCCTGTGGCATGGTGGGGCGTGAGGGGGTGGGCATCAATCCGCTGCGCGGTCAAAACAATGTGCAGGGCAGTTGCGACATGGGCAGCTTTCCGCATGAACTGCCAGGCTATCGGCATGTTTCAGACACCATCACGCGCAACTTGTTTGAAGATGCGTGGGGCGTGACCATCAGTCCCGAGCCGGGCCTGCGCATTCCCAATATGTTTGAAGCGGCGCTGGATGGTAGCTTTAAGGGCTTGTATTGCCAGGGAGAAGACATTGTTCAGTCGGATCCCAACACGCAACATGTGGAGGCTGCGCTGTCAGCCATGGACTGCATCGTGGTGCAAGACATCTTTTTAAACGAGACCGCCAAGTTTGCACATGTCTTTTTGCCGGGCAGCTCATATCTTGAAAAAGATGGCACTTTTACCAACGCGGAGCGCCGAATTTCACGCGTTAGAAAAGCCATGCCACCCTTGGCGGGATGGGCCGATTGGGAGGTGACCTTGAAGTTTGCCAAGGCATTGGGATACGAAATGCATTACGACCACCCTGAGCAAATCATGCAGGAGATTGCCGAGTTGACGCCCAGCTTCAGGGGTGTGAGTTATGAAAAAATTGAACGCTTTGGCAGTGTTCAATGGCCATGCAATGAAGATACCGAAGAAGCTGGCACGCCCATCATGCACATCGATCAATTTGTTCGCGGTAAGGGTAAGTTCTTTAACACCCAGTACATCGCCAGTGATGAAAAAGTGACTCAGAAGTTCCCATTGCTTTTAACAACAGGGCGTATTCTGTCGCAATATAATGTGGGCGCGCAAACACGGCGAACACTCAACAACATCTGGCACAGCGAGGACTTGCTAGAGATTCATCCGCATGACGCGCAAGAGCGCGGTATCAAGGACAGAGATTGGGTGGGCATTGAGAGTCGAGCAGGACGAACCGTGCTGCGTGCCGATGTGACTGAGCGCATACAAGCTGGCGTGGTTTACACCACATTCCACTTTCCAGAATCTGGTGCCAATGTGATAACCACCGACAGCTCCGATTGGGCCACCAATTGCCCAGAGTACAAAGTGACGGCAGTTCAGGTCGTGGCCGTGAGCCAGCCTTCCGATTGGCAAAAGCGCTACGTTAAGTTCAGCAAAACCCAAGTTGATTTGCTGCCTAAATTGAATGCTGGCCAAACAGCGGTCATTGGCAAATGATTTCTAAGACGGTCGAATCGATACCTGCCGGTGTGGTTCGGCTGGAAGTTACTGATTGTCAAAACCAGCAACGTCTTGCGCGACAAGACTTTGTGGCGCAGGAGGTTCCTGTGGCGCTGGTATTCAATGGTATTTCTCATGCTGTGATGATGGCCACACCCGCTGATCTAGAAGACTTTGCGCTGGGTTTTAGCCTGACTGAAGGATTGATCGACTCGCCCCAAGAGCTTTACAGCGTTGAGACTCGTGAATTATCAGAGGGCATTGAGTTGCACCTTCAGGTGTCCTCGGCTTGCGAGTGGCGATTGAAAGAGCGCAGGCGAACGCTGGCAGGTCGAACGGGGTGCGGCTTGTGTGGCACCGACAGTTTGTCGCAGGTGCGCCGAGTTCTAAAGCCTGTTCAATCAGTGACCTTCAATGAACAGGCCATTTTGAATGCAGGGCTTGCCATGCAGAGCCGGCAAACCTTGCAGCAACTGACGGGTGCCACGCATGCGGCAGCATGGGCCAATGCATCGGGTGTGATTTTGCGTGTGCGCGAAGACATTGGCCGACACAACGCTTTGGACAAGTTAATTGGTGATTTGATTCGCAATCAAGTCGACCCCCATACTGGATTTTTTTGCATCAGCAGCCGCGCTAGTTTTGAGATGGTTCAAAAAGCGGTGGTGTTGGGTGCTGGCTTATTGGCTGCAGTGTCGGCGCCGACAGCGTTGGCAGTGGCCTTGGCTCAAGAACACAATCTGGCCTTGGCAGGCTTTGTTCGCGGCAATCATTTGGTGGCCTACAGTTTTCCTGAGCGTTTTGGCCTGGGTGCCAGCGTTTAAACAGATTCGGAATTTGAAAGCAATGGAAATCAATCATCTTGTTGGAATGGCCAATCGAATTGGTGATTTTTTTCAAAGCATGCCAAACCGCGAAGAAGCAAAGGATGGCATTGCCTTGCACATTAGCAAGTTCTGGGAGCCGCGCATGCGTGAGGCCTTGATCGCCCAGATCGACGATGTTGCCACTCAGCAGCTTCACGACATTGTTCGTGAAGCTGTGAAGGCTAATTTAGCAATGCTCGCCACTAAAAAAGTGACGCCTCGAAATTAAGTCAATATTCAAGATAGGTCATCCAATGTCTCGATTTAAATCCAAAGTCGCCATCGTCACAGGCGCAGGCTGCATTGCATCAGGCTGGGGAAATGGTCGCGCCATGGCAGTGCGATTGGCTGAAGAGGGCGCCAAGGTGTTTGCGGTAGATCGTGATGCTGATAGCCTGGCCGAAACTTTAGACCGTGCTGGAGAATATCGCACGTCGATAGAAACCTATGTTTGTGACGTGACCCAGTCTGAGAGTGTTCTGCAAATGGTACAAGCGTGTTTGGCAAAGTTTGGAACCATCGATATTCTCTTCAACAACGTGGGCGGATCGGCTGCTGGTGGGCCGGTCGAGATGAGTGAAGAGGTCTGGGACACCCAAATGAATGTCAATTTGAAAAGCGTTTTCCTCACTTGCAAACATGTGTTGCCCGTCATGATTGCCAACAAGAAAGGCGCCATTGTGAATGTGGCATCTACGTCTGGCACACGTTGGACAGGCAGTGCACAAGTTGCCTATGCGGCCACAAAAGCGGGTGTTATACAGTTGTCCAAAGTGGTGGCGGTTCAGCATGCGCCCCTGGGCATTCGGGTTAACACGGTGGTGCCAGGCCAATTGCACACGCCCATGGTGGAGGCCCGCTTGGCCAAGCAGCGAACAGGCGGCGATGTGCAGGCTTTGTTAGATTCACGCATCAAGCGCATTCCATTGGGTTTTATGGGCGACGGTCGTGATACGGCCAGTGCCGCTCTGTTTTTGGCCAGCGATGAAGCGCAGTTCATTACCGGCACCGAAATTGTGGTCGATGGCGGTATGACAGCCCGTTGTGATTAAATTGAGTCAATCGATTGAGTTTGTAAGTTTTGAAATAGGAGACATGTGATGAAAAAAAGAATTCTTTTGAAAACAATTGCCATGGGTGCTGCATTGGCTTTTGGAGCGGGTTCTGTGCTGGCACAAAATAATGCAAAGCCAGTTCGAATTATTGTGGCTTTTGCTGCTGGCGGCCCTGTTGATGCCATGGCCAGAACTTTGGCGGAACCACTTGGCAGAGCGTTGGGTAAAACAGTGATTGTTGAAAACAAGCCAGGTGCCAGTGGTGCCATTGGTGCCAACGAAGTTTTGAAAGCAGAGGCTGATGGCACAACACTTTGGTTAACCAGTGTGGGTGCGGCCGCCATCAATCCTGCTTTGTTTCCCAAGCTTTCCTACAACATGCAAAAAGATTTTTTGCCGGTGTCTTTGGCGGCTAACAACGTAGAAGTGTTTGTGGTCAATGTCAACAACCCTGCCAAAGATGCCGTGGAGTTTATGGCGGCAGCAAAAGCCAAAAAAGAACCTCTGCCCATTGCCTCCTCTGGAAAAGGAAGCATTCCGCATTTGGCCTTGCTGCAGCTGGAATATTCAACGGGTGTGGACATGTTGCATGTACCTTATAACGGCATGGCACCCGCCTTGAACGATTTGTTGGGTGGTCAAGTGAGTGGCTTCTTTGCGGATGTGCCCGCTGTGATGGCCCAAATCAAAGGCGGAAAACTCCGAGCACTCGGCATGGCCTCTAAAACACGGCATCCTTTGCTTGCAGATGTTAAAACATTTGAAGAACAAGGCTTCAAGTCTGTGGACACCAACAATTGGTACGGTTTCTTTGCGTCATCCAAAACATCGCCTGAGATGATCAAAACACTCAACAAAGCCATTCAACAGGCTGTGGCAGATCCTGCTGCCAATTCCAAAATGACACAGTCTGGCGCTGAACCTAAATCAACCTCTCCTGAAGAGCTGGGTGCCATGCTGGCAGCAGACACAGAGAAGTGGGCTCGCCTTGTTAAAGCGCGAAACATTACGGCTGACTAATGAGCAGATCAATGAGCACCGATCAAATTCGCGTTCCCTTGGTGGTGGGTGGCACCAAGCCTGAGTTAAAAGAAATTGAAGCGCGCATATTGCAAGAGCGAGGTCGGATTTCTTTGCTTTACCAGGTGCTTCTCAACAGCCCGTCCATTGCGCAAGGTTGGGAAGCCATGCTCACTGCTGTGCGCAACAAGTCTTCAGTTCCTGCAGATCTGCGCGAACTGTTGATTTTGCGCGTAGCAGTTTTGAACAAAGCAACTTTTGAGTTTGATGCGCACATCCCGCATGCACTTAAAGCGGGTGTGTCACAAGCCAAGATTGACGCACTTCGCAACGTGACGCTTTCGGAAATTTTCAGCGCAGAAGAAAAATTACTGCTTCAAATGACAGACCACATGACGCGTGATGTTGAAGTCCCTTCTGAATTAATGGCCCAAGTAACGCTTCAATACTCACCGGAGAGGGTCGTAGAGCTTGTTGCGACTGTCGCAGCCTACAACATGGTCTCGCGCTTCTTGGTGGCGCTCAATATTGTTCATTGATAGGAACGGGGATGATTGCAACGCATCTGTTGGAACGGTCCGGTCCTTTTTTACAGGCCGATGAATTCAAGCAATCGACTGCTGATTTAACTTGGTGGAAAGCGGTCGATCAATCTTTATTTAGAGCGTATTGGAGCGCTTCAACACCGCCACAGGTTGAAGCGACCCCCTTGCAATTGCTCTTAGATTTGAAGGGGGCCAGTTATCAAACTTCAAGCAACTTTCATTACGTGGTGGAAACGGATGTGAAGCCTGAACAAGAAGAAGAGATGAATGCTTGGTATGACACAGAGCACTTAGTGGGCTTGTCACAAGTGGCTGGTGTCATTACAGCCAAACGATATCTGCGCTTGTCAGGGGGGCCTCGTTACATGGCTTGCTATGAGTTGGAGTCGCCCCTTATTTTGGAAAGTCGGGACTGGTTGGCTGTTCGTCACACAGCTTGGAGTTCCAGGGTAAGGCCTATGTTTTTCAATACCTTCCGCCAACACTTTGTACGACACACTTGATTTTGCGAGTTCAATTTTTCAATGATCAATAAAATCGCAGACACCATCGCTGAGGCTGTGGCCGACACGCCAGATGGGGCTACAGTTTTAATTGGTGGCTTTGGCACAGCCGGCATTCCCAGTGAGTTGATTGATGGGCTGATTGACCAAGGTGCGCGCAACTTGGTGGTGGTCAACAACAACGCTGGCAATGCTGAGCATGGTTTGGCAGCGCTGCTGAAAGCCGGGCGCATTCGTAAAATCATTTGCAGCTTTCCCAGGCAGACCGATTCTTACGTGTTTGATGAGCTGTATCGAACCCGGAAAGTCGAGTTGGAATTGGTACCGCAAGGCAATTTGGCCGAGCGTTTGCGTGCTGCAGGCGCAGGCGTGGGGGCATTTTTTACGCCGACAGGGTACGGCACCCTGATGGCCTTGAATGCCGATGGCACGCCCAAAGAGACGCGCTTGATCAATGGCAAACATTATGTGCTTGAGTACCCCATTCACGGCGATTTGGCCTTGATCAAAGCAGAAGCTGGCGACAGGTGGGGCAACTTGGTTTATCGAAAAGCGGCGCGCAACTTTGGTCCCGTCATGGCCATGGCGGCGAAGAAAACGGTAGCCTCTGTGCACAAAATTGTGGCCTTGGGCGAGTTGGATCCTGAGTCTGTGATCACCCCTGGCATTTTTGTGACCAAAATTGTTCGCATCGATCACAAAGCCACCGAAGGTGGAGGTTTCAAATGAGCAATTACAAACCCAGAACCAAACAAGAACTGGCGCAGCGTGTTGCCCAAGACATCCCTGAAGGCGCTTATGTGAATTTGGGAATTGGACAGCCTACCTTGGTTGCCAACTTTATCCCTCCACAACGTGAAGTCATTCTTCAAAGTGAAAACGGTATTTTGGGCATGGGACCAGCCCCTGCGCCTGGCGAAGAAGATTTTGATTTGATCAATGCGGGTAAGCAACCCGTCACGATGCTGAAGGGAGGCGCTTTTTTTCACCATGCCGACAGCTTTGCCATGATGCGCGGCGGCCACATTGACATCTGTGTGTTGGGTGCTTTTCAGGTTTCGGTCACAGGTGACTTGGCCAACTGGAGCACAGGCGAAGAAGGTTCTATTCCGGCTGTGGGTGGCGCTATGGATTTGGCGGTAGGTGCCAAGGAAACTTGGGTCATGATGGACTTGCTGACCAAGAAGGGTGACAGCAAATTGGTGTCGGCCTGTTCTTACCCTTTAACGGGTGTCGCTTGTGTCAGTCGCATTTATTCAGACCTTGCAACCCTGGCCTGTGGCCCGCAAGGCCTCACGCTCATCGACATGGTCGAAGGGCTGGATGTGCAAACACTTTCAAGCATGATTGACTTGCCAATCAGTTCCTCATCAAATTAACGGCAAGAGATCTGATATGTCGCATCCTTCGCCCCCTGAAAATAGTTTTCAAACTTATTTGGACACGCCAACGCTGCCCACACTCAGTTTGCCAGCAAAGTCTTGTGACGCCCATGTGCATGTGTTTGGCCCACGTGCTCAGTTTCCTTTTTCATCCACAAGAAAAATAACGCCTGCAGATGCACCTAAGGAAAAATTGTTTGCGTTGCACAAGCAAATGGGCATAGAGCGTTGCATCATTGTTCAATCTGTGGTGCATGGCAACGACAATACCGTGGTGGAAGATGCGATCGATGCCGGTGGCGGTCATTACTTGGGTGTGGCGCTGGTGGACATCAATGTGTCAAATGAAGAGCTCAAGCGATTGGCTGCTTCTGGTTTTCGTGCTCTTCGGTTTAATTTCATGAAGCACCTTGCCGGTGGCTATGACGTCAATGACGTTCTCCAACTCACACCCCGTTTGGCTGAATTGGGTATGCATTTGCAAGTTCATTTTGAAAGTGAATTGGTTCATACCGTGGGTTCGGCTTTGCTCAAGAGTGCAGTCCCTGTTGTGATCGATCACATGGGGCGGGTTGACGCCACCCTGGGTGAAAACCATGCAGATTTTCAGGCGCTGATGCGCTTGCTGGACAACGCCAATGTGCATGTCAAAGTGAGTGGTATCGATCGAATTGAATCGGCGTCGCGCGCTGGCAGCGGCTATCCGATGGCGGTCCATTTGGCTGCACGTTTAGTAGCAGACTTTCCGCAGCAATGTGTTTGGGGTTTGGATTGGCCCCATCCCAATCACACCCACATTCCCGATGATGGTGAGTTGGTCAACGCGCTCTCAAAAATTGCACCTAGCGCAGAAGCCCTACACCAATTGTTGGTGACCAACCCGCAAGCACTTTATCGGTTTGAAACTTGAATTACGTTGCTTTGCGTTTCAATAGTTTCCTTTCTTCTCAAGCCCGTCAGCACTGCATAATCGCGCTATGCCCACCCTAAATTTTGATCAACTTAAAGCCTTAAGTCAGATGCATCCCGCCCAATGCACTTGTGCCCTTAAAAACTGTCAAGGCTGGGAGAGCGTGAGTGAGGATCGCTGGCCAGCTGACCAAATGCAAGCCAAGGGCACTCTGCGCGAAGCGCTGCCAGAGGGGCAAATAGAGCCCACATTTGAAGAGTTTCACCCGAATGGGACTCGGTATGAATCGCCCCTTGCGCCTATTGCGCCAAAGTACTTCCCGTATAACCGCTGCGATGTTTTTGGCTGCACAACATGCGGTTGTGGTGTGTTGAAATACACCGAGTACGGCGGCTATTACGTTGATCGCCGAGTTCGACTCATTGACCCTGAGCTAGTGGTCAATCCATGATTGAATGAAAGTAACTATGAGCAGTCAATCAAAGCCTGTCTATCGCATTGGTTCTGGTGCCGGTTTTGCCGGTGATCGCGTTGATCCTGCCGTGGCGCTGGCTGGCTCGGGCCAAGTGGATGCGGTGGCGCTGGAGTGTTTGGCTGAGCGTACTTTGGTACCTGCTATCAAAGCGCGTGCAGACAATCCGCAAGCAGGTGCTGATCCGCGTTTGCGTCGCAGATTGACCCCGTTGCTTCCAGCGGCTGCTAGGACGGGCTGCAAAATCATCTCTAACTTGGGTGCAGCCAATCCGCGCGCGGCGGGCATTGCCATTGCGCAATTGGCCAAGAGCTTGGGTGTTTCTGGTTTGAAGGTGGCCGCTGTGGAAGGCGACGATGTCATCTCAATGGCAGACAAAGTGAAGTGGCTGAAACCCGTCACAGGCAAATTGATTGGTGCCCATGCCTACTTGGGTTGTGTGCCCATGGCGGAAGCCTTGGAGGCGGGCGCCGATGTGGTGGTGACGGGCCGCGTGGCTGACTCGGCTTTGTTTGCAGCGCCTGTTCGACAGTACTTGAACCCAAACCCCGATGCTTTGGCAGGCGCACTGACGGTGGGTCACTTGCTAGAGTGTGGCGGTCAACTCACAGGTGGTAATTACGACACACTGGGCGGCCCCCAGCCTGGCAACCCTTTGTCGGCTGCTGACTTTGCAGCCCTTGGCTACCCATTGGCACATGTGTACGCCGACGGCAGTGCAGACATCACGGTGCTTGACGGTGCCCCCGCCATTGTGGATGCCCTCACATGCACCTTGCAATTGTTGTATGAGGTGCATGACCCGTCGCGTTATGCCACGCCCGATTTGGTGCTCGACTTCAGCGGTATTCGCTTTGAACAAATCGGTCATCACAAAATTCGAATGACAGGCGCTCGCACTTCGGGTCCGCCACCCACTTTGAAAGTGGCTGGCTTCATTGAATTGCCCGGTTTCATTGTCGATTGTGAAATTGGTTTTGCTGGCACAGGCGCTTGGGAAAGAGCCAAGCGCGCAGCAGATACATTGCGCATGCGTTTAGCAGCTTGGAGTGATGACGATGTGGCCATTGATTTGGTCGGTGTGAATGCCATTTTGCGCGCAGGCTCATTGTCGGCGCCGCCACCTGCTGAGCTGCGGGTACATGTTTCGGCAAGATGCCAAGACGCTGAAATGGCACAAGTCATAGAGGATGAAATTTATTCGCTCACACTTTCGGGGCCCGCTGGCGGTTGCAGTGTGCGCAGCGAAAAACGAAATCGGATTGAAATCTTAGACGGCTTCATCGATCCAGCGCTTGTGAAAACCAATATTCTTTGGAGCCAGTCATGAGAGTGGGTGACATCGCTGTCGGGCGCGCTGGCGACAAAGGGGACATGCTCGACCTGACCTTGGTGGCGGCAGACGATGCCGCTTATGCTTTGCTGAGCCAAGCTTTAAGTGCACCTGCCGTACAAAACATGTTGAACAAAGTGGTACCAGGCCCAGTGATTCGGTACGACGTGCCAGGCTTGCGTGCCTTAAAATTTGTCATGCCAGAAGCGCTCAGCGGTGGCGTTTATGCCACCTTAAGACCCGGCCTGCATTGGCAAAAAGCCGCCATTTGGTTGCTGCTAGATTTGGACATTGATTCGCAAACCCTCGCTTTGCGTTTGGTCGATGGGTCGAATTCAGTGAAGAAGGAATTGCCATGAGCGATTGGAAAGATTTGTGGCCTGCAATGCGGCAAGAGTCGCACTACAAGGACCGCGTTGTGCCTTGCTTTGCAGAGCGTCCCCATAGCCTGTATCAATTGTTGCAAGATGCTGTGGCGCGCAACGCATCTGGCGATGCCTTGGTCTGCGGCTCAAAGCGACTAACGTATTCGCAACTGCAGCAGCAGTCTTCTCGCTTGGCAGCAGGCTTTGTCAAACGCGGTATCAAAGCGGGTGACCGTGTGGCCCTGTTACTGGGCAACCGCAACGAATTTGTAGTGGCACTGTTTGCATTGGCGCATTTGGGTGCCATCGCTGTACCTATCAGCATTCGAGAACAAGCGCCTGGCTTGGCCTACATGTTGTCGCACTGCGCTGCGGTGATGGTGATTCATGAAGCTGACTTGCGTCACTTATTGCCTTCCGCACAAGATGCTCCTGCACTCCAACATCGCGTTTCAATCATGGCATGTCAGGGGTCGGATTTGTTTGAAGATTTGCTTTTAGATGTCGAAGTGCCGCCCATTGCGCCTGTAGAACAAGAAGACACTGCGGTCATTCTCTACACTTCGGGAACCACAGGGCGGCCTAAAGGCGCTATGTTGACGCATCTCAGCATCGTGCACTCTTCTTTGCATTATCAATTTGGCATGAGCCTCACTCAGCGCGATAGCTCCATTGCAGCGGTACCTCTCAGTCATGTGACTGGCTTGATTGCGATGGTGACAACGCTGGCCTTGGTCGCTGGCAAGTTGGTCATCATGCCAAGCTTCAAGGCCGTAGATTTTTTGAAATTGGCGGAGCAAGAGCTCATGACGCACACCGTCATGGTGCCTGCCATGTACAACCTGTGCCTGCTGCAAAGCGACTTCGATGCCTACAACTTGTCGGGCTGGCGCATTGGTGCCTTTGGTGGTGCCCCCATGCCGGTGGCCACCATTGAGCGTTTGGCGCGCACGGTGCCCAAACTCATGCTCATGAACTGCTATGGCTCGACTGAAACCACATCACCCTCAACCTTGATGCCGCCTGGCCAAACCACCGCGCACAACAATACGGTGGGGATGCCTTTAGCTTGCGTAGAAATACGGGTGATGGACGATAACGGTTGTGAAGTGCCGCATGATGTATTGGGTGAAATTTGGATCAAGGGCCCGCAAGTTGTACCTGGCTACTGGAACAATCCTGAGGCTACGCAAGATAATTTCACGGCTGGCTTTTGGCGTTCAGGCGACATCGGTTCGATGGATGCACAAGGCTACGTCAAAGTGGTTGACCGCAAGAAAGACATGATCAATCGGGGCGGTTACAAGATCTACACCATTGAAGTAGAAAACGTACTTTATGCGCACCCTGCGGTACAAGAGTGCGCGGTCTTGTCCAAGCCTTGCCCTGTCTTGGGCGAACGTGTGCACGCATTTGTCATGCTCAAAACACCAGGTGATTTTGAAAACGAACTGCGTGATTTTTGCCGCCAGCAATTGTCCGATTACAAAGTGCCTGAGAGCTTCACATTGTCAACCACGCCGCTGCCCCGCAATGCCAATGGCAAGTTGGTGAAACGAGATATGCGCGATCAGTTGTTGGCCTAAAATCCCATGCTAAGGTTTATTTTCTAGCTTGACCGACATCAATCTAAGGTCTCAGGGCGTGCTTGCTGCAACGTGCGCACCACCCAAGAACAAACGTTCCATGGTGGGGTCGCTTAAAATTTCAGAGGCAGGTTTGTGTAAAACCAGGCGGCCTGATTCCATGGCAATTGCGTCATCCGAATAAGCCAAGGCGCTCTTCACATTTTGTTCTACGATGAGTACCGTAGTGCCTTGTGTGGACAGCTTGCGCAGCAGCTTGAAAACATCTAGTACCACCATGGGCGACAGACCAATCGAGGGCTCGTCGATCAGCAAGACCTGCGGGCGTAGCAACAATGCGCGGCCAATTTCCAATTGTTTTTGCTCACCTCCCGAGAGTGACGCCGCGCGTGAGTTCAAACGTTCTTTCACCCGAGGAAAGAGCGCCAGAACTTCAGGGATTCGCTCGTGCGTGGTCTTCATGCCCAGGGTAATGCCACCCAATTCTAGGTTTTCATACACGGTGAGTTGACCAAATAAATTGCGACCCTGCGGTACAAAGGCAATGCCTTTTGCCAGCAAATCTTTCTGACTGGCACCGTTGATTTTTTCGCCATTCAAAAGGACCTGACCTTGTCGGGGCTTGAGAAGACCAAACAGCGTTTTGAGCACAGTTGATTTGCCTGCACCGTTAGGGCCCATCAATAAAGTGATGGCACCGCGGCGTGCTTTGAATGACAGGTTGTTCAGAATCATGAAATCCTTGTAACCCGAAATCACATCTTGGAATTCAATGCATGCGTCTGCGCTGCTGATGTCATTGTTTGTTGTCATTTTCAGCTTCCCAAGTAGGCGTCAAGTACTTGTTTGTTGGCGCGAATTTCTTCGGGGGTGCCTATGGCCAGAACTTTGCCTTCCACCATCACCATGATGCGGTGGCACAGACCCATGACAAAGTCCATGTTGTGTTCAATGACCACAAAAGAGCCCTTGCGGGTTTGATTAAGCTCACGCAACAAGGTGCTGATGCCGCTGACCAAAGAAGGATTCACACCCGCGCAGGGTTCGTCTAGCAAGACGAGGTCGGGTTCGCTCATGAAGGCCATGGCAATGTCCACCAACTTTTGTTGGCCGTAACTTAACTCACCCGCTTTTTTGTGAGCCACATGAGAAATTCTAAATTGGTCAATCAAAGCATCTGCTTTATCGCCCAAGTTGGAATCAGTCGGTGCAAACATGCGGCTGAACATGGTGCCTTGATGTTCTTGTGCTGCAACAATCAGATTGTCACGAACGGTCATTTTTCCAAATACTTGAAGTGTCTGAAAAGTTCGGCCGACACCTCGGCGGCTCAATTCCAGAGGACCCAGCTTGGTGACATCTTTCCCTTTGAGTTCAATGCGACCCTCATCCGGTTTGATTTGCCCCAACATGCTATTGAACAGGGTGGTTTTGCCTGATCCGTTGGGGCCAATCACACCAAAAATTTCGCCAGGACGGACATCAAAAGAAACCCCTCCGACAGCCTGAATGGCGCCATAGGCTTTTTTCAAATGATGAACTTGCAAGACGGGCGCGATCATGCGGCACCTCCATTTTGAGCCGACTGTGTTGGTTGTGCGCTCAACCGACGGGCTTCAGATTCTTGACGAGATTGGCGACGTGCACGAATACGGTCTGGCAAGCTGAGCAAGCCATCGGGCAGCCAAATCATGAGCAAGACCACCGCACTGCCAAACACAAATAAATACCACCCTTGTGCAAAGCGCAACCACTCGGGCAAAACCACGCCCACTGCCGATCCTAGAATGGGCCCTAAGAAATAACCAGGTCCGCCCACCACGACCATCAAATACATCATGATGGATGCGCCAACTGTAAAGAGAGCAGGGTCAATGAACCCTACTTGCGAGGCATAAAGGCCACCTGCAGTGCCGGCGAAAGTTGCGCCGATGGCAAAGCTCATCAGGGTGTAACCGCGGGTGTCAATGCCAAGACTTTCAGCGCGAATTGGATTATCGCGAAGTGCTGTGAAGGCTTTACCCCAAGGCGATCGCAACAAGCCAGCCAAGATCAAGGCCATCAGCACGGTAAAGACCAAAACCATTCTGTAGTAGGCCAAATTGCCATCAAAGCTCATGCCCCCCAAACTGGGGCGCGCAATGTTGTTGATGCCAAACGTACCACCAGTAAGCCACTCTTCGTTGCGCATCACTAACCATGCGGCGGTGTTAAAGCCCAAGGTGGCAAACGCCAAGTAAATGGTCTGTACGCGCAGCGCTGGAAAGCCAACGATCAGTCCCGTGAAGAAACACAACATTGCGCCTGCAGGCAAGGCTAGCCAAAAGCTGATACCCGCTTTTAAGCAAATGGCCACGGTGTAGGCGCCAATGCCAAAGAAGGCCGCATGGCCTAAAGATTTTTGACCGGCATAGCCCACAGTCAAATTCAGACCCATGGTGGCAATGATGAACACCAACCACGTGGTGAAGATGTGAACGCCATAGTTTTTCAAATAGGCGGGCACGATGGCCACGACCACCAGCAGCGCCAAGCCGATCAAGAGATTGAGCTGTTTCATACTTTGCGCTCCTCTTTACGGCCTAAGAGACCTTGAGGTTTGAACAAAATCACCACCATGAAAATAATCAGCGCCACCGCATCTTTGTAGGCTGAAGAAATGTAGGCTGCAGCCAAGTTTTCGCTGACACCCACAATCAAGCCACCCAGTAACGCACCTCGCGTGTTGTTGAACCCGCCAATGATGGCCGCGAAGAACGCCTTGGTGCCCAAAGATTCGCCCATGTCAAACTTGGCCAAATAAATGGGGGTGACCAAGAGCGCAGCAGCGGCTGCCAAGATGGCATTGATGGCGAAAGTGTAAAAAATCATGCGCGGTACGTTGATGCCCAACACGGAAGCGCTTTCTGTGTTTTGTGCCACTGCTTGCATGGCGCGACCGGTCACGGTTTTGGCCAAGAAGGCTTGCGTGATGAGAACCAAACCCAGCGCCATGAAGAAGGTGCCAATGTCGGATGCTGAAATG